>NZ_CP013106.1:4123154-4440320 GCF_001431725.1 Halomonas huangheensis | reverse complement strand
TTGTGACCCCTTTGCCCTTGCGTCCACTGGTTTCGCGCCGGATACGCACGATGCCGTCGAGGCTGGCGAGGCGTTCGGCATCGGCGTGCTCGGCACAAATACAGGCATCGCGCGGCTCGCGACATTCGGGACAGATATCGCCATGTTCAGTGGAATATACCAGGCCACTGAGTTGATCCTTGAGCGAAGCCATCGTTATCTCCTCAATGACGCCACGCTCAGCGCGCAAGCGTCAGTGCCAGGTTGTCGATCAGGCGTGTGGTACCGAGTCGTGCAGCAGCGAGCAGAATGGCATCATGAGTGGTCGCCGTGACGTTACTCAGATCAAGGGCACGTAGTTCCAGATAGTCAGGCTCGAAACCGGCGCGACGCAGACTCTCCAGACCTTGATGCAGTTGCGTATCGATATCGGCACCGGCTTCCAGTGCCGTACGCAGTTCCGCCAGAGTACCCTGCAGACGAGCGGCAGTGGCGCGTTGTTCATCACTCAGATAACCATTACGCGACGACAGGGCCAGGCCGGAAGCCTCGCGTACCGTGGGCACGCCCAGAATATCGATGGGCAGGTGCAAGTCCTGGACCATGCGACGAATCACTGCCAGCTGCTGATAATCCTTCTCGCCGAAACAGGCAACGTCGGGCTGGACGATGTTGAACAGCATGTTCACCACCGTCGAGACGCCGTCGAAGTGGCCCGGACGCGAGCCCCCGCAAAGGCCTTCGCTGACTTCGGGAACCTGTACCAGGGTCTGATTTGCCATGCCGCGTGGGTACATGAGGGCCGGTGTTGGGGTGAACACTAGATCGCAACCGCCCTCGCGCAGTTTGGTCAGGTCGTCATCGAGGGTTCGCGGATAGTTGTCGAGATCCTCGTTGGGCCCGAACTGCAGCGGGTTGACGAAGATCGAGGTGACCACCACATCGCACTGGGCACGTGCAGCTTCCACCAATGCCAGGTGGCCACGATGCAAGTTGCCCATGGTGGGCACCAACCCGATGCGGCGTCCGGCACGGCGGTGGGGCAGTAATGCCTCACGCAGGTCCTGAATACTGGCGTGGATATTCATGGGTCAGTCCTGGAAGCAGTGTTCGGCAGCAGGGAAGCGCCGGGCGAGTACATCCTCGTGATAGCGGTGAAACGCATCAGTGATGCCGTCGGCACCTTCGAGGAAGTTCTTCACGAAGCGAGGAGTGCGTCCATGCGTGACACCGAGCACATCGTGCATGACCAGAATCTGACCATCGGTGTCGGGGCCGGCACCGATACCGATGACCGGAACGTCCAGAGCCTCGGTTACTGCCTTGCCGAGGGAGGCAGGTACACATTCGAGTAGAATGACGGAAGCGCCGGCTTCAACCAGCAATTGGGCGTCATCGATGATGCGCTGTGCGGCTTCGGACTCACGGCCCTGTACCTTGTAGCCTCCCAATTGGTGGACAGTCTGCGGTGTGAGGCCGAGATGGGCGCAGATTGGTACGCCACGGCGAGTCAGCTCACGAATGTCGTCGGCCATCCAGCCTTCACCTTCAACCTTGACCAGTTCGGCACCGGCTCGCATCAGTTCGGCGGCGTTCTCGAGCAGCTTCTCGCGACTCGGATTGCCCATGAAGGGCAGATCAACCATCAGCAGGCTGTCGCCCTTGCCACGTGCCACGCAACGGGTGTGATAGACGATGTCATCGATCGTCACCGGTAGGGTGCTGTCATGGCCTTGCAGGACCATACCCAGCGAATCTCCGACCAGCAGTACATCGATGCCGGCACGGCCGGCCGCAGCGGCAAAGGAAGCGTCGTAGGCCGTCAGGCAACTGAATGCGTCACCGGCTTGTTTGCGAGCTCTCAGCGAACTCAAGGTTACGGAGGTCATGGCGTGTTCCTGCTCCTGAACGGTGTGGCAGGCATGGTGCCCGCCGCCAGGTGTTACAGAAGGCGGTGTTACCGAAAAACGGTGTTATTGGAAAAGTTGTTACCACGGATTGTTACTGATCAATGAAAGTGTGTCGATAGGTAGCACCTGTCGCGCTGGCTGCGCTCAGGTCGTTACCGGACGTACCTCGTCATTGGCCAGGTCCCTGGCGAGTTCGGCTGCCAATGCCGCAACGCGGCGCCCATTCGGCAACTCAAGTTCAGGTGCTATCTCGGACAGTGGCAATATCACAAAGGCGCGCTGGTGCATGTGAGGGTGGGGAAGCGTCAAGCGCGGATGATGCCAGTCCTGATTCTCGAACAACAATAGGTCAAGGTCGAGGGTGCGTGGTCCCCAATGACGTTGGCGCACGCGTCGATGGCGCTGCTCCAGGGCCTGGAGCTGATCCAGCAGAGCCAGTGGCGACAGTCGAGTATGAACCTGTGCTACCGCGTTGACGAAATCCGGCTGGTCCTGAGGGCCGACGGGTCGAGTGATATAGCGTTGTGAGGCGATTTCGAGCCGGCATAAGGGCAACTGGTCCAGCTCTGCCAACGCATCGAGGATTTGCTGGTGGGGTGAGCAGAGGTTACTGCCCAACCCGATCCAGGCACGTGCTTCGGTCATGGCGGGTTGCTCATGGCTGGCGATTCACGACGGATTATTCTGAGCTCGGTGGTGTTGAAGAGTCCGAGCGAGGCTTGCGCCGACGCCTGCGTCGCTTGCGTGGGCCAGGACTACTGGCTGGGTCTACGCCGACTTTTCCCAGTAGGCGACGTTGCTCATGATCATCGGCCTGCTGGAAGGCGGTCCACCAGTCACCCAAGCCCGGTTCGAGCTCTCCAGCGGCCTCGCGCAGCAACAGAAAATCATAGGCGGCACGAAAACGGGGGTGTTCCCGTGTCTGGAAAGCGCGTTTTCCGCGGCGCTGCGGAAGACGCTGCTGCAGATCCCAGATATCGCGCATCGGCATGCTGAAGCGTTTGGGAATCGAAACATGCTTCAGCTCGCGGCTGATCACCTGCTGTGCGGCGGCTTGCAGCGCAGGTACCGAAGGCATGCCATCGGCCTCGATATCGGCTTGACGGCGTTGTACTGGTCCCCACATGAACGCGGCCAGCAGGAATGCCGGAGTCACGGGGCGGTCGTCACGAATGCGTTGGTCGGTACTGGTCAGCGCCTGCTCGATGAGGCTCTCGAACCAGGGCAGTTCATCGATACACTCGTCAGCTTCCGGAAACAGCATGGCAAACAGGCCGTACTCACGCAGCAGTCGGTAGGTTGCCAGACCGTCACCGGAGAGGAACAGCTTGAGCAGTTCATCGAACAGGCGTGCTGGTGGAATCTGCAGCAGCAGTGGTGCGAGATCGTGAATCGGTGCTTCGGTTGCCGGCGCGAGATTGAAGTCCAGCTTGGCGGCGAAGCGAATCGCCCGCAGCATGCGTACCGGGTCTTCCCTGTAGCGAGTTGCCGGATCACCGATCAGGCGCAGGGTCCGCGACTCGATATCGTCGAGGCCGCCGGCAAAGTCATGAATGCTGAAGTCGGCAATGCTGTAGTACAGCGCATTGATGGTGAAGTCCCGACGAAGCGCATCTTCCTCGATATTGCCCCACACGTTGTCGCGCAGCAGCAGGCCGGCATCGGACTGAGCGGCAATATGGTCAGCATGATCGTCGCTGGGTTTGCCACGGAAGGTGGTGACCTCGATCACTTCACGACCGAAGCGCACGTGAACAATGCGGAAACGACGTCCGATGATTCGTGAATTGCGAAACAGCTGCTTGACCTGTTCGGGGGTGGCATTGGTGGCGACATCAAAATCCTTGGGCGTCATGCCCAGCAGGGAGTCGCGCAAACAGCCACCCACCAGAAAAGCATCATAGCCAGAATTGTGCAGGCGATACAGTACCTTGAGCGCAGCGTCACTGAACTGACTGCGCGATATCGGGTGTTCGTCGCGATGAATGACGCGAGGTGTCGGAGGGCCAGCTGCTGCTTCCTGCGGCCCGAACAGAGAACGAAAGTGCTCGCTGGGGCTTTGTAGAAAGCGGGTAAATCCTTTGATCATGCGGCGATATCGACTCGCGGCTACGGAAAGGTGATGAGTGTAGCGGACGCCTTACGCCTTGCAAAGCGCATCCGGATAGAAGGTCTCATGAAAGAGCCAGACATGAGAAGGGGGAGACCAATTCTGGCCTCCCCCGTCAAAGCAGGTTGCAGCGTCCGTGCTGCTGATTCTTCTTCGTGATGGCGCATCGCCTTGAATACGCACCACAGTCACCAAGAGAGATCAGGCAAGCGGTGTTCTTGTCTTTATTGGCGCTTCTGAGGGCGACCGTCTCGTATTCAAAACAATAATCCAACCACGACGGCATGGGGTAACATGCCTCCTCCCGGATTATTGGCATTGTTGCCGGGAGTGCGCTCCAGCGACCTTGTTGATGTTGTTGGTCGGTCGCTTCTGGCGCGTCGCGTCCTGGTACACCGGCTTCGTCGTATTGTTATTGTTCGACGAAGGAGCCACACCTGCCGCTTATTGTTGTTGTCGGCGCTGGGTGTGCAGTCATGTGACCTGCACTGTTCTTGTTCTTGTTGTTCAGTCAGGTCTGATCGCGGTTATCAGATATTGTTGTTGTTGACTGCCCGCGATCTCCGGAATTTGTTGTTCTTGCCAAGACTAACTGCAGTTCTCGTGCCTACTTTGATTTTTTTCTTTTATTTCAGCTGCTTGCCTCGTTGTGTTTGGGGTGAAGCAAGCAGCCGGGGCATTTGTGTTACCTCTTGCTACCCAATCTGGAGCACCGGCTGTGTGAGATGGTAACAACTGGTGCAAGACAGGGAGCTGGCGTGCAGGGCCTACAATGCCTGTATTTCGGATTACAGGCACTTGCACCATGGTCGTATGAACCAAAGGAGGGGGAGTTTTCGGGGGCGGATCTCTGGCAGGGAACTGCGATCGAGCCGCCCATCAGGCGTATTGAGTATTGCCGAGACGTTGGCGGGGAGCGGCTATTGCGTGTTGCGACGCGGTGGCTTGCGCCTCGGTATCCCAAGACGTTGACGCCTTTCCCACAAGCACTTGCGCGAGATGCCAAGCTTGTGTGCCAGTTCTGTTTCACTCATCTGATCCTGATGCTCAAGCACGAAATGCTGGAAGTAGTCTTCGAGTGAGAGGTCTTCTTCGTTGTCATTGTCGCGCGCTGGCTCGTTGCTGCTGGCCATGCCTGTCGCAGACGGGATGATACGTGACGCAGGAGCTGGACTGATACCCAGATCGTCTGGGTGAATCAGGTGGCCTTCAGCAAGAATCACGCCGCGCTCCAGTGCATTCTCCAGTTCACGGACGTTGCCGGGCCATGGATAGTCGCGAATGTGCTGGCGGGTGGCTCTGGACAACTGTAACTGTTCGCGGCCATGACGCTGGCAGGCCTTCTGCAGCAGCACATCAGCAATCTCAAGAATGTCTTCATCCCGCTCGCGCAGCGGTGGCAGGTCGATCTGCATGACATTGAGGCGGTAGTAGAGATCGAGTCGAAACTCGCCACTGCGTGATAAGGCTCGTAGGTCACGATGTGTGGCAGCGATCAGACGTACGTCCACGTGGCGGGTATCCACTGAGCCTATGCGCCGAATCTCACCTTCCTGTAGTACGCGCAGCAGCCGGGCCTGGGCGTCCAGTGGAAGTTCGCCGATTTCATCGAGAAACAGGGTGCCGCCATCCGCAGCTTCTACAAGACCGGTACGGGTGGTGGTTGCACCTGTGAATGCCCCTCTCTCGTGGCCGAAGAGTTCGGACTCGATCAAGGTTTCCGGGATGGCGGCACAGTTGACGCAGATCAGCGAACGATGAGCGCGTCCGCTTTGCTGATGCAGCGCTTTGGCCACCAGTTCCTTGCCGGTCCCGGATTCTCCCTGGATGAGGACGGTGACATTTGCCGGGGCGGTCTTGCGAATGCGGGTATAGACCACCTGCATGGCTGGGCAATTGCCAATCATGGTGCGACGGCTGCCACCGTCATCGGCGATTGCGGGTGGTTTGCTATGGCGGGCGGCCTGTTGATGGAGTATGCGTGACACCGTTTCCAGTAGTTCATCCGGGTCAGGAGGCTTGGCCACATAGTCCACAGCGCCAAGCTTCAGGGCATCGACCGCCGAACGCATGCTGGCATGGCTGGTGGTGATCAATACCGGTATGGGGCGGGCGAGCTGCACCAGCACAGTGCCGGGCTCGTCGGGTAGGCTCAGGTCACTGATAACCAGGTCGAAGCTATCGAGGTCATGCTGGCTAGCCTCATCCACGCAGTCCGCTTCCACCACGTCATGTTCGTGGCGCTCCAGCAGACGTTTTATGTTGCTACGACTGATGGGGTCATCATCAACAATCAGTATTCGACTGGTGTGAACAGACATCTTGCCCCCGGTTGTATCTGGTGGCGGCGTCACTCCGTGCCCCTGGCCGCTCCCTCGATATTGCCATGATGCTCTGCAACGATGGGTTAGGCCAGTCATGCCTGCAGTTCAGTCACAAGACCCAGGTGATTGGACGCTGACGGATTCTGGCGGCTCCTCAATGCCCAACTGCGCTGGACTCAAGGGCGTCGTGGTCACTGCAAGAGGATTCCAGTAGCGAATGGCTTCCCTGAGTTGGACACCAACCTCGGCACCCAGCAGTTCGGCTGCTGGCGTCTGGCCAAGTGCCTGAAGTGCCGCATGAAGCATGTTACGAATCGCGGCGGGGTCGGTCGGTAGCGGTTTGGCCAGATTCTGTTTTGACAACTTCTGACCATCGCCCCCCATCACCAGCGGCAAATGCAGATAGCGCGGTGTGGCATAACCAAGCGCCTGTTGCAGTTGAATCTGCCAGGGAGTGTTATCCAGCAGGTCGGTACCGCGTACCACATCGGTGATGCTCTGGCCGGCATCATCCACTACCACGGCCAACTGATAGGCCCATAATGCATCCTTGCGTTTCAGCACCACATCACCCAGCGCTGCTGGATCATGACGCTGCGGACCATGAACACGGTCGTGCCAGATGACCGGACGGGGCCCCAGGTCGCTGCGCAGGCGCCAGGCGACAGGCGATTCCGGGCGGCACACTCCTTTACGGCACCAACCCGGGTAGACAGCGTACTCGTTCCAGTCCTTGCGTGAGCAACTGCAGGGATAGGCGAGGCCCCGGTCGACCAGACGCTGCAGTGCGGCCTGATAGGCGTCGTGATGAAGGCTTTGATAGCTGACTTCACCATCCCAGTGCAGGCCAAAGGCTTCAAGCTGGCGGAGGATGGTCGCGCTGGTGCCTTTTGGGCAGCGTGGGGGGTCCACATCCTCGATGCGCACACTCCAACGGCCGCCTGCACTACGTGCATCCAGGTAGCTGGCCAGTGCGGCAAGCAGAGACCCTGCGTGCAGAGGGCCGGAGGGAGTCGGGGCAAAGCGGCCGTGGGGCACGGTCATTGTGGTGCGGTGTCTCCTGAAGTCGCAAACGGGCACCCAGGGGTGCCCGTGAAGTGCAGTGCGGTCAGGTGGGTTACCTGATGACGGTGATCAGCCGCCCAGTTGCTTTTCCTTGAGTTCAGCAAGGGTCTTGCAGTCCACACACAGGGTGGCGGTTGGGCGAGCTTCGAGGCGGCGGATACCGATTTCCACGCCGCAGGCTTCACAGAAGCCGTAGTCGTCCTCGTCGATCATCTCGAGGGTCTCGTTGATCTTCTTCAGCAGCTTGCGCTCGCGGTCGCGTGTGCGCAGCTCAAGACTGAAACCTTCTTCCTGAGTGGCCCGGTCAGCCGGGTCAGCATAGTTATTGGCTTCTTCCTGGAGGTGGCGAACGGTGCGATCGACTTCCTCCATCAGCTCCTGCTTCCAGCCCAGCAGGATCTGCCGGAAGTGCTCAAGCTGCTTCTCGTTCATGTATTCTTCACCCACAGCCGGTTCATACGGGGTGAATTTCCGGGGCGCTTCCGGCTTCTTTTCTGCTACTGGCATGGGACTGCCTCATTACTTTAGTGACTGCTGATCAATACCCCACACAAGGCCAAGGTATCTCACGCCAAAGGGAAGCTTGTTTAGCGAAATTTTAGCCGTAATGCAATACCTATGTGCGTCTTGTCTACGTTAACCCCACAAAAGTCTTAGCTTGGAAGGTTACCCGGTGTCGGGGGTAGTAGAATACGTTAAGGTGTTGGTTATATTGATTTATATCATCCGTCTCTGGAGAAGGTGATGGCCTGGAATGCAAGAGTGGAGGGCGTTGCCCCCTTTCGTGTCATGAGCTTGCTGGAAATGGCCCAGCAGCGCGAATCCGAGGGCCATGATGTGATCCATCTTGAGGTGGGCGAACCAGACTTTGCCTCGCCGCCTTCTGTTGTTGCGGCAGCTCAACAGGCGCTCGCTCAAGGCCGGACACGTTACACTCCCGCCACCGGGATTGCTCCTCTGCGTGAGGCCATCGCCGGTCACTATCGCCAGCATTTCTCCGCCGAGGTTGATCCGCAGCGCATCATTGTGACTCCGGGAGCCTCTGGCGCCCTGATGCTGGCCAGTCAATTGCTGGTGGGCGCGGGGGATCGCGTGTTGATGGCCGATCCCAATTACCCATGCAATCGCCATTTCATGGCGCTGGCGGGTGCCAGTGTGGATGCGGTGTCGGTCAGCGCGGAAAGTGGTTGGCAGCTCACCGCCGAACTGATCGAGCAGCATTGGCAGGATGACACACGCCTGGCGATGCTGGCCTCTCCTTCCAACCCTACCGGGCACGTTCTCGCGGCTGATGAGTTGGGTAAGGTGGTCAACAGCGTCAAGGCGCGAGGTGGGCATCTGCTGGTCGATGAGATCTACCAGGGACTCAACTTTGGTATGGCGCCGCTGTCGGTGGCTTCGATGAGCGATAGCGCCTTTGTCGTCAACAGTTTCTCCAAGTACTTCGGCATGACGGGTTGGCGGCTGGGCTGGCTATTGGCCCCTGAGGAGGCTGTGGAGCCATTGACGCGCCTGGCACAGAACATGTTCCTGGCGCCGTCGACTCCGGCCCAGTACGCTGCGCTGGCGGCGTTCACCCCGGAGTGTCGAGAGTTACTCGAGGCTCGCCGCAAGGAGCTGGAGGCGCGTCGCAATGCCTTGCTCGAAGGCCTTGCAAGGCTAGGGCTTGCTCCAACTCTGGCGCCTCAGGGAGCCTTCTATGTGTGGTTGGATATCTCGGCTCTGAGCACCGACAGCGAAGTCTTCTGCCGCCGATTGCTGGAGCAGCACAATGTGGCGATTACCCCGGGGACCGATTTTGCTGTTCAGGGGGGCGAGCATCATGTTCGCATAGCCTTCACCACTTCGGTGCCGCGCCTCGAGGAAGCCCTCGAGCGTCTGCAGCGCTTTATCGCCGAGCAGGGGTAAGTTACAGCATGGATTATCCACAACTGGTCAGCGGTACCCTGCTGCAGCGCTACAAGCGTTTCTTCGCCGATGTCCGCCTGGATGATGGACGTGAGGTGGTGGCGCACTGCCCCAATACCGGTTCAATGCGTGCCGTGAATGTGCCGGGCAGCCGGGTATGGTTGGCGGCCAGTGATAACCCGGCCCGCAAGCTCCAGTGGACCTGGGAGTTGGTCGAGCTGGAGCAGCCGGATGGCAGCCTTGCGTTGGCCTCGGTGCATACCGGGCGCGCCAATCGCATTGTCGAGGAAGCATTGGGTGGCGCACGGGCGCCGGAGGCGTTGCGAGGCTATGCACGTCTGGCGCGTGAAGTGAAGGCTGGAGAGTCGCGACTCGACTTCTGCCTGGAAGATGAGGATCGCGGACGTTGCTACGTGGAGGTCAAGCAGGTCACGTTACGTGAGGCCGATGGTCACGGCTATTTCCCTGATGCGGTAAGCGTGCGTGGTCGCAAGCACCTGGAGTGTCTTGCCGAATTGGTCGCGCAAGGTAATCGAGCAGTGCTGCTGTTTCTGGTTGCCCACGAAGGCATTGCCGATGTAGCGCCCGCCGCACACATCGACCCTGCCTATAGCGAAACGCTGGCGCGAGTAGTGGGCCAGGGGGTTGAAGTGATGGCCTGTGGTATCGAGGTCGACCGTGATGCCGCATCCGCTCCGGCCCGCATCCGTATGGGTCCTGAACTAGCTGTACAGATTCCCGATGGTGCCTGAGGTGGCTGGTGTTCCTTGCTGGGTGATCCAGCGAGAGTCTAGCGAGAGGGGGGGCAATTCGGCAGGGCTGCGAGCATGCGTTCCATGGCCGCGATGCCAGTCGTGCCGGCGGTGACCTGTTGCCACCAGAGATGGTGGATGCCGCGTACACGAATGGTGATGCGCGGTATACCCAACACCTGAGCCATGGCCAGGCGGTGTAGTCCCTTGTTGATCTTTACCAGCCCGCCGTTGCGGTCGACCGCTGCAGCCAGTGGGTCCTTTCCCAGCTGGTTGTCGAAACCAAAGCAGGCCATTGACTCCATATACAGCACATATCGACGCAGATAGGCATGGATCCGTTCGGGGCGATCCAGCATGATGCCATCGGAGTGCGAAGCGATTGGGTTGCCGTGTGCAAGACGCTCTGCCAATTGATGGTAGCTGCGGCTGTTGCATAGATTGCGACGGTGTTCCCAGATATCGGTGATGAAGTGCATACGTCGACTGGCACGGAAGTACTCCAGGCGCTGATCCCAGTCTCCGTCCCACAACAGTCGTTTGTTGATACCATGCCGAACTCGCCGGTCGGGGAAGGAGCGCGGATAGTTCATGTTGCGTACCAGGTCGCGGGGCGTAACTTCGATATCCAGTGCCTGCTGGAAACGCGCTTCAACACTATGCCGCGGGAGCCCCCATCGTTCGATGTGTTGCGCGCCAGGTAGCTGATGCATCCAGATGGTCAGCATCGAGTTGGCAAGCGGCTGTACTACATACTGGTCGACATGCTGTTTGGTACGTAGGGAAAGGCGTGACAGGCGCATGCGCGGTGCCAGAATCGGGTCAAACAGTCTGGGATCAGCGTTTTCGCCGCTGGGCGTCAGTGGCATCTGAGACTGTACTGACAGCACCTCGAATGCTTCGGTCAGACGTGTTCTCAACCGATCGCTGACCTTACCGGGCGTCAGGCATTCGGCAAGGTTCCATAGCCGGTGAGTGGCCAGCGTTTCATGGCGCTCCATCGGCGGCGGTAGTTCGACAGGCTCCAGGTGGTTATACCCGGATGCCTCGGGATCGAAGGCTTCGCGGTATGGGGCGCTGAGTTGGCTGTTCAGACGATTGCCAAGGATATGCATCAGCCAGTGGCCCGGTAGCTCCTCCGCTGCATCGAAACGCCAGGCATTCTGCCAGGCAAGATAAAGTGTGTCGTGGACGATATCTTCAACTTCCTCGTGCGCTTCGACATACTGTTGTGTCACCGCCACCAGGCCGGGCAGGGCTTGCATAGCCAGGGTCTTGAGCCCTGCCAGAGTACCGTCGGCACAGGCATTGAGCGCGTCTGCCAGGTCCGCGCACACGACTGCTGTTGACGCATTATTCGTCACGATAGAACCGCTGGATAAAGCTGACAGAGTGGGGAGCCGCATTGCGCTCCAGCTGCACATCGAGACGGAAGCGCATTGGACCAGTGTAGTCTATCGGAAAGGTAGCAATCGACGAGACACCTCCACTGGCCTCGCGAACACGGCGAAACGCCAGTGGCTGCGGTGACCCCGTCAATGTACTCAGATTGCCATTGACCGCGACATTGCGGGACTCGCCATGGGCGTTGAGTACGCTGATTGTCACCATGCCTAGCCCTGGGGCACGCTCAAGTCCGAGGCGTGCGGAGACTTCTTCTGGAATGAAGGTCGTCTCGATGGCGTTGTAATGGATCTCACTGGAACCTGCACGCTCTGACTGCTGGGCAGAAGCAGCGGCGCTGACAAGCAACAACAGTAGCAGGCCAGGGAGGAGACCCCGTGCCAATGGGCATCGCCTCCTGCCTTGCGGTGACGTGACACCAGTTACTGCAGGATCAGGCCCGCGGAAGAATGTCATGCTGGTGCCTCTCAAGTTTGCTGCCGTGCATCTGCCACCATTCTCCTGTGCGGTACTCAGTCCTGGCGAGTGACACGAAAGATCGCGATTTCACCAAACAGGTTCGGCCATAGTCGTGACATCAGCCGCCCTTCGTGATTCTTGATACCTACGGCCCGGTCAACAATGGTCAGGCCCTTGTCACGGCATAACGCCTCGAAGTCATTGAACGTCGATAGGTGGATATTGGGTGTATCGTACCAGGCGTGTGGCAGTGACTTCGACACTGGCATATAGCCGCGCATTCCTAAATGTACGCGGTGCCGCCAGTAGGCGAAGTTGGGGAAGGTAATGATGCACTCCCTCGCTACGCGTAGCATCTCGTCAAGCATACGATCCGGGCGCCGCAGTGCCTGTAGCGCCTGGGTCATGATCACCAGGTCACAAGCGTCATCCTCGAAGTTGGCAAGGCCTTCGTCGAGGTTCTGTTCGATAACGCTGACTCCCTTGCGGATGCAAGCGGTGATGCCATCCGGGTCGATTTCCAGCCCGTAGCCCTGCACGTTCTTGTCGCGGGCCAGAGAATGCAGCAGGGTGCCGTCGCCGCAACCCAGATCGAGCACGCGAGAGTTGGCTGGCACCCATTGATGTATCAGTGTCAGATCAGAGCGCATGGGCGGTTTCCTCGGTCGATATGGCTGACAGGCCAAGGTCATCCGCAACACGGCGCATGAAGCCGGCAAAGACGTCCTGATAACGTGGCTCGGGCATCAAGAAAGCGTCGTGCCCATGAGGAGACTCGATATTGGCATAGCTTACGGATTTTCCTGCGCGAATCAGTGCATTGACCAACTCGCGTGAGCGCAATGGCGGGAAGCGCCAATCCGTAGTGAAGCTCACCACCAGGAACGGACACTGGGCTGGCGCGAGCGCCATGGATAGATCGCCCTGGTGCTCGGCTGCAGGGTCGAAGTAATCCAGCGCCTTGGTCATCAACAGATAGGTATTGGCATCAAAGGAGTTGGAAAAGGTATCTCCTTGATAGCGCAGATAGGACTCGACCTGGAATTCGACGCCAAAACCGAAGTTGAGGTCATCACTGCGCAGGTCGCGGCCGAACTTGGTGCCCATCGCGTCTTCGGACAGGTAGGTGATATGCCCCACCATGCGCGCCAGTTTCAGCCCCTGGCGCGGTAGAGTGTCGTGATTGGCATAGTGGCCAGCATGAAACTCGGTGTCGGAGCGAATCGCCTGGCGTGCCACTTCGTTGAAAGCGATATTCTGTGCCGACAGCTTGGGTGTCGCCGCGATGACAGCAGCATTGGCAACGCGTTGTGGATAGGACAGCGTCCACTGCAGTGCCTGCATGCCACCAAGACTGCCACCGATCACCGCAGCAAAACGCTCGATCCCCAGGTGGTCCGCCAGGCGAGCCTGGCTGTCGACCCAATCGACAACTGTCACCATCGGGAAGTCCGGTCCCCAGAGGCGGCCGCTCTCGGGGTTGATGCTCGATGGGCCGGTGGAGCCGTGACAGCCCCCCAGGTTGTTGAGTGAGACAACGAAGAAACGCTCGGTGTCGATGGACTTGCCCGGGCCGATATGCGCATCCCACCAGCCAGGTTTGCGATCACCCTCGTCGTGGTAGCCGGCGGCGTGGTGATGGCCGGACAATGCATGACAGATGAGTACGGCATTACTGCGCTCGGCGTT
The DNA here is from genome assembly GCF_001431725.1 of Halomonas huangheensis. NCBI lineage: Bacteria > Pseudomonadati > Pseudomonadota > Gammaproteobacteria > Oceanospirillales > Halomonadaceae > Halomonas > Halomonas huangheensis. The sequence continues at coordinate 4,426,720 of NZ_CP013106.1, read as the reverse complement.
GAGCGTGCCGTAGGTCTCATAGACAAGGTCATAGGCCGGCAACGTTCTGCCGCAGGCCAGGGGCAGAGGGTCGTCGAAGTGGGCCTTCTGCGGCCTCACCAGACCAACCGAATCGCGAGGCTGCTCGGGCATCAGTCTGTATTCGTCCAGTCAGAGTTCAATGTTGTCATTGAATGTTGTCTTGGCTCTCGGTGGCGATGGGCCTGAGAGGTGTCAAAATACCGCCAGTAGCGCTGGTGTACCTGAGGCCACCGTGCGGATCAGCGATCCGACCACAATACCATCGATCAGGTTGATGCCGATGAACACCACGATCGGTGACAGGTCCAGCATACCCAGCGGTGGGATGATGCGACGCACCGGTGACATGATCGGTTCCACCAGTTGCATGACCAGCAATGCCCCGGGATGACTGGCTCGCGGCGCCACCCAACTGAGGATGATCATGATGATCAGCGCGTAGAAATAGATGTCGAGGATGGTGCTGGCCAGGAAGGTGACGCCTGCAATCGCCAGGCTGTCGATACGCGGCATGCCGGCACCGGCCAGCTGCAGTAGCGCCACCATGACCAGCACCTTGAGTACAAATCCGGCGGCCAATGTCGCGAGATCAAAGCGCCCCATCACGGGACCCAGTACGCTCTGGAAAGGACGCACGACAGGCTGGGTGATTTTCACCACTGACTGGCTCAGAGGATTGTAATAGTCTGCCTGTGAAGCCTGTAGCAGAAAACGCAGCATCATCAGGAACAGGTAGATATTGACCAGCGTGTTGACCAGGTCGAGGCCGGTGTTTCCCAGGTGACTGCCCATGTGGGCTCCTCCGTCGTTGATTAACTCTTGCCGAGTTCGGCAGACATTTCGCGAGCCCGATTGGCGCAGGCCTGCATGGCCCCATCCAGAGTGTCACGCAGCCCGGCCTGTTCCAGATGGGCAACTGCCCTTTCTGTGGTACCGCCTGGTGACATTACATTGCGTTTAAGGTCTGCTGGCGACTTGTCGCTGTGCAGGGCCATGGTGGCCGCACCCAAGGCAGTCTGCATGGCCAGCCGTCGTGCAGTCTCTGCATCCAGCCCCAGCTTTACACCGGCTTCTTCCATGGCCTCGAACATCAGGAAGAAGTAGGCCGGTGCACTGCCTGAAACTGCAGTGACAGCATCAATAAGCGACTCCTCCTCGACCCAGGCCGCAATGCCGACGCTTTCCATCAGTTGAGTAGCCAGCTCGCGCTGCGTGCCGTTGACATTGGCATTGGCAAACAGTCCGCAAGCACCGGCCCCCACCAGCGAAGGCGTGTTGGGCATACAGCGGATCACCGGTAGGTCACCGCCCAGCCAATGTTCCAGAGATTCCGCCGAAAGCCCGGCAGCGATGGAAATGATCAGCGGGCGTGATCCTTGAATCGTATCGCGGAGACTCTCACAGACCTGGCGCATGATCTGGGGCTTGACCGATAGTACAACGACATCGGCGACGGCGATGGCGGCCAGATTATCGGTACTGGTATTGATCCCCAACTTTTCGTGCAGAGGCTGGAGTGTCGACTCACGAGTTGCTGTGGCGGTTATGGATGCGGCGGGGTAGCCGCTCTGGACCATGCCGGCCATGATCGCGCCGGCCATATTGCCGGCGCCAATGAAGGTTACGTTGCTGGCCATGCTGGGCTCCTTTCCTTTCAGTTCGTCGGCGCCCGTTGGCGGGCGGATTGCCTGTGGTGGTCGAGTTTCATGTGGCGATCGAATTGTTAGTGGCGGGCGCCGAAGATAGCAGTTCCCAGGCGAACCATGGTGGCACCCTCGAACACTGCGGCTTCGAGATCACCGCTCATGCCCATTGACAGTGTGTCGAGTTGAGCGTGCGGCAGTGTCGAGCGCAACTGCTCCAGTGCACCACGCAGGATAGCGAAGGGCTCACGTTGGCGCTGCGGATCGTCGCAGGGAGCAGGGATCGCCATCAAGCCCCGCAGCTCCAGACGTGGTAGCGAGGTAACCAGTTCAGCCAGCTGTGGCAGCTCGTCAAGACTCACCCCTGACTTGGAAGACTCGCCGCTGATATTGACCTGCAGACAGACCTGCAGTGGGCCCAGTGAATCCTCGCGCTGGTCGGAGAGGCGGCGAGCGATCTTCTCGCGATTGACGCTATGGACCCAGTGAAAATGATTGGCGACCTCGCGAGTCTTGTTCGACTGCAATGGGCCAATGAAATGCCAGATGATGTCGTCGAGATCACTGAGCTGCTGTTGCTTGTCGAGCGCTTCCTGAACGTAGTTCTCGCCGAACTCGCGTTGCCCATTCTGCCAGGCCTCACGCACCAGCTCGGCAGGCTTGGTCTTGCTCACTGCCAGCAGGGACGCGTCATCCGAGTTGCGTCCAGCATCCTGCAATGCGCGCGAGAGGCGCTGCCGGGCAGATGTCAGAGCATCGGCGATCATGGTGGTCATCGGCCTGGGTGTCCTTTGGTCAAGCTTGCCTGCTTCCCTGAGACCAGGGACAGGTCGAGAAACGATAGGATATTACCGAACAGACAGGACTGTCGGCAAAGTAAACCGAGGTCTGCCCCGAGGAGGGTGTCCAGAGGCTACTCTCCTCGGGCCAATGGTTAGCTGGCGTAGACTCCTCCCAGCACTCTAGGGCCTGCTGCGCCGGTTACTGTAGGCAAGTTCCCGGGATGCTCCAGTAGCCGTTGGCGAGCCAGCCAGGCAAAAGCAGCAGCTTCCAGCCAATCGGCAGGCCAGCCGAGGCTTTCACTATCCAGCAGGTTGGCGTCAGGGAGCTGGTTGCTCAGACGGCGCAGTAAGTCACGGTTGCGCGCACCGCCACCACAGGGGATCAACTCCAGTTGCGGGGGAGCGTCCATTTGTTCGCTGGCCATCTTGAGCCCCATAGCGATACTCACCGCCGTCAACTCGGCCAGGGTGGCCTGCACATCCTGAGGAGATTCATCGCCGCTCAAGGAGCGCTGCAGCCAATCGAGGTGGAATAGCTCACGGCCGGTGCTACGCGGTGGCGGTAGATGGAAGAAGGGTTCGCTCAGTAGTCGGGCGAGTAATGCCTGGTCGACATGGCCGCCGGCTGCCCAGGCGCCATCAGCGTCGAAGCGACCCTTGCGGTGACGCTCGTGCCAGGCATCGAGTAGAGCGTTGGCCGGGCCGGTATCGAACCCGAGTGCGGAGGAAGAAGCTTCGCTGGGAGGCAACAGGGTCAGATTGGCAAAGCCGCCAAGATTCAGCACTGCACGCCAGTTGCCATGTTGGCTGAAGACCGCCTGATGGAATATAGGTGCCAGCGGCGCGGCCTGGCCTCCGGCGGCAAGGTCGCGGCGGCGAAAGTCCGCGACCACGCAACAGCCGGTCAATTCAGCAAGGCGGCTGGGATTGTCCAGTTGAAGGGTATAGGCGGGGCCACCGTCATGACCGTAGGGCGCATGCTCGATGGTTTGCCCATGGCTGCCAATGGCGGTGATCTGGTCTGGGCTTAGCGACCGGTGTTCCAGCAGTACTTCTACCGCATGCGCCTGGCACTGGCTGAATGCTTCCTCTGCATAGGCCAGGTCGGCAAATGCCACTTCATTCTGGTGACAGAGTTGCCACAGTATCCGGCGCAGTTCAGCGGGCAGTTCTTCGCCGTGGGTCGCTTCAAGCCAGGGCGTGCCGAAATCGTCGAAGCTGACCAGGGCGGCATCGATGCCATCCAGACTGGTTCCTGACATGAGACCGATATAGCGCTGCATGAGGCTGCCCTTTCAACCGAGGGAAAAGTTCATGGTAACATCCCGGCCATTCTTTATATGCCCCAGCCTGCTCTGTTCGCGCTGCTCCTTCGTCTCGGCGATCGGCGTGACCCTGCCGGGCTGTGCCTGCAAGGACTGGAGTGAATACCATGACTGATGTGGCTGATGCCCTGGCGCTGATTCAGCGCGGAACCCACGAAATTCTGCTCGAGGACGAGCTGAAGAAGAAGCTCGAGTCCGGGCGCAAACTGCGTATCAAGGCGGGCTTCGACCCCACCGCGCCTGACTTGCACCTCGGTCACAGCGTGCTGTTGACTAAAATGCGTCAGTTTCAGGACCTTGGTCATCAAGTGATCTTCCTGATCGGAGACTTTACCGGCCGTATTGGTGACCCCACCGGTAAGAATGTCACCCGCAAACCGTTGACCGAGGAAGAGGTCAAGGCCAATGCCCAGACCTACAGGGAGCAGGTGTTCAAGATCCTCGATCCCGACAAGACCGAAGTGCGCTTCAACGCCGAGTGGTTCTCGAAGATGAGTGCCGCTGACATGATTGAATTGGCTGGTCAGACGACCGTGGCGCGTATGCTTGAGCGCGACGACTTCGAGAAGCGCTATAGAAGTAGTCAGCCGATATCGTTGCATGAGTTTCTCTATCCGCTGGTCCAGGGCTATGACTCCGTGGCGCTGGAAGCCGACGTGGAGCTGGGCGGCACCGATCAGAAGTTCAACCTGTTGATGGGGCGTGAGGTGCAGAAGCACTTTGGTCAGGAGGCGCAGGTTGTCATTACTATGCCATTGCTCGAAGGTCTCGACGGTGTGCAGAAGATGTCCAAGTCGTTGGGCAACTATATAGGTGTCGACGATGCCCCGGGTGTGATGTTCAACAAGCTGGTCTCGATGCCGGACTCCTTGATGTGGCGTTACTTCGAACTGCTGTCGCTCAAGGGCAATGACGAGATCGAGGACCTCAAGCAGCGCATCGGGCGTGGTGACAACCCTCGTGATATCAAGATGGAACTGGCGCGCGAACTGATTGCTCGTTACCACGGCGAAGACGCTGCCGAGAATGCTCACCGCAGCGCTGGCAACCAGCTGGCCGAGGGTGAGCTTCCGGAAGACCTGCCGGAAGTGGAGGTCGACTTCGAAGGTGCCGAACAGGCCCCCATCGCTGCAGTGCTCAATCGGTCAGGCCTGGCCAACAATAGTGCCCAGGCCAAGGACATGCTGGGTAACGGTCGGGTCAAGGTCGATGGTGTAGTGATTGCCAAGGATCATATGCTGACTGCTGGTCAGAGCTACGTTATTCAGGCGGGCAAGAAGCGCTACGCCCGAGTGATGGTTAAATAAGCTACGAGCTGCAAGAGGAAAGAGGGCGGCTCTGCGGTGCTCGCCGCCCATCGTTCGTGGCTTTCGGAAGTTTCTGAAACTTTTTTACAGAAGCCTCTTGCAGACCTCGGTCCAAATCCGTAAAGTACGCATCCGCTGCTGGCGACGAGCAAACGTCGCAAGCGGTGAAGAGGGGTAGAAGTAGCTGATTTGAAAAGACTTTTTGAAAATCGCTGCTTGACATTCTCACCGGATTCGGTAGAATGCGCCTCCATCGAATCGGGATCACTCAGTCGCATCGAGCGATCACGGATCGCACCTCGGGTTCGAGGCCTGGTTGTCCAGTGGGCATCAGGATCGAACGGAAAAAAGAGGTTGACGAAATCCACCGGTTCTGTAGAATACGCCTTCCTCGCAGGGCACTTCGCTTCGGTCTTCAAGGTCAGCGAAGTAAGTCGCAAGACAGCGAGACGCTCCACTCTTCGAGAGTCCGGAGCCGCTCTTTAAAAAATTGATCAGGTAATTCATGTGGGCGCTTGCCGATGAGTCAGTGATGTAGTCACTGAAATATCAAGGCAAGCGACTCGTCAAAGGTCTTAGGATCTTTTTGAGAACGTTTGAACCTTGAGCCAGGTTTGGTGCAGCCAATGCACTATCAGATTTTTCAACTGAAGAGTTTGATCATGGCTCAGATTGAACGCTGGCGGCAGGCCTAACACATGCAAGTCGAGCGGAAACGATGGAAGCTTGCTTCCAGGCGTCGAGCGGCGGACGGGTGAGTAATGCATAGGAATCTGCCCGATAGTGGGGGATAACCTGGGGAAACTCAGGCTAATACCGCATACGTCCTACGGGAGAAAGCAGGGGATCTTCGGACCTTGCGCTATCGGATGAGCCTATGTCGGATTAGCTTGTTGGTGGGGTAATGGCCTACCAAGGCGACGATCCGTAGCTGGTCTGAGAGGATGATCAGCCACATCGGGACTGAGACACGGCCCGAACTCCTACGGGAGGCAGCAGTGGGGAATATTGGACAATGGGCGAAAGCCTGATCCAGCCATGCCGCGTGTGTGAAGAAGGCTTTCGGGTTGTAAAGCACTTTCAGTGAGGAAGAACGCCTCTGGATTAATACTCTGGAGGAAAGACATCACTCACAGAAGAAGCACCGGCTAACTCCGTGCCAGCAGCCGCGGTAATACGGAGGGTGCGAGCGTTAATCGGAATTACTGGGCGTAAAGCGCGCGTAGGTGGCTTGATAAGCCGGTTGTGAAAGCCCCGGGCTCAACCTGGGAACGGCATCCGGAACTGTCAGGCTAGAGTGCAGGAGAGGAAGGTAGAATTCCCGGTGTAGCGGTGAAATGCGTAGAGATCGGGAGGAATACCAGTGGCGAAGGCGGCCTTCTGGACTGACACTGACACTGAGGTGCGAAAGCGTGGGTAGCAAACAGGATTAGATACCCTGGTAGTCCACGCCGTAAACGATGTCGACTAGCCGTTGGGCTCCTTGAGAGCTTTGTGGCGCAGTTAACGCGATAAGTCGACCGCCTGGGGAGTACGGCCGCAAGGTTAAAACTCAAATGAATTGACGGGGGCCCGCACAAGCGGTGGAGCATGTGGTTTAATTCGATGCAACGCGAAGAACCTTACCTACCCTTGACATCGAGAGAACTTTCCAGAGATGGATTGGTGCCTTCGGGAACTCTCAGACAGGTGCTGCATGGCTGTCGTCAGCTCGTGTTGTGAAATGTTGGGTTAAGTCCCGTAACGAGCGCAACCCTTGTCCCTATTTGCCAGCGATTCGGTCGGGAACTCTAGGGAGACTGCCGGTGACAAACCGGAGGAAGGTGGGGACGACGTCAAGTCATCATGGCCCTTACGGGTAGGGCTACACACGTGCTACAATGGCCGGTACAAAGGGTTGCGAAGCCGCGAGGTGGAGCTAATCCCGAAAAGCCGGTCTCAGTCCGGATCGGAGTCTGCAACTCGACTCCGTGAAGTCGGAATCGCTAGTAATCGTGAATCAGAATGTCACGGTGAATACGTTCCCGGGCCTTGTACACACCGCCCGTCACACCATGGGAGTGGACTGCACCAGAAGTGGTTAGCTTAACCTTCGGGGGAGCGATCACCACGGTGTGGTTCATGACTGGGGTGAAGTCGTAACAAGGTAGCCGTAGGGGAACCTGCGGCTGGATCACCTCCTTAATCGACAAGTCACTGACTGTCGGTAAGTGCTCACAATGAATTACCTGATCAAGATAGAGCAATGATTGTTTGGGTCTGTAGCTCGGTTGGTTGGAGCGTGCCCCCCTGACCTTGTATGGAAAGGAGGGTAAGGTCGGCAAGCCGACACGAAAGCAGGCTTGGTGATCATCAAGGTGCCGGGTCTGTAGCTCAGTTGGTTAGAGCGCACCCCTGATAAGGGTGAGGTCGGCAGTTCAAATCTGCCCAGACCCACCAATTTCGTCGAAATACTGCGTTGCACCGATGCTTGCATAGTGAGCTATGCGGCGTATCGCTGCGCCTGGTCTTCAACGAAATTACCCTTGCCCATGGGGCCATAGCTCAGCTGGGAGAGCGCCTGCCTTGCACGCAGGAGGTCAGCGGTTCGATCCCGCTTGGCTCCACCAAATTTCCATCAGAAGTAACATTCTGTTGGGGTGAAGAGTTTAGCTGGGAGAGCGCCTGCCTTGCACGCAGGAGGTCGCGCCGGGGTCGCGCACGACTTCGATCCCGCTTGGCTCCACCAAAATCTTCCTGATCGCCGTGTTGAAGCCTCACTCGTTTATGAAAATAAACGTCGTGAATCTTCGTCGTGCGACAGAAAGATTTACCTGATCAACAGTCATTGTAGTGAATTCTAAGTTGTGTGCTTTGCATAAAGCCTACCACTTAGAGTTTCGGCTCTATTGCTCTTTAACAATGTAGATCATGCTGACAAGTCCCTTTTCTTCGGAAAAGGGCAAGTGATACGTCTCAAGCGTATCCGGCAATTGTCGTGCATCATCGATTGACAGACCCCTTGGGGTTATATGGTCAAGCGATGAAGCGCATACGGTGGATGCCTAGGCAGTCAGAGGCGATGAAAGACGTGGAAGCCTGCGATAAGGTTCGGCGAGGTGGCAAACAACCTGTGACCCGGACATTTCTGAATGGGGAAACCCACCCAACACAAGTTGGGTATCCCACACTGAATACATAGGTGTTGGGAGGCGAACCGGGGGAACTGAAACATCTAAGTACCCCGAGGAAAAGAAATCAACCGAGATTCCCCCAGTAGCGGCGAGCGACCGGGGACCAGCCCTTAAGCAACACGACCGGTAGGTGAACAGACTGGGAAGTCTGGCCATAGTGGGTGATAGCCCCGTAACCGAAACCCGAGTGTTGTGAAATCGAGTAGGTCGAGGCACGTGAAACCTTGACTGAACATGGGGGGACCATCCTCCAAGGCTAAATACTCCTGACTGACCGATAGTGAACCAGTACCGTGAGGGAAAGGCGAAAAGAACCCCGGAGAGGGGAGTGAAATAGATCCTGAAACCGTATGCGTACAAGCAGTGGGAGCAGACTCGTTCTGTGACCGCGTACCTTTTGTATAATGGGTCAGCGACTTATTTTCAGTGGCGAGCTTAACCGTATAGGGGAGGCGTAGGGAAACCGAGTCTTAACTGGGCGACCAGTCGCTGGAAATAGACCCGAAACCGGGCGATCTATCCATGAGCAGGTTGAAGGTTGAGTAACATCAACTGGAGGACCGAACCAGGATCTGTTGAAAAAGATTTGGATGACTTGTGGATCGGAGTGAAAGGCTAATCAAGCCCGGAGATAGCTGGTTCTCCTCGAAAGCTATTTAGGTAGCGCCTCACGTATCACCGCCGGGGGTAGAGCACTGTTTCGGCTAGGGGGTCATCCCGACTTACCAACCCGAGGCAAACTCCGAATACCGGTGAGTGCAAGCGTGGGAGACACACAGCGGGTGCTAACGTCCGTTGTGAAAAGGGAAACAACCCAGACCGTCAGCTAAGGCCCCGAAATCCTGGTTAAGTGGGAAACGATGTGGGAAGGCTTAGACAGCTAGGAGGTTGGCTTAGAAGCAGCCATCCTTTAAAGAAAGCGTAATAGCTCACTAGTCGAGTCGGCCTGCGCGGAAGATGTAACGGGGCTCAAACCAGGTGCCGAAGCTACGGGTTCGCCGAATGGCGAGCGGTAGAGGAGCGTCGTGTAAGCCGATGAAGGTGGATTGAGAAGTCTGCTGGAGGTATCACGAGTGCGAATGCTGACATGAGTAACGACAAGGGGAGTGAAAAACTCCCCCGCCGGAAGACCAAGGGTTTCTGTTCGACGCTAATCGGAGCAGAGTGAGTCGGCCCCTAAGGCGAGGCCGAAAGGCGTAGTCGATGGGAAACGGGTCAATATTCCCGTACCTCACAGTATTGCGATGGGGGGACGAAGAAGGCTAGGTGAGCCAGGCGTTGGTTGTCCTGGTGAAAGCTTGTAGGCCAGTGATTCAGGTAAATCCGGATCACTCTCTTCATGGAGAAGGCCGAGAAGCGAGACGAACTGACTACGGTCAGGAAGTCATCGATGCCACGCTTCCAGGAAAAGCCTCTAAGCTTCAGATACTGTGGGACCGTACCCCAAACCGACACAGGTGGTCAGGTAGAGAATACCAAGGCGCTTGAGAGAACTCGGGTGAAGGAACTAGGCAAAATGGTGCCGTAACTTCGGGAGAAGGCACGCCGCATCAGGGTGAAGGAACTTGCTTCCGGAGCCCGAAGCGGTCGAAGATACCAGGTGGCTGCAACTGTTTATTAAAAACACAGCACTCTGCAAACGCGCAAGCGGACGTATAGGGTGTGACGCCTGCCCGGTGCCGGAAGGTTAAGTGATGGTGTTAGGTTCGCCGAAGCTCCTGATCGAAGCCCCGGTAAACGGCGGCCGTAACTATAACGGTCCTAAGGTAGCGAAATTCCTTGTCGGGTAAGTTCCGACCTGCACGAATGGCGTAATGATGGCCACGCTGTCTCCACCCGAGACTCAGTGAAATTGAAATCGCAGTGAAGATGCTGTGTACCCGCGGCTAGACGGAAAGACCCCGTGAACCTTTACTACAGCTTCACACTGGACGCTGATGTTGCCTGTGTAGGATAGCTGGGAGGCTTTGAAACCCTGTCGCTAGATGGGGTGGAGCCAACCTTGAAATACCAGCCTGGCATCATTGGCGTTCTAACTCAGGACCGTTATCCGGTTCGAGGACCGTGTGTGGTGGGTAGTTTGACTGGGGCGGTCTCCTCCCAAAGAGTAACGGAGGAGCACGAAGGTACCCTCAGCACGGTTGGAAATCGTGCATTGAGTGCAAGAGCATAAGGGTGCTTGACTGCGAGACAGACACGTCGAGCAGGTACGAAAGTAGGTTCTAGTGATCCGGTGGTTCTGTATGGAAGGGCCATCGCTCAACGGATAAAAGGTACTCCGGGGATAACAGGCTGATACCGCCCAAGAGTTCACATCGACGGCGGTGTTTGGCACCTCGATGTCGGCTCATCACATCCTGGGGCTGAAGTCGGTCCCAAGGGTATGGCTGTTCGCCATTTAAAGTGGTACGCGAGCTGGGTTTAGAACGTCGTGAGACAGTTCGGTCCCTATCTGCCGTGGGCGTTGGAGATTTGAGAAGTGCTGCTCCTAGTACGAGAGGACCGGAGTGGACGTACCTCTGGTGTTCCGGTTGTCACGCCAGTGGCATCGCCGGGTAGCTATGTACGGACGGGATAACCGCTGAAAGCATCTAAGCGGGAAGCCCCCTTCAAGATGAGATCTCCCTGAGGCCTTGAGCCTCCTGAAGGACCCAGCAAGACCAGCTGGTTGATAGGCCGGGTGTGGAAGCGCTGCAAGGCGTTGAGCTAACCGGTACTAATGGTCCGTGAGGCTTGACCATATAACACCCAAGTGGTTTTGGTCGATGACGCACGACAGGACATTGACGGATACGACGAGACGTATCAGATCGGCATGATCTACACCCTTTTCGCCTGACGACCATAGCGAGTGTGAACCACCTGATCCCTTGCCGAACTCAGTAGTGAAACCGCTCAGCGCCGATGGTAGTGTGGGGTCTCCCCATGTGAGAGTAGGTCATCGTCAGGCATTTATTAGAAGGACCCCGATTATCGAGAGATGATCGGGGTTTTTCGCATCCATGGGGAGACCCCGCTTTTTATAGGTGGGGCCGCGCAAGCGCGGTCCGGCCACGAGGCAAGCCTCGCGGCGTTCGCCCACCCTCGCAGCCGTGCTGCGAACCCCCGGGTGGTCTCACCCCCATGTGAGAGCATGCATTGATACAGCAAACCGTACTCACGAAGAACCCCGATTATCGAGAGATGATCGGGGTTCTTCGTATCCGGGGTTGGCATTGCAGCATGGCGATCACCATGCTGCTCGTAGCTCGTAGCTCGTAGCTCGTAGCTCGTAGCTCGTAGCTCGTAGCTCGTAGCTCGTAGCTCGTAGCTCTTGGAGACCTGCTCCGGTGCATCCGAAGTGCGCCAGAGGGACGGAATATGGATGAAAAAAGCCCCGGCACAGGCCGGGGCTAAAACAGAGACTCATCGCGGGACACATTACTTTCTTGATGAGGGGGCCGCCATCGGATATTTCCGATGTCTGCGTAGGAGTGCTCCTGCCATAGCAGGCTCTACTCATGTATCTGCCGACTGTCCGGTGGTGCCTGGTCGCGCTGTGCAAGTCCATAGTCGCGTAGCACTTGAGCGACTCGCAGCCGGTAGTCGGTGAAGACTCTTCTTCGCCCCTGATTCTGCGCTGCTCGATGCTGTTCCAGACAACGCCATTGTTGAATGGCTTGCTCGTCACGCCAGAACGACAATGACAGCACCTTGCCGGGGGATGTCAGGCTCTCGAAACGTTCGATGGAAATGAAACCATCGATCTCACTCAACAGCGGCTTCAGCTCGGCGGCAATATCGAAGTACTGCTGTCGGCGCTGGGGGTGCGGTTGTGCCTCGAAGATGACGGCGATCATGGCGCCTCCTGAGAAGTGTGGGATGGTGTCACCGGCGCCTGGTGCGCCTGTCTCGCGGACACCAGACGGTGAGATTGACGGAATAACGGGATACGGGCATTGGGTGAGGCCTGGTAGTGCCACTGCAGCTGCTCCGGCTGGATCCTGCCGAACTGGAGCAGCAGTTGCGCGGTAGTCGTCGCGATGATTGTGGCAACGCTCTCACCGGGACATTGATGAGGGCCAATACCAAAACTGAAACAGCGGCGTTCCGTCCGCCCGAGGATAAAGCGTTCACCGTCCTCATTGGCTTCACTATCGCGATTGGCGGATGCCAGCAACAGAATGACAGTGTCTCCGCTGCGGAGCCTGTTTCCCAACAGTTCACACTCCTCGGCAATAAAGCGCCGTGTGAGCTGTATTGGCGCGTCGAAACGGGCCACTTCATCCACTACTTCTCCCAATGCTACATGCCCTTGTCGCACTCGCTTCAGCAGCGCTGGACGCTGTGCCAGAGTGACCAGGGTATTGCCGACGAGCCCTGCTGTTGCTTCGTGGCTTTGCAGCAGAAGCCCGGCCAGGTTGGCTGCCATCTTTGGTGTAGCGATACGGGAGCCAGCTTCCCGATTGGTATCGGGTCGGATGAGTGGCTCGGGCTCCTGTTGAGTGCTCAACTGCTGCGTAAATATCCACATCAGTTCCTGAGCCGCCAGGTGAGCACGCTGAATCGCAGGGCCGTCGGCTTCCATCGCCATGCCTGCGGCCAGGTCTGCGGTGAGTGTCGGTAGCCGATGACCGAGATTCGGGCGGACTCCGAGCAGGCGAGCGACCACGGCTACTGGTACATGGAACATTGCTCTGTCCAGCTCGAGGTGGCCATCTGCTTCCAGTACTGCAGTGCAGACTCGACGAGTTTCCCTACTGATTTCCAGGGCTGAACAATCTTGAAGCGATGGTGCCAGTGCCTGTCGTGGGCACCGATGATCGAGACCCTCATTCATGCGCATCAACAGCGAGAAGAGTATCGCTGCTGGCCCTTGTCCCAGTGGCGGGGGAGTGGGCTGATCGAGGGGGCGAACTCGGCTCTGGGAATGGGTGAGTAGCATGGTCACGGCATGGGCAGTAGTTCCTGTCCAGCAGCGGCTGGGCCGGTGATATATCAGGTCGCCTTGCTGGCGGAGGCTGGCGTACCACGGATAGGGGTTGGCATGACCGGGGGCATCCATTGGCATCATGTGCATATCCTCGGTGGTGAATGACGATGCCCCAGGTATACTGGGTTTGTGACCTGCACACTTCGATGTGGAGCGAAATATGGATGCAATAGAGTCTGGCGATATCGGTGTCTCGAAAGTCGCGGCAGCCATTGCTGAACCGGCACGCACCAGAATGCTGTGCGCGCTGATGGATGGGCATGCTCGTACCAGCACCGAGCTGGCGGCAATTGCCGAGGTCAGCCCCTCAACCGCGAGTGCCCACCTCGCCAGACTAAAGTCGCTGACATTGGTGAATCTGCATGTGCAGGGGCGACACCGCTACTATTCGCTGGCGGATCGCCGGGTGGCAACGGTGCTGGAGGGGTTGATGGTCATTGGGCAGGATCAGCGTCCAACCTTTACTTCCAACGCGCCGTCACGCCTGCGCCTGGCGCGCACCTGCTATGACCATATGGCCGGACGTGTTGCCGTGGATATCCATGATGCAGGAGTGCAGTTGGGCTGGTGGCGTGAGCAGCAGGGGCAGGATTATTGCCTTGGTGAATGCGGTGAGCGTGGCCTGGCCGAGTTGGGTATTGATGTACCGCGGTTGCGCGAGGCAAGACGAAAATTCGCGTATCCCTGCCTGGACTGGAGTATGCGTCGCATGCATCTCGGCGGTGCGTTGGGGGCAGCGATACTGGATATGGCAATCAAACGCCAGTGGATGAGGCGTGACCTGGAGGGGCGGGGGCTCAGCGTAACTCGAGCAGGGCGGCAGGCCTTCGCCCGTCATCTGGGGTGTGATACGCGTGAGTGGCAGTAGCGAATTCTAGAGAGCCTTGTTGTCCAGTGGACGGCCCTCGGCAAAGGCCTCGAGGCTGTCGAGGGTGGTGTTGGCAATTTCCTGCAGCGCTTCGCGGGTAAAGAAGCCCTGGTGACCGGTAACCAGCACATTGGGAAAGCTGATCAAGCGGGCGAAGACATCATCCAACTGGATGCTGTCGCTCAGGTCGCGAAAGAACAGCTCCGATTCCTGTTCGTAGACGTCGAGGCCCAGGTAGCCAAGCTTACGGCTCTTGAGGGCCTCGATACAGGCGTGGGTATCGATAAGTGCGCCGCGGCTGGTGTTGATCAACATCACACCGTCCTTCATCTGCGCGAACTGCGCCTCACCGATGAGGTGGAAGGTGGCATCGTTCAACGGGCAATGCAGAGAGATGATATCGCTTTCCGCGAGTAGCTGGGCCAGCTCGACCTGTTCGAAATCCCCTTGCTGTGGCTGAGTATCGCTGACCAGTACACGGCAACCAAACCCTACCAGTATCTTCGCCAGAGCTCGGCCGATCTGGCCACCACCGATGATGCCGGCGGTCTTGCCGTACAGGTTGAAGCCCAGCAAGCCATTGAGATCGAAATTGTCCTCTCGCACACGATTGTAGGCCTTGTGGGTCCTGCGGCTCAGGGTCAGGATCAGCGCTACGCAATGCTCAGCGACAGCTTCGGGGCTATAGGCTGGCACTCGACAGACCTGGATGCCCAGTCGCCGCGCGGTCTCCAGGTCAACATTGTTGAACCCCGCACAGCGCAGTGCCACCAGACGCACACCGACCACGGCCAGGCGCTCCAGCACGGTGCGGTTGAGCTCGTCGTTGACGAACACGCAGACCGCATCGAGGCCCTGGCATAGCGTGACCGTGCGCGGCGTCAGCGTCTGTTCGAAATGGGTAATATTGACGTCAGCGCGGGCCTGCTGCGGAAAGAAGGCGCGCTCGTACTTCTGCGAACTGAAGAATCCCACCTTGATCATGATTATCGCCCCGGTGATGGCTTTGAGAGATCTCGTTACCGGTTACTGGATACCACAGCTCGGTGAATTCAGGTCAGCGCTGATCGTTTGTTCATGTGCTGAGTCAGGGTGTTGTCGCATAGAGCTCGATGGGGGTGCCATCGGGGTCGGCGAAGAAGGTGAAGCGTGCACCGGTGAACTCATCGGTGCGAATCGGCTCCAGCTCAACACCTCGTGAGGCCAACAGTTCGACGCAACGATCCAGATCTGTCGTGGCCAGTGCGAGATGTCGCAGGCCACAGGCTTCAGGATAACTGGGGCGAGGAGGTGGAGACGGAAAGGAGAACAGCTCCAGTTGTATGCCGCCAGGGAGCGCCAGGTCGAGCTTGTAGCTGTCACGCTCCTCACGATAGACCTCGTTGAGAACATTGGCGCCGAGGATTTCCACATAGAAATGCCGAGAGCGTAGATAGTCCGCGGTAATCAGAGCCACGTGATGGATATGGCTTAGAGGCAAAGGGGATGTCATGAATACTCCAGCTGTCAGTTCCCGGGGGAGTTGGTGGACTCCCCCGGTTGATGGGGTCGTGATCAGGGCAGGAGTTCCGTGAGGACCTCGATCAAACTGTCCATTTCATCATCGGTACCGACAGTGATGCGCAGGTAATCCCGCAATGCCTCGGTATTGAAGTGGCGCACCAGAATGCCTCGCTCGCGCAGTTCGACGAACAGCTGTGCCACGTCTTGATCGGAGTGAGTGGCCAGCAGGAAGTTGGTCTGCGATGGCAACACCTGGAAGCCCAGCTCGGTCAGGCGCAGCCGTGCGCGCTCACGGGTAGCCATCACGGCCTGGCGTGTGGCGTTGAAGTAATCCTCGTCTTCCAGTGCTGCAATACCAATGGCGCTGGCGAGCGCATCCACGGGATAGGAATTGAACGAGTCCTTGACCCGAACCATGCCTTCGATAAGCTCCGGTGAGCCGACCGCATAGCCAAGACGCAGTCCCGCGAGGCTGCGTGATTTGGAGAAGGTGCCGGTAACCAGCAGGTTGGGATAACGCTCCACCAGCGGCACCGCGCTTTCACCACCGAAGTCGACATAGGCCTCATCAACCAGAACCACACGATCGGTGACCTTGTCGAGCAGCGCGGCAATGGCTTCACGGCCGTGGCCGTGGCCGGTGGGGGCATTGGGATTGGCGAAGACCACACCGCCGCTATCGGCACTCAGAGCCTCGAGATTGACTTGCCAGCGTTCATCGAGAGGGTGGACCTGACTATCGATGCCGTACATGCGACAGTAAACTGGATAGAAGCTGTAGGATATGTCCGGAATAGCCAGTGGTTTCTGCTGGCGAAAGAAGGCCTGAAAGGCCAGCGCAAGGACTTCATCCGACCCATTGCCGACGAATACCCGCTCAACCTCGGTATCCAGCGTCCGCGCGAGTGCCTGGCGTAGTGCCGTGGATGTGGGGTCCGGGTAGAGGCGCAGGTGGTCGGCACTGAATTCACGCAACACCTTCTCGACGCCAGGCGATGGTGGGTAGGGGTTCTCGTTGGTATTCAGCTTGATCAACCGTTCACGAGGCTGCTCGCCCGGGACATAGGGCGTCAGCTCCCGTACGGCGGGACTCCACAACTTGCTCATGGGCACTCGCTTGCAGGGGGTGGGGGAAGTCTGTCTATCGGCATGGTGACGTGCGCTGCTGCAGGGCGCAAGTCATCGACATATTGTGCCTGCATAACCAATTGATTTTTCTTCTTACGTTGCCGGAATTTGGCTTCAAGAAAATGCTTTTCAATAACAAGTGAGTCACTGGATGATCGCCAAGATTCTCGCCACCCTGCTGCCGGTATTCCTGATTTCCGGTGCCGGTACCCTGTATGGCTATTTCCGTCGCCCGGATATTCGCAGTCTCAATACCCTGAACATGGAATTGTTCGTGCCGCTGCTGGTATTTGCGGTGCTGGCCGACGGTCAGGCGCCGTTGGCGGAATATGGTTTGTTGGCGTTGTCGGCAGCCATCATCGTGCTGGGTTCAGGGCTGCTGGTGTGGCCGGTGGTGAAGTGGCTCAAACTCGAGCCAGGAACTTTCGTGCCACCGATGATGTTCAACAATTCCGGCAACATGGGAGTTCCACTGCTGGTGCTTGCCTTCGGGGAGCAGGCGCTACCGGCGGCCATCGTGTTGTTCATTGTCGAGATGCTGCTGCATTTCTCGCTGGGCGTGAAGATGCTCAGCCCGCATACTCCGCTGTGGCGGCTGCTGCGGATGCCGATTCTGCTGGCCAGCTTTGCCGGGCTGGTGGTCAACCTCAGCGGTATCGCCTTGCCGGGTTGGTTGCTGGAGGCGTTGCACATGCTGGGTGGTGTCTGTATCCCACTGCTGCTGTTTGCGTTGGGCGTGCGGATGCTCGATATTGATTTCGGTGACTGGAAGACAGGATTGCTGGGTGCTGTGCTCTGCCCGTTGTCGGGGCTGGTGCTGGCATGGCCTCTGGTCATGATATTCGAGCTTGAGGGCCTCAAGGCAGCCTCACTCTGGGTATTTGCCGCCTTGCCTCCGGCGGTGCTCAATTACCTGGTCGCGGAGCAGTACCGCCAGCAACCACAATCGGTGGCGTCGCTGGTGCTGATCGGCAACCTGGGTAGTTTGATCATCATGCCGGTGGTATTGGGGCTGATTTTCGCGCATGTGATGCCATCCATCGGATAGTCGGGGCTGGGCGAGAGCCGACAGGAAGGTTATGCTGTCCGCCAGGCTGCCGTAATGCGCGGCTCCATGCTCAATGGTTAGGAGGACTCGTATGCAACTCAGGACATTGCTGGCTGGATCGGCCATGCTCGCCCTTTTGGCAGGCTGTGCGTCTGGCCCGAGCGATACGGCCAGCACTGGTGAGGCCATGGAAGCCAGTGCCGTGACCTACAAGGGAACACTGCCGTGCCGTAATTGTGACGGTATTGATTTGACCGTTGCCATGGAAGGCGAAGAGCAGAGCTCGGCTACGGATCGTACTTTCGACCTATCCGCAGCCTATCGTAACCATCCGCAGAACCCGCCGACCGAGACGTATAGCGGTAACTGGGAAGTGCTCACTGGTTCAGCGGACAACCCCGATGCGACGGTCTACGAGCTGACTCCGAGTGGAGAAGGTCAGACCTATTACTTCCTGCGCCTTGATCCGCAGACTCTGGAGCTGATCGATCCGCAGCGTCGTCGTTTCCAGAACAACAGCATGTTGCAACTGACTCGCCAGTAATTCCCGGCGCAGATCAGACACAGGGCGGCCCAGCGGGCCGCCCTGTGTCTTTTCGGGTCTGGGGCGCGGGTATCTACCCCTGTAGGGAGAGTCGCACTGGACGCAGCAGGGGGACAGTGTAGGCTTGAAACGACTGATGTCCCGGGCCAGCCTTTCGGCAACGAGGGGCTCGTACTCAAGCGTCCAATTCCAGTTACCAGTCCAGGAGAAACCTGTCGATGGCCAAGGCCAGGAACGCCTTCGTCTGTACCGAGTGTGGTGCGGAATATCGTAAGTGGCAGGGCCAGTGCACCAGCTGCCAGGAGTGGAACACTCTGAGCGAGGTACGGTTGTCGGCAGCCTCACATGGATCTGGAGCCGCCACTACACGGGCAGGTTATAGCGGCAGTCTGTCACGCGAGGTAGTTGATCTCGCCAATGTCGACCTTTCCGAGGTGCCGCGCCTGTCGTCGACGTTTGCGGAGTTCGATCGTGTCCTCGGTGGTGGTCTGGTGCCTGGCTCTGCTGTACTGCTGGGCGGCAACCCCGGTGCCGGCAAGTCGACGTTGTTGCTGCAGACGGCCTGCAAACTGGCGCAGCAGCGTCGTGTGCTGTATGTCACCGGTGAGGAATCGCTGTCACAGGTCGCCATGCGTGCCCACCGCCTGCAGTTGCCGACCCAGGGGCTCAAGATGCTGGCCGAGACCAGTGTCGAAACCATTCTTGCCGTCGCCGAGCGTGAGCGCCCGGAAATTCTGGTCATTGATTCCATCCAGACCATGCACCTGGAAGATATTTCCTCGGCGCCTGGTGGTGTGGCTCAGGTGCGCGAATCTGCGGCAGCGCTGACCCGCTTTGCCAAGCAGAGCAACACGGTGTTGCTGCTGGTGGGGCACGTCACCAAGGATGGCACTCTGGCCGGCCCCAAGGTGCTGGAACACATGATCGATGCGTCGCTGCTGCTTGAAGGGGGCGCGGACTCACGCTTTCGGACCCTACGCGGCCAGAAGAATCGCTTTGGGGCGGTCAACGAGTTGGGTGTGTTCGCCATGCTCGAACATGGCATGAAGGAAGTGAAGAACCCGAGCGCTATCTTTCTGTCGCGCCAGCAGGAGCAGGCTCCGGGCAGCCTGGTGATGGTGGTCTGGGAAGGGACTCGGCCGATTCTGGTCGAGGTCCAGGCGCTGCTCGATGAGTCGGCTCTGGGCAATCCGCGTCGCATCGCAGTAGGTCTGGATACCAACCGGCTGTCGATGCTGTTGGCGGTGCTGCACCGTCATGGTGGCCTGTTCACCGGGGATCAGGATGTGTTCCTCAACGTGGTGGGCGGCGTCAAGGTGCTGGAGACCAGTGCTGACCTCGCGGTGTTGCTGGCAGTGGTCTCCAGTCTTCAGGGACGACCGCTGGCGCGTGAGCTGGTGGTGTTCGGTGAGGTGGGGCTGTCCGGTGAGATCCGTCCGGTACCCAGTGGTCAGGAGCGGATCATCGAGGCGGCCAAGCATGGTTTCACACGTGCCATTGTGCCACGCGGCAATG
Organism: Halomonas huangheensis; assembly: GCF_001431725.1. Classification (NCBI taxonomy): domain Bacteria; kingdom Pseudomonadati; phylum Pseudomonadota; class Gammaproteobacteria; order Oceanospirillales; family Halomonadaceae; genus Halomonas; species Halomonas huangheensis. The sequence continues at coordinate 4,406,891 of NZ_CP013106.1, read as the reverse complement.
TTCCCAAGACGACGCCCGCAGGCATGGATGTGGTGGCGGTGGACAAGCTGGCGGATGCACTGGACGCACTGTAGATCACGAGACCGCGTCGGACACGCCGCTCGGACGGCCTCGCTGGTGTAGAATGGCGACAATCACTGCAAGGAGATTTTCATGAGCGCGATCCGCCTGACGCAATACAGCCATGGTGCCGGTTGTGGTTGCAAGATTGCTCCCGATGTTCTCGACAGCATTCTCGCCAAGGCCGGTCCTGGGGCGAGCCATTCCAGCTTGATTGTCGGTAATCAGGGCCGTGAGGACGCTGCGGTATTCGATCTGGGCGATGGCCGCGGCATGATTTCGACCACCGACTTCTTCATGCCGATTGTCGATGATCCCTTCGATTTCGGACGTATCGCGGCAACCAACGCTATCAGTGATGTCTACGCCATGGGCGGCGATCCGGTGATGGCATTGGCTATCCTCGGTTGGCCGCTGGACAAGCTTGGGCCCGAGGTGGCCGGTGACGTAGTGGCAGGTGCTCAGGCGGTGTGTCGTGAGCTGGGGCTGGCGTTGGCTGGTGGGCACTCGATTGATGCGCCGGAGCCGATCTTTGGCCTGTCGGTCAACGGACTGGTGGAACTCAAGCATCTCAAACTCAACAAGGGCGCCATGCCCGGCGATCTGCTCTATCTGACCAAGCCGTTGGGGGTTGGCCTGCTGACGACCGCAGAAAAGCAGGGATTGCTGGAAGCCGGCCATCAAGGTCTGGCGCGCGAGACCATGCTGATTTCCAACCGTATTGGCGCTGCGATGGCTAGAGTCGAAGGGGTGCACGCCATGACTGATGTCACCGGCTTCGGTCTTGCCGGGCATCTGAGTGAGGTCTGTGCGGCCAGTGGCGTAGCGGCTCGGGTCGATTTCCGTCGCCTACCGCGCCTTGCCGAAGCCGAGGCTTATCGTCGTCAGGGTGCGGTGCCGGGGGGCACGCGGCGTAATCGCCAGGCGCTGGGCGCTAGCCTGCCGCCGATGGACGATGCCCACTGGCAGTGGCTGTGTGACCCACAGACTTCCGGTGGTCTGCTGCTCTCGGTACACCCTTCCTGGCAGGATGATGTCGAGCGTATCGGCCGCGAGCATGGCATAGCGCTGGCCCCCTTCGGCGAAGTGGTCAAGGCCGACGGCAAGGCGCTCATCGAGGTGCATGGATGAGTCTACCGCTGGTTCCTGCGGATCTCGCGCTGTTGCGGGAAGGGCACCCACTGATCGATGTCCGGGCTCCGGTTGAGTTCGCACAGGGTGGTCTACCGGGTGCCATCAACCTTCCTTTGATGGAGAACGAGGAGCGGCGTCGAGTCGGTATCGCTTACAAGGAGCATGGCCAGGCGTCAGCGATCCGCCTCGGTGAGTCGCTGGTCAGCGGAGAGATCAAGGCTGCGCGGGTTGCTGCCTGGCGCGAGCAGTTGGAGAAGACTCCAGATGCCATCATCTATTGCTTCCGGGGTGGGCTGCGCTCGCAGATCGCTCAACAGTGGCTGCTGGATAGCGGTATCGAACGACCACGCATCCAGGGGGGCTGGAAGGCCATGCGCCAGGGGCTGCTGGCGCATATCGATGCAGCCGCCGCTCAGCCGTTGTTGGTGGTGGGCGGTTTGACCGGATGTGCCAAGACATCGTTGGTTCAGACCCTGGACGGCGGCCTGGATCTGGAAGGCTGTGCTCGACACAAGGGCTCGGCCTTCGGTCGTCATCCACTGGTCGCGCCGGCACAGATCGATTTCGAGCATGACATGGGGCAGCGTCTGTTGTCGCTATCTGGGCCGCTGGTGGTCGAGGATGAGTCGCGCCAGATCGGCAGCTCCAACATTCCCCTGACATTCTGGCGGGCCATGGAACGCGCGCCTCGAATTCGGGTCGAGATGCCGCTGGATTGGCGACTGCAGCAGATTCACAAGGATTATATCGACGACCTGTGGACCATCTACCGCCAGCAGTTTGGTGACTGGCTGGGCTGGACCCTGATGCGCAAGCAGCTTTCCAGTGCATTGGGAAGGCTCCGGAAACGTCTGGGCAGTGAGCGGCTGGCGCGCCTGAATCGCCTGCAGCAGCTTGCCTTCCGTGAGCATGAGCGCGGCAACCGCCAGGCCCATGAAGCCTGGCTGGCGCCACTACTCACCGAATACTATGACCCCATGTATCGTTACCAGCTCGAGAAACATGCAGAGCAGCATTTTCTGCATGTCGGAGACTGGGACAGCTGCCTGGTGGCTGCTCGCCAATGGAGTGATGAGCATTGCCAGCCTGAAGTTCGGGGTCAGGTCGCAGCTGCGGTGCGTAGCCACTGACTGAGCACACGATCGAGCAACGGTGCGAGTTCGTCGACGTGATGGGCCTCGGCGAGAATGGCTTCGGAGGACTGCACCCACGGACTGTCGTCATATCCTGCTGGTGCCGGTACTGATTCCACCTGCGCGGCGAGGCTCTGGCGATGATGGTGTAGTTGGCAGGCCAGACCGACCACTCGCCCCGCGTCCCAGGCAAAGCCCAGCACCGGACTGGTTTCACTGCCACCCAGTGGCAGGGCATCATCGGGAAGCCCGAAGACCTGCCGATGCCACAGCAGCGCAGTAAAGTCGTCGGGAAGGTCAAAGGAACTATCGCTGGCGAGGTTGATATGCTGCCAGCCGACTTCGGCATTGGTGCCATGGCCGACAGGAGCGCCGAGCAGCTCGGCAATGCGTAATGCCCCTGTGCCGATGCCCAGCAGTGGTTTCTGACCGTCCAGTGCCTGGTCGATCAGCTTGCGCTCGGCACGCGACCAGGACTGCTGTTCGTTGTCCTCGTGATCATCGAGTACGATCAGAGCATCACAGTCACTGATGCGTGGTACCAGCTCTCTCTGGTGAAGGTGGAAGATGGTGTAGCTGTGACCCATGCTGGTCAGCCAGTCGGCGATGCGTGCAGGGCCCTGATGAGGTTGATGCTGAAGCATGTGAATATGCATATGGGCCTCGCGTGTCATGTCAGGCGGCATCCAGGCCGGCCCGAGTGAAAATGCTGCAATAGCGAAAGGTTACATGAATTCTCTTGTCCGAGAACAGATCCTGACCATCATCGCGGCGATACCGCAGGGACGGGTCACCAGCTATGGCCGTATCGCCCGGATGACCGATGGTGCGAGTGCCAGAATGGTGGCCAGAGCCCTGCGCGAGCTGCCGGATGGCCATGAGTTACCCTGGTTTCGCGTCGTTACCGCGTCGCGAAAACTCGCCGACCACGGTGGTGCCGATGAACAGCGCCGGCTGCTGATGGATGAGGGCGTTGTCTTCGATCAGCGCGGACGCATCGCCGCAGAACGTTTCTGGCCCTGAGGGCTGCCGTTTGCGAGGACAGGTTTTCCCAGGCACAGACTTCTTCGAAAACAGGCTTTTCCATAAAACAGGTACTGTCATGACCAAGCGTGGATTTCACGAACGCCTGCAAGCGTTGTCACTGTCCCGCCAGCAGGCCTTCATGGCGGCGCTGACGGAACGCATGCTGCCCAACTACGCACTGTACAACGATACCACCGGCCAGGGTGACCCTGGCGGAATACGCGCCATTCTCGACCTGGTGTGGGAGCAGTTGCTGGTCAAGGGGGCGAAGATCGATTTCGAGCGTCAGGTGGAGAAGCTTGCCGAGATGGAGCCTCCGGCGGAAGACGATAGCTTTGGCGCACGCCGTGCGACAGATGCAGTGGTGGCAATATCAGCGATCCTCGATACCTTGCGTGGCGAGGCTCCGGACGCGGTGCTTGAGGTCAGCCGGGTATCAAGAGCCGCGGTGCGTGCCTTCATCGAGCTTACCGAGGGTGAAGAAGATGGCGAGACACTGGCAAGAATGGTCAAGCAACATCCGCTGATGGAGGACGAGAATGACTTCCAGGATGCGGTGCTGGAAGGCGTCGAAGGCGACTTCCAGCGTGAGGACATCAAGGCATTGCGCAAATTGGGGCGCAACGGGGGCATCAGCAATCTTGGGTTAACTCTGGATTGATTCTGTCCCAGCTTAGAAGCTCATACCGCCAGTGACCATCAGGCCTGCGGAGCCAAACAGGATCAAGTCCGACTCCATGCGGCCCCATTGTACGCCGATGCTGGGCAGTATCGCGGGGGCGATACCGGAGTGGTTGAAGGGGATCTTGTCGCGATACTCATCCTTGTAACCGCGTAACAGACCGCCAGTCAGCTTGCCGCGTACCAGAGTGTTCTCGGTGGGTCGCCACAAGGGAAACTCGCGACCGGCATACCAGTACCAGGTGGGCTGGTCATAGGAGTTCTTGAACCATCCGGCTCCCGTGAGCCAGCGCTGGGGATTATGCAGCTCCACGCTGACCAGGCTCTGGTGGTTGTTGTGCTCCGGGTCTGGCTCATAGTGACGGGTATAGAGGCTGGTCTGTACCAACACATGATCCAGCTCCGTCGAGGGTGGCCACGATGATGACGCATTGGCGCTGGCAGGAGCCAGCGCCAATGCCATGAGGATGCTGGCCGATGCCTTCCATGGTGACTGCATGAATTCCCTGATTGGCTGATGACTCTTCACAGGCGCATTTCGATTCCGCGTTCTGCCATATATCGTTTGGCCTCGGGAATCGTGTACTCGGCGAAGTGGAAGATACTGGCGGCAAGGACCGCATCGGCGTGGCCTTCGGTCACCCCTTCCACCAGGTGATCGAGGTTGCCGACACCGCCTGATGCGATGACTGGCACGCTGACCGCATCACTGATGGCTCGAGTCACGCCGAGGTCGAATCCGGCCTTGGTGCCGTCACGGTCCATGCTGGTCAGCAGCAATTCGCCGGCACCATAGTCAACCATCTTGCGCGCCCACTCTACGGCATCCAGCCCTGTGGGGCGGCGTCCGCCATGGGTGAATATTTCCCAGCGTGGCGCCTCATCGTCAGCACTGACTCGCTTGGCATCAATGGCTACCACGATGCACTGACTGCCGAAGCGCTCGGCGGCTTCGCGCACGAACTCCGGGTTGGTCACCGCTGCAGTATTGATCGATACCTTGTCAGCACCGGCATTGAGCATGGTGCGAATATCGTCACAGGTACGGATACCGCCACCCACGGTTAGTGGGATAAAGACTTCACCGGCAATACGCTCGACCATCTCTACCGTGGTATCGCGGCCCTCGTGACTGGCGGTGATATCGAGAAAGGTGATCTCGTCGGCGCCCTGCTGGTTGTAGCGCTGGGCGATCTCGACCGGATCACCGGCGTCGCGGATGCCGACAAAGTTGACACCCTTGACGACACGACCGGCGTCGACATCGAGACAGGGGATGATGCGCTTGGAAAGTGCCATGGTATCCCTCGGGTTACGACTGCTGGGTCAGCTCGTCACACAGACGCTGGCCCTCGGCCACGTCCAGACTGCCTTCATAGATGGCGCGACCAGTGATGGCGCCGAGAATGCCGGGTTCGCCAGCGGCGATCAATGCCCGCAAATCGTCGAGGTTGGTCACACCGCCGGAGGCAATGACCGGTAACCCTCCCTCGCGAGCCAGTTCAGCAGTGGCTTCGACATTGACGCCGTTCATCATGCCGTCGCGGGCGATATCGGTGTAGACGATGCTGGAAACGCCGTCATCGGCAAAGCGCCTGGCCAGATCCACGGCCAGTACCTCGGAGACCTCAGCCCAGCCATCGGTGGCCACGCGACCGGAGTGGGCATCGAGGCCGACGATCACATGACCGGGAAATGCACGGCACATCTCGGTGACGAACTGGGGTTCCTTGACCGCCTTGGTGCCGATGATGACGTGTGAAACCCCTGCTGCGAGGTAGTGTTCGATGGTTTCGGCGTTGCGAATGCCGCCGCCAATCTGGATCGGCAGGTCTGGATATTGGCGGGCGATGGCGGTGACCGCCTCTCCGTTGACCGGGCGGCCTTCGAAAGCGCCGTTGAGGTCAACCAGATGCAGGCGGCGTGCACCGGCCTCAACCCAGCGTGCCGCCATGGCAACGGGGTCATCACCGTAGGTGGTGGCGTCTTCCATGCGGCCTTGCTTGAGACGGACGCACTTGCCGTCCTTGAGATCGATGGCGGGGATTACCAGCATGTTGTGTCCTCGGGACCCATAGGCCTGCTTTGCATCAACAGCGCCCTGATTATGATAATAGTCGTGTAGCTTGCGTGGCGGCGGTGCCTGGACGTTCAGGGTGTCCAGTGCACGAAATTCTCGAGCAGACGCAAGCCCGCGCGTGAGCTCTTTTCCGGATGGAACTGCACGGCAAAGGTGGCGTCACTGCCGGTGGCTACATGAGCCGTGATACTGCCGTAGTCGGTCGTGCCGAAAACATTGGCCTGGTGCTCGGCGGCCACATAGTAGCTGTGCACGAAATAGAAGTGCTCATCCTGGTCAATTCCATCCCATAAGGGGTGTGATTGCGGCTGACGCACAAGGTTCCAACCCATATGCGGCACCTTCAGGCGAGCATCGCCATCGAGCATGTCGGCAGGGAAGCGCTTGACCTGGCCAGCGAGAAAGCCGAGGCAGTCAATGCCTCCATTTTCATCGCTGCGATCCATCAGCATCTGTTGACCGACGCAGATGCCCAGCAGCGGTTTGGACTGTTCCTTGAGCAGCTCGAGTACCAGACCGGTCAGCTCGGTGCGCTCCAATTCTCCCATGCAATCGCGCATGGCACCCTGGCCGGGCAGGACCAGGCGTGTGGCTCCCTGGATCGAGCGGGCGTCTCGCGTGATCATGACGTTCTCATGAGTCACGTGCTCAAGGGCCTTGGCGACGGAATGCAGATTGCCCATCCCGTAGTCGATGACGGCGATGGTCATGGAATGCTCCTTCTACTCGGGCAGCGTTGTTGGCGCTTTGCTGCGGGGAAATGTCCACTCATGGCATATACCTGGTTGCGATACTAGAGGCTACCCTTGGTAGAGGGCATCTTGCCGGCCATGCGGGGGTCTTCAGCGGCAGCCATACGCAGGGCGCGACCAAACGCCTTGAAGATGGTTTCGGCCTGATGGTGGGCATTGAACCCCTTGAGGTTGTCGATGTGTAGTGTCACGCGAGCGTGATTGACGAACCCCTGGAAGAATTCCCAGAACAATTGAGTGTCAAAACGACCAATGGTGGCACGAGTGAACTCGACGTTCATCGATAGCCCCGGGCGTCCTGAAAAATCGAGCACCACACGTGACAGCGCCTCGTCGAGCGGCACATAGGCATGACCGTAACGCACGATGCCGCGCTTGTCGCCGATGGCCTTGTCGAAGGCCTGACCGAGGGTGATGCCCAGGTCCTCGACGGTGTGGTGATCGTCGATGTGTAGGTCGCCATTGACCTTGAGATCAAGGTCGATCATACCGTGGCGAGCGACCTGATCGAGCATATGATCGAAGAAAGGGACGCCAGTTTCACCGTTGAGGTGACCCTGACCGTCGAGATTCAGGGTCACAGTGATCTGGGTCTCGCTGGTGTCACGGCTGACCGTGGCAATACGCTCGGACATGTCGTCTCCTGCGCCTTGGCGCATATCGAAATAGGGCTGAGAGCCGTATGCTGCTTGTTGGTGTATGACGCACACAAGGCATCCATTATAGAGAATCGGCGGCCCGATTCGCTACAATGCGGCCATTCACGCGGCCATTCATGTAGTTCTGGGCCGCGACAATTCTCGGGACAGGTGTCACGCTGTCATCCGTAACCGGAACGTCAGGGAGATTGCCCATGCCGGTGACCCTCTATCGCATTGATCAGGATATCTGGGATGCCGATGAGCAGGTGCGCATCGATCTGGCCCGCATCTATAGTGATGCCCCCGAGGAGCGCATTCAGATGCCTCCTGGAGCCTATATCCTGACTCATCTCAGTCAAGGTTTCTTCTGGGCGGCGCAATTCAACGACCGATTGCTCGGGGCTGTGGCAGTATCACCTGATGAGCAAGGCTGGCGCTTGCTTGACTTGTGTGTGCGCAAGACTGCACGGCGGCGCGGGATCGGTTCGCGGTTGTTGGCGCTGGTTAGTGCTGAAGCCAGCCAGTTTGGCCTGGTGCTCAGGGTACCGGCATCACAACTGGAACTCGCGGACCAGATGCTGCTGCAGCGGTTGGGATATTGCCTGACCCGTGATGGCGACTACTTTCAACTCGACCTGTCAGGAGACAGCGGTCAATGAAACGTCTTGTGAGAACCTTGTTGGCAGTGGTTGGTGTGTTGGCGCTCGTGACCGTAGGAGCGGTGGTGTATGTCACCACTTTCTTCAACCCCGAGGATCTGAAGCCACGGTTGGTGGAGGTGGTCAAGGAACATACTGGCCTCGAACTGGCGCTCGAGGGCGCTCTGTCCTGGTCCTTCTATCCACGTATTGGTGTCAGTGTGGCCGAGGCCGAAGCCTGGCTGCCGGAGCAGCCGGACGACGCGGTACCCTTTGCATCCTTCGGTCATGCTTCGGTCAGCCTCGCCTTTACACCGTTGCTGAAAGGCGAGATCGCCATTGATGGGCTGACACTGGATGGTGTTTCTCTGAATCTGGTGCGCAATGCCGACGGAGAAGGTAACTGGGAAAGTCTGCTGGAACGCCTGGAGGGACGAGGTCCCGATGCCGAGAAGGCTCTGGCACCAGCCAGTGCGGGTCCCAACCTGGATGATAGCGGAGGACTGTCGGTGGCGCTGAACATCGCCAGTGTCGAGGCGACCAACAGCACCCTGAGGCTGGTGGATCATCAGGCTGATCAGGAATGGCTGGCGGAGTCACTCAAGGTCTCCGGCAGTAACGTCAATCCAGCCACAGCGTTCCCTCTATCGGCCACTTTCTCGCTCAAGCGCTTCGACAAGCTGGAAGGTGATCGTGTTACCGCGCTGCACAGCGATATCAAATTCAACAGTCAGGTGCAGCTGGGGCTGGCCGATCAGCGCCACGTGCTGAGCAAGATGGTACTCGAGACCAACACCCAGATGGCCGGTATCAGTGAGAGTCAGCAGGCCACGCTGAGTAGCGACGAACTGGTCCTCGACCTCACTCAGCAGCGTCTGCACATGGCCCCCAGCAAGTTGGATGTCAGCCTGCTTGACCCGCGTATTGGCGACAAGCGCTTGCCGTTGTCGCTGGGCTTCGAGCTGGAGTCGAGCCTCGCTGACCATACCGCTCAACTGCGCGACGTTACCCTGACGGGACCGGACAGTCTGTCGCTCAAGGGCAATCTCACGTTGCGAGAGCTGGCGACAGCGCCGCAGTACGAAGGCCAGTTGCGCCTTGAACAGATGTCTCTGCGCCCCTGGCTGGATCGATTGCATGTACTGCCGAGCATGGCAGGTACTTCCTCGCTCTCCGACGTTTCCCTGACCACTCCGGTAAGTGGTGATCTCGAACAGCTCCGCCTCGATGGGCTGACACTCGTGCTGGATGACAGCACTTTCTCCGGCAATGCCGGAGCTCGCTTCGATGGCCAGCGAGTGGATATCGCCCTGGAGGGCGACCAACTGGATCTCGATCAGTATCTACCGTCGGATGATGCACAGAAGGCCAGCGCTTCACTGCCGGGCATCACCGCTGCCGTGGCGCAGGAGGAGGCGCCTGCGCTGCTCCCTGCCAGTTGGCTGGCACAGCTCGATGAAACAGTGGCCTTGAAACTGAGCGAGCTGACGCTGGGCGGCCAGCAATTCCAGGATGTAGCGCTCGAACTTCAAGGTGAGGATGGCAAGCACCGTCTGTCCAGCTTCGACGCGGGCTTCCATGAAGGGCGCCTGCAGGCCGATGGCCAGCTGGATGCGAGCACTTCTCCGATGGAATGGCAGTTGGCTCCCAGGGTGCAAGGAGTACGGCTTGATGCGCTGTTGGTGTCGCTGGGAGAAGACCCGGCGCCGATGGTTGGCTCACTCGATGCGCAAGGTGATTTGACGTCGCACGGCAACAGCCGCGATGCGTTGCTGAACAACCTCAATGGCACAATCGATGCCAAAGTCAACGATGGCAGTATCCCCGGCAACAATATCTCTCAGCAGTTGTGCTCTGTGGTGGCGCGCTTCGAAGGCGAACAGGCCACCCGTGAGTGGGCCGAGGATACTCGTTTTGACGAGATTCGCGGTACCTTCCAGATTCGTGATGGCGTTGCCCATAACGAGGACCTGTTGATTACCCTGCCGGGGATCGAAATGACCGGCGAGGGACGCCTCGAACTGGCGACCAGAGCCTTTGAAGCCAAAGGTGCCGCACGCTTCCTCGATACCGCTGATGCGGCCTGCAAGGTCAATCCGCGTCTGCAGCGTGTGGCGTTCCCGGCGCGTTGTGAAGGCAGCCTGGACTCCGACAGTAGTGAATGGTGCTCTTTTGACGTACGCGCCTTCAGCCGCAATCTGAGCGAGCTGGCAGGGGATGAAGCCCGAGGCCAGTTGCAGGAAGAAGTGGATGAGCGCCTGGGCAAGGAAATCAATAAACATCTCGGAGATGAAGCTGGTGAGGAACTTCGTGATGCTCTGCGTGGTCTATTCAATTGAGCATCAAGTAAGCCAGTCCCTGCGCCGACCACCGTGTCGGCGCTTTTTTATGTGCATGAAACCAATATCTGGCCAATAACCAACTGATAATGAAAGCAATGGACCTTGACGCTACGGCAGTGACTACGCCCGTTCTGGAGCGTGAAATCTTCTCTAAACGGTTGCTGGAATGGTATGACCGCTACGGTCGTCATGACCTACCCTGGCAGCAGGACCGTACCCCCTATCGAGTGTGGGTATCGGAAATCATGTTGCAGCAGACCCAGGTCGCGACAGTGATTCCCTACTTCGAGCGCTTCATGGCGCGCTTTCCCGACGTTGCCAGCCTTGCAGGTGCCAGCCAGGACGAGGTTCTGCACCTGTGGACAGGTCTCGGTTACTACGCTCGTGGCCGGAACCTGCACAAGGCTGCTCAGGTGGTCATGGCGGAGCACGAGGGTCGCTTTCCCGTCGAGAGCCAGGAGGCGATGGCGTCTCTGCCGGGTATCGGCCGTTCCACGGCTGGCGCGATCATTGCGCAGAGTACAGGGCAGCGCGCGGTAATTCTCGACGGTAACGTCAAGCGTGTACTGACGCGTCTACAGGCGGTCGAGGGTTGGCCGGGACGACCCGCAGTGGAGCGTGAACTCTGGAGTCTTGCCGAGCACTTCACCCCGGATCAGCGGGTTGTCGACTTTACTCAGGCGATGATGGACCTGGGGGCAACCTTGTGTCGCCGTGGCCAACCCGATTGTGACCACTGTCCATTCGAGGATGTCTGCGTCGCGCGTGCTCGAGGAGAGCAGCGTCGTTTCCCGGAATCGAAGCCGAAAAAGGCCACACCAGTGCGCACTACGCGTATGCTGGTGCTGCGTGACGACGAAGGCAGAGTACTGCTGGAGCAGCGACCATCCTCAGGCCTCTGGGGCGGCCTCTGGAGCCTTCCCCAGTTCGATACGGATCGAGATATGGCACTGTGGCTTGACCAGCACGCGCCAGCCGCCAGGCGTAGCGAGCCCCAGGCCAGCTTCACACATGTATTCAGTCACTTCCGCCTCGAGATTACACCTGTTCCGGCGCGTGTTGAGCGTTTGGATAGCGTGGCAGAAGGCTGGCGCTGGTATGCCCCGTCGTCTCCAGACTCCGTTGGCCTTGCCGCTCCGGTGAAGAAATTGCTGCAGGCGCTGACGCCCTTTACCCTGAGTCCACCTGAAGGACCTTGATTATCCGCTTCAACAAGGAGCTCGCCCCATGAGCCAGACCGTTTTCTGTCGCAAGTATCAGAAGGAGATGGACGCCTTACCGTTCCCGCCCCTGCCCGGCAAGAAGGGGCAGGAGATCCAGGCGACGGTATCCCGTCAGGCTTGGGAAGAGTGGCAGGCGCTTCAGACACGTTTGATCAACGAGAAGCACCTCAACATGCTTGAGCCCGCATCACGCGAATACCTGATGGAGCAGATGGAGCGCTTTCTGGATAACGAGGCTACCGACCAGGCAGAAGGGTACGTGCCCCGCGATCAGTGACTCGCGCCGGGCCTGTCATCCCAGCTCCATCTTTTTGAAAGAAAAAGGGTTGACGGAAGGCGGGTGTTACGGTTTAATACGTCGCGTTGGCAAGGGGCCAGATAGCTCAGTTGGTAGAGCAGGGGATTGAAAATCCCCGTGTCGGCGGTTCGATTCCGTCTCTGGCCACCAACTATGCTGGGGTATAGCCAAGTGGTAAGGCACCGGTTTTTGGTATCGGCATTCGGAGGTTCGAGTCCTCCTACCCCAGCCACGCCAACTCTCTTTTCGGCGTAGCGCGAAGTGTGAAACGCCAAAGCAGCAAGTGACCTATAGGTCGAGTAGAGCCGACATAGCTCAGTTGGTAGAGCAACTGACTTGTAATCAGTAGGTCCCGGGTTCGACTCCTGGTGTCGGCACCATCTACTCGATGGTTGAAAATCAAAAGCTTGCTTTACATCATCGCCGCCTTCTAGGGCGGCGATTGTGCTTGTAAAATCTCTCCTTCGGCCTAGCGCTCAGTCTTGCACTCATTCCTTTCAATTTGGATGAGGTGCAGCTAAATGCGTGTTTCTGCAACAGTTTGTTCCAAGGGCGGCGTCGGCAAGACGACCTCAACGGCCAACCTGGGCGGCCTGCTGGCTGATGCCGGGTTCAGGGTGCTCCTCATTGACCTGGACTCCCAGCCTACCCTTTCCTCCTATTATGAGCTGTCCCAGCCTGCACCCGGCGGAGTGTACGAGCTGCTCGCGACAGATCTGGTGGATCTCGACCAGATCATATCCAAGACCGCGATTCCCAATCTCGATATCGTGGTCTCCAACGACTATCGGAATCAGTTGCAGCAGCTGTTGCTCAACGCCCCCAATGGCCGGTTCCGCCTGATCGGGTTACTCGACCGCTTCTCAGATCGCTACGACGCCATCCTCATCGATACTCAGGGAGCTCGCTCCATCCTGCTCGAGATGGCTGTTCTCGCTGCTGATCATCTCGTATCGCCCATCGTCCCCGAGTTGCTGACTGCCCGTGAGTTCGTGCGCGGCACACAGGGCATGCTCAACGAGATGCGCGAGCTCACGCAGTACACCCGCTTCGAAGTCCCTCCCGTCTCGATCCTTCTCAACAAGATGACTGACCAGCTGAAGGATGCCCGCGATATTTCGGACAGCATCCGCAGCATGTACGCCGAAGTCGAGGATCATGGCATTCGTGTGCTCGACACGCCGTTGGTCAATCTCTCTGCGTATCGCTCGGCAGCGCTTCAAAGCCTGCCGGTGCATCGCGTCGAGCCTCGCAAGCCCTCTGGCCGTAAGGCTCCGGCCTGTGCCGATCAGATCAAGGCCATTGCTGCCGATCTCTATCCCGAATGGGCCGATGCTATTCGCGCAGTTGGTGCGTCCAAGCCCCAGGGCAGGCCGGGGTCAGGTAAATCGGGGGTGGGTCATGTTCACTGAAACCCAAACCCTCGCGCCTGATGACGTTGAAGCCATGGGACTCGTCCCACCGCACAGTATCGAAGCGGAACAGTCGACGCTCGGTGCACTCATGCTGGATAACAGCAAGTGGGACGACATCTGCGAAATCGTTGATGCCGAGGCGTTCTACTACTATCCCCATCGCCTGATCTTCAAGGCCATGCGCGAACTCGCCCAGGGCGAGAAGCCGATGGATGTGGTGACGATCTCGGAGCTTCTGGAGCGCGACGGGAACCTTGAGTCCATGGGTGGGCTGGCCTTCCTGGCGGAAATTGCTCGCAACACGCCGTCGGCGACCAACATCGCGGCGTATGCCGACATCGTGCGCGAGCATCAGCTCCGCCGACAGCTCTCCTGCATGGGGCGTGACCTCAGTCAGCAGGCGCTTGAGGGTAACCACCTCAGCAAGGCGATAATCGAAGCGGCCGAGCGTCAGCTGTTCGAGCTGGCCGAAGATCGCCAATCTCAATCTGCGGGAATTCGCTCCGCGCTGTCATCGGCAATCGACACCATCGATCGCGCGTTCAATGCCAAGGATGGCATCACCGGTACGCCGACTGGCTATAAGGATCTCGATGACCTGACGTGTGGTTGGCAGAGCTCTGATCTGATTGTCATCGCCGGACGTCCCTCGATGGGCAAGACCACCCTGGGCATGAACCTGGTCGAAAATGCGCTGATTGCCACCGCCGACCGTGCAGAGCTGGCTGACTCACCCGTGTTCGTCTTCTCGCTGGAAATGCCCGAGGAGCAGTTGATGCTGCGCCTCATGTCCAGCATCGGTCGATTGGACGCGAGTCAGCTGCGCTCCGGGGAGTTGGACGATGGTGGTTGGGAAAAGCTGACCGCGGCTACCAATCGCATCCTCGAGTTCGAGGATCGTCTGTTCATCGATGACTCCAGTGGCATTTCCGCCACGTCACTCAAATCACGCGCCCGCCGTTTGATGCGCCGCCACGGCAAACCGGCGCTGATCCTGATCGATTATCTCCAACTGCTCAGCGAGCCTGGCTGCGAGAACCGTAACAACGAGATCTCGACGATCTCGCGGATCCTCAAGGCGATGGCCAAGGACCTGCAGTGTCCGGTCATCGCACTCTCTCAGTTGAACCGCACCCTCGAGAATCGTCCCAACAAGCGCCCCTGCATGGCGGACCTACGTGACTCGGGAGCGATCGAGCAGGATGCGGATGTGATCGGGTTTGTCTATCGGGATGAGGTCTACCAGCCGGAAAACCCCGATGTGAAGGGGTTGGCCGAGTTCATCATCGGCAAACAGCGTAATGGTCCTACGGGTGTCGTCCATCTGGCATTTCTGGGTGCCCAGACACGCTTTGAATCGCTGGAGTGGAAGCAGACGCAAGGAGGCTGGTCATGAAACCGATCGAATCTATACGCGCTATACGCGATCAGGCACGGAGTGTCATTCAACTTCCAGAGAGTGAGGCTAAGCGGTTGTCGAGCGCCGAAACGGCTCTACATCGCATCACGGAAATGCTGGGGATTGTCGCTGAGCCGAATAATGAAGGCCGATACGATGCACGTGCTCTGCGTGATCAGGCCATTGACGCGATAGAGCGGCGGCAGTCGGAGAAGGAACTGGGCGGTATCCTTGATACCTCGCCTACGATCCTGACCGGATCCGGCATCTCTCAATCGCTCACCTACCCATCCTGGCGGCTGGTTGATGACCAGGACATCGCCCAGGCACTGTCGAGAATCCCGCGATTCAATGGCCACACCTGCCAATTCTACAGTGTCGCCCAGCACTGCGTACTGGCCAGCCAGCTCGTTCCGGCTGAGGACGCTCTTGCTGCCCTGTTACACGACGCGACGGAAGCCTACATCGGGGACATGATCTCCCCGCTCAAGACTCTGTTACCGGCGTATCGCCTCATCGAGCAACGAGTCTGGGTAGCCATTGCCAAGCGCTTTGGCGTGGATCCGGTGATGCCAAACAGCGTCAAGCAAGCCGACCTGCAGCTGCTCGCCACCGAGCGCCGTGATCTCCTTCCCGAGTCACCACAGGAGTGGCCCTGCCTCGAGGGAGTCGAGCCCCTAGTGGATCCTATCGAGCCCTGGTCTCCCCAACTGGCGGAAATGGTATGGGGGCTGCGCCTCGAGGAGCTCATTGCGCAACGGGAGGAAGCCTGATGACACCCAGGACACAGCTTCAACAGTTGGATGACATGCTGGCTGAGCGTCGTGCCGAATATCGTCAGCTGGAGAAGGATATCCATGCACTCCAAGCCCAGAAGCAGCAGTTGATTCAGGTGCTGGAAGGACAGCTCGACCTGTTCATGGATCAGGTGGCCAACAGCCACCTTCTGCTCAAGGAGGTGCGTCATGGCTAAACAGTATGGCAAGGGGCTGCAGAAGGTTGTTCGCTTCGCAGAGGCTCATAACTGGCATATCGAGCGCACGCGCGGCGGGCATATCAAGTTGACCAAGCCCGGGATGCCTCCCGTCTTCACCAGCTACTCACCAAGCGATGCCCGTTCGCAGCGAAATGCCATCGCCCTGCTTCGCCGTGTGCAGAGAAGCTCTGGCGTAAGGAGGGAGTCATGATTCCAGATCGCATTATGCGCAAGATCGAGCGGTGCCTGGCCTTATCCCAGAGTGCCAATGCCCACGAGGCAGGGATTGCGCTTCGGCAGGCACAGCGCCTCATGGCAGCCAACGGCCTGAGTGAACAGGACGTTGCCATTGCATCCGTCACCGAGCATTCCGTTTCGGCCCAGGCCGGCAAGACGCCTCCCCGCTACCTCGAGGCCCTGGCGACGTTGATCAACGCCGCATTTGGCACGCAGGCCGTGTACTCCGTGTCTCTGGATGAGCATAGCCATCTAATTCGTTGGCTCGGCCAGTGGCGGTTCCTGGGGACAGATGGCGCGAGTCAGGTTGCCGCCTATGCCTATGAAGTTCTGCAGCGTCAACTGATTCGCGATCGCAAGGCGTTCCAGCAAGGCCTCAACAAGCGCATCAAGCGTGCTACCCGGATTCGCCGGGGAGATGCCTATGCCGAGGCATGGGTGATGGGCGCACGCGCGTCGATTATCCCGATGGAAATGTCGGAGGAGGCGGTGGCGGTGTTGGAGGCATACACCGCCAGGCGGTTTGGCGGGGATCTGAAAGCTCTGACACCTCGTCAGCGCGGAAAGCTACGACATCACGACTTCACTGCCGTTCGCGAGGGCTTTGCGGCAGGACGTCATGTTCAACTTCATTCCGGTGTGGAGCAGGAACGTCGGGAGGAGCTGACCCATGGCTGAGATCCTGAACTTTCCCGTGCGAGCAGCACATGACCACGGCATGGAGCGTTATCTGATGGGACGTGAATGTCTAGCACTGGGCCTGATCGATCCCTTCGCCAGTTGGGTTGAAACGCTGGACAGCTGGTTTGGTGAGCATCCCCAGGCACGAACCAATCGCAACGAGTCTCTCCGCTCGCTGCTTGCCGACACCTGGTTGGTATTCCACATGGCTTGTGACCAAACCAGTCAGCTGGACATGCAGCCGCACCACAGCTTGCGCTGGGCGCAGCTCCAGTATCACCAGCTGAGTGATATCGAGCTGTTGGTGATCGTCAGCGACAACTTGATCGATCTGCGAAGCGGAGTGAATGAATTGAGCCAGAGGTATCCCCCTGAAGCACGCAGCGACCTTGTCCTGTTCGGTCTTGTTCAGGGCATGGATCACCTGTACCAGCAACTGGAACGTCTTTTCGAGACTGAGTTTTCCGACTCGCGGCAGCCGGAGTGGACATCATGAGCAAGACAGCCATCACACCTGATCAAATTGCGGCCAAGCTGACCCAGCCTGGCCCGAAACTGAGCACCAAACCCGCCGATCGGCTGCCGGCACCGACGACCGAGCAGGCGATGACCCTGACGCTGGATCAGCTGCGTCCCTATGATCGCAATCCGCGTACCCAACAGAATCCCAAGTACGACGAGATCAAGGAAAGTATCCGGGCAGTGGGCCTCAAGCAGAAGCTGACGGTCACCCAGCGTCCGGGGGATGATCGCTACATGATCTCCGATGGCGGAAACACGCGGCTGACCATCCTCAAGGAATTACATGAGGAAACCGGTGAAGAGCGCTTCTACTACCAGGACTGCCATTTCATTCCCTGGCAGGGCGAAATCAATGTCCTCGCCGGGCATCTGGCCGAAAACGATAACCGTGGACAGCTCAGCTGGATCGAGCGGGGACGGGGTATCTCCGAGGCCAAGCGAATGATCGAAGAAAATCTTGGGGAGGAAATTTCGCAGAGAGAGCTCACCCGTAGACTCAGAGAGCTTGGTTACACAATCGGCCAAAGCCATATCTCAAAAATGCTCTACACCATCGAGCATTTCCTGCCCACGATTCCACTGACACTGGATAGTGGGATGGGTAAGGGACAGGTAGAGAAACTTATCTCGTATCGTCAGTTCTGCGAGGAGTGCTGGGAGCGGTGCTGTGCCTACTGGGAAGCCCATGCCGATGATCTCGGTGAGGGTGAGCAGTGGGCTACCAGCGTTGTCGATGGTGACTTCGCCCAGGCATGGCACGACGAGATGGCCCAACTCGATCATGAAGGACAGACGGAGTTCCGCTGGAACATCGTCGAGGACAGGCTCAAGGGGATGCTGCACGACCATACCGGCTTGCACTTCAACCCGATCGATATGGCATGGAAGAACTGGTTCACGGTACGTAAGTACGCGAGGGCAGCCAGTGAGGAAGAGAAATCTGATATATGGACCACCGTCGACAGTGAGCTGGAGCGGCTGCGTCATCCCCAGGAACGCCACCTCTATCCGCCGATAGAGGATTCCAGCAAGGGGAGCAAGACCACAGCGACACCGACTCAAACCTTGGCGTCTGGAAATGCATCGCAGGATGCCGATGAAACCGGTCACAGCGAGAGGGAGGGCGATGGCGACCAGGATGATCTGACCTTTGAAGAAGGCCAGACCAATCTGTCACCGACCCCCACGCCCAAAGCCAGCGAGCGGGGCGTTCCTACCTCGGGTGGGGTTGATGAGTCCGCCCAGATGAAAGAGATGCGGGCTCAACTCGCCCAGCTCGAGCAACGGAATGCCGAACTCGAGGCAGGATCTCTGAAACCTCTGGTAGCCCCACAAGCGCCTGGCTCCAGAGAGTCCAGTGGCGATGAGCTTAGTGGTCTACTGGACTCTGATGGGTTCATGCAGGAGCACAACCCACACCCGACCCGGTCGCTCGAGGAACAGGAAACTCTGGTCGATGACCTGACCCTCTCTCCCTATGACGAGAGTGAAGGACATCGGCAGTTACGCCACTGGCAAGCGAAAGAGCATGGTGAAGAAGCCATCGACTTCGAAGCTGCCGCCCTCAAGTCCGTTCCACTGATGTCGGGCGGCCCTGTCGCCCCGATTACCGATCTCTGGCACGTCCCGGCCTGGCGCCGGAATGCTCGCGATCTTCGGATGCAGATCGGTGAAGTAGTCCAGGCACTGGCTGATTGGGCTGGCATCGAGGTCTCTGGCACCACCGAGACCATCCGACTCAACGCTCGTGAAGGACTGGGGTATGAACTCGATCCGCTGGGTGACAACCCGGGACGCCGCGCTCAACTCATCTGGCAGTTGCTCGCCGGTCTGCAGGGCGACATCGACCCGATGTTGCCTGCTGAAATCTCATTATTCGGGGAGCTGGTTGGCAGCCATGGCACCGACAGCGATGTCTGCCTGCCGGATGGTCTGTTCATCCGTGTGTTCTGGCTGACCCGTCTGATTCGTGTACTGCGTGAAGGTCTTGCAGAGGGGGATCCGCAATGACGACGCCACAACTCAACCATGCACTTTTCAACCAGGCACTGGTGCTGATCCGTGAGGGCGATATGCGGCGGGCGCGTGCACTGGGGTTCAACAATGAAGAGCTGCAGCGCCTGAGTCGACTGCGGGCCAGTGAGATCGAGAGCCTGATCAACGAGTTTCCTGGGGTCGCACGATTCGAACTGGATCACAACACCTTCAAGGCTGCGCTTCGGCGAATTGATCGTGATCAGGATCGCGACAGTCTCGTCGATCACTGTATTCGACACGGGGCCAGCGTTCAGATGTTGGCCACCTTCTTTGGCCTGACACCGAACGACTGCTCAGCACGGCGCACCCTGCTCGGGGTGCCCAGTCGTCAGGGGCGTCTGCCCATGCCGGAAGAGGCTATTGAAGTAGACGCATGGCACCGCTGGCAGACCATCAGTGACGATCCGTCCAGCCCATCAGCCGCCGAAGACATCAAAGGCATGTTGGTACTGGCAGAGGAAGTCGAGTTGCCGCTCGCCGTGATCTGGACACTGATCAAGCAATGGACGACGCCGGAGCAACCACGTCAGGAAAGCCTGCCGGGGGAAGATGAGGGCGTGATGCGTGCAGGGGTGGCGTGATGAAGAATTATGACGCGCTCGTCGGGCGCGCGGCATCATCCCTGACCCAACGCCGAGGCAATAATGCCTCGGCGTCGGCCGTTGAGGATGACTCACTCGACGGGCTGCTCTTCATGGGAAACCCCCATGAAACAGTACCTCGAGCTTTACTGCTGGATCAGCGGCTGGGCGCTGTCGATATACTGGGTTGGCAGACGATCCGCTTGTTGTCGAATTCTGACCGTACGACGGCGTTTCCGACCTATGACGAACTTGAGCCGCTGCTGCGATCAGGGGCCGGTCAGAAAGCCTCGCGCAAGACCGTTGCCCGAGTGATTGCGATCCTGCGACTGACGCGCTGGATGACCCTTGGGATGAAGGCGCGTAATACCACCAATGGGCGCATGATTGGAAACGTCTATGTGTTGCATGACGAACCGTTGGCTCCTGCCGAGTCACTGTCCCTGGACCAGGACTACATCGAGTATGTGATTCGCTGTATGAAGCACAGCAACAAGGCCGTGGCCACTGTCGCTCGACTGGTCAGAGACGAGCTGGCCGAAAGTGGTGTGCTCGAAGTCCCGACGAGGCTGGACGTCATCGAGCAGCGTGCCAGACAACAACGGGAGACCGAGTTTCCAGGGGAAACTCAGGCATCTGACTCCCAGTTTCCTATGAAAACTCAGGCAATATCACCCAGTTTCCAGAGGAAACCAGGGCAGTTTCCAGGCAACGAACCACCCAGTTTCCAGCGGAAACTCAGTCCAGAATCAGCAGCTTACAGCACAGTTTCCAGTGAGAACGCCCTTACTACAGTACGTAGTTATACAAACTCTGTATGTAAAACCACCGCGCGCGAGGATTCCCCGTCACCACTGACCTGGTCATGGCCACTCGAGTTGACCAGTGAGGAACGGGAGTCGGTGGCGGTCATGTTGACCGGTCTGCCGAACGATGTTCAGCAAGCAGTGATTGATGAGGCAGCCGGACGGCTCGAGGCCGGCAAGGTGAAATCCCCCAAGGGATTCCTGCATACCCTGGCCAAACGCGCCGCATCGAACCAATTCCAGGTCACCCACTTTGGGCGAGGCATTGCTGACAAGCGTAATGGGCAAACTGTACAGGCATCGACCCAGTCTTCTCCTGAGGAACCCTATGCCCCACCTGCCCCCCGATCTGCTGACTCACGGGTTAACAAGGATCCTCAACCGATCTCTGCGGAAACCCAGAGGGCGCGAGAGAACATGCTGAAACGTCTGGGGATACGGCCCAGCTAGAAACATATGACATCGCCTTTAACGTTTTCGGTGGGGTGATATGCGAGAAGCATTGATGATGGGATCCCATCCAGTGCATTGACTCAGGAGTAAGTATGGCCAGTGCAGAGCCCCGTGTAGGGCAGCTAAGAAGCCGGATTGAAATGACTCTGCACACCTACCCTGCCGTTCTGGCATGGCATGGGCGGGGAGTCGAGAGTGGCAAACCTCAGGTCGTGGGGCTGAAGCAGTTTCTGTTTCTGACCGGGCGGATTCAGCAGGCCGCGGCGAAGGATGATCCCTATGCCGACAGCTGGCTGTTGACGCTCGAGGGTAAGGTTCACGAAACACGGCAGTCGCTGCAGCAGCTCAAACAACGGGTAAGCACCGTTCTCGACGCTATCCCCGAGGGGCTGGATGTCAGTCGTAACGTCAGTCAGCAACCCTTCGTGACGCCGGTGTTCACCGGAGGCCAGATGGGCTGGCAGGCCGTCATGCTGCTGATGGAATACGACGGGATTGTGCGAGATGTGCTGCTGGCCCATCACATCGGACTGCTGGGCAACAAGCAGCGTGCGTCGATGATTCGGGATCAAGGCGGGCACGCCATACGCTCACTGTGCTATGCCCCCGTCAAGTTTCCTGGCTTCAGCGGTGCCGGGCGTGATGACTTCGCGGCGAACAACGCCAAGGCCAGAGCGGCCAGGGAGAAGTTTGGTGAGTTGCCTCAGGACATTCTGGAAGGGACACGCCGCAGCGAATTTGCACCGTCGATTCGACGTGATGGAACAGTGTCGACCGCTGATGGTGAGGGATTGGAAGGTGTGGATCTCGATAGCGATCAGATAATGCCCCATAGCGACGAAACCAAAGACTGAACCCTCCTTCAGGTGATGCCACTGGCATCACTTCCACCAGGGTGGCTGGGGTGTTTCCCCCGGAAACAGTCCAGGAAGGTGGGATCCGGGTGATTCCCCCGGAATCACTTCCACCAGGGTGGCTGGGGTGATTCCCCCGGAATCACTCCGTGAAGGTGGGATCCGGGAGATTCCCCCGGAATCACTTCCACCAGGGTGGCTGGGGCAGCAAGATTTTTTCAGTAATGACTACAGGACTCGACCATGACTGCGACTGCACTGGATCAGCGTCAAGACTTTGCACTGAATCAGTACGCAAAGGGCCTTTTAAAACCCTTTAAGGGTAAGGGAGAGATTCTCCGTTTCAGGGATGAGTTGGATGTCGAGTGTCGTCGGCTGTATCAGGAAGCAGCGGACTTTGCCAACCGATACAACCGAACGGTGGTCCAGGCAGGACTGTGGCTCAAACCTCACAGTCACAGCGGAGGACGAGTTCGTGCTGTGCAGTGGCGTGATAAAGCGCAGAGCCAAATGGGGCGACGCTTGCTTGAAGCGGTTTTGCAGTATGGAGATGTTCCGCAGGGTATGAAACGTCAACTGGTCGAGATCGAAACCGAGCGGGCCATCTTCAATGCAAAGATCGCGGCAGCGACTCGCCAGGTGGATCGGCTGAACAAGTTGATCAAGGACCTTGATGAGATTGAGGCAATGGTCTGAATGCTGTCAGTGAGCCGGGAATAAGTCTGGCATTGCATTAACGTTTCCCACTGACATCCCTTCCCTTGAATAGGGAGAGTGGCCGGACATTCATTCGATTCAGGAGTTTCACCATATGAGCACGCATTTCATGGGCGAGGGGAACATCGGCACAGATCCAGAGATCAAGATGTTCCCTACCAATGGTAATCAGCCACCGCGTGGCGTGATGCGTTTGAACGTCCGCTTCGACAATCCAGTACCCACGGAAAACGGCAATGTCGACCGCGGCGGATTCTGGGCCAATGTGGAACTCTGGGACCGCAACGTCGAGAGCTGGGCTCGCCTCTATCAGAAAGGCATGCGCGTCATGGTGTCCGGCCGGATGGTGCTCGACGAGTGGAAGGACCGGGAAACCGGAGAAGACCGTTCGCAGTTCAAGGTGCAAGCGGTGCGTATTGGCATCCTGCCGTACCGAGTTTCGCAGGTCGTACTTGAACCTGCCAATAACGCACAGCAACAGCCCGCTCAACAACCAGCTCCGGGAAACCAGAACCGGAGTGGAGCCTATTCCAAGGCCGCTGGGCCAGACGGTGAGTGGGATAACCCGACCGGGACAGGTGATTCCAATTTCTAGAAAGCATTGAGGACGACACTCGGTGTAGAGGTGAGCTCTGCACCGAGACATAAGATAGCTATCTAGAGCGTTGCACGGGAGAGAGTGTCATGGACCCAAGTCTGATGGACCCCAACGAGGGCAGACCTGTACCAGGTAAAGATTCACCGAGCAACCAGAAGGAAGATCATGTTGCCGTGTTCAAGCCTTCAACCAGGGCAGCGATCCCTACAGCGATAGGCTGGATTCTTCTGGCCATGTCATTCACGGCATTATTGATATTTGCCATGGTTCAGCGACCGGATCTGGTGGTCTTGCCTGGAGCACGCCTGGCATTGCTCCTGGGCCTCATCTGGGCTGTGTGCTTGATTCCGCTTTTATACAAATTTCTGGTTCTGAAAACGGTCACTTATTCACTTACGACTCAGCGTCTGGAATATACCCGGGGCATTCTACATCGTCGTCGAGATCAGCTAGAGTTGGTGCGGATTCGAGATATCACATCGAATCGAACGCTGATGGATCGGCTATTAGGCATTGGCACCGTTATCCTGGATACGGTTGACCGTTCTCACCCCGAATTCAGAATTGAAGCCCAACTCAATGTATATGGGCTCAGTGATTGGCTGCATAGGCTGAATGCTGCAGAACGCCAGCGACTTGGATATCGGGAGTACGAAGGAACTCAGGGGCTCTGACGCAACTTGCCTCGCTCGGTTGACTGAATGCCTGAATCAATAAGGATGTAGAAATGAAACGTGTATTGATAGCTGCAGGGCTACTGGCCCTGACAGGGTGTGCGGCACAGGACCATTACTACTCTCAGGGTGTGTGTGTGACGTGCATCAATAACCCGCTCACCGGGGAGCCAGTGAACTACGACCCCAACGAAACGCCGCAACGGGTGGCGACGAACGCACAAGGCGAGACCGTCGATGTCAGCAATCTGGGCAGTCAGCGTGGGTCGGTCGATATCGATTCCCCCGTCGACGTGGATACCGCCTATGCTCGCATCAAGTCGTCCATGGGATTCCGTTCGCCGAATGACTTCGAGAGCCCCGAGAGTACCACTGCAAAAATGCAGATGGGCGATGTCGCCTGGAAGCATGACCGCACCCCGGGTGCCTACTACAACCTCGGGGACTATGGTCGCCAGACGGTTGGCGGCACCCGCTACTCCATCCTGCAGCGTGTTCAAATCGAGAAGAGTGGCTCCGGCTCGCGGATCCACTATAGCTGGGCACCGGCGGACAAGCGGATTCCCTATGATGGGGCTGCGATGGAGTCTGCTCTGACGCAGCGATTGAACGCTGCATTGCAGTAAGGAGTCATCGTAAGCGGAACGGATAGGGAGTTGGCACTATGGCAGATGAAGCTGATGTTGCATCAGAAATTGCTGACCACTGGGTTAGCATGCGTGTCGGTGGTCTACTGCAAAGTGTGAATACAGTCTCAGATAATACTCACTGTGAAGATTGTGGAGACGAAATTCCTGCAGCACGTCGAAAAGCCGCTCCATGGGCAACGCTTTGCTTGACCTGTCAGGAAACCCAGGAAAAAGCCTCTATGCAGTATCGTCGATAACCTTGAGGACTATGGCGAGTACTTACATCGACGTAATTAACGTTTCAGACTGATTCCACTGCTCTATCCCTGCACGCTGGGCCTCATACTTCTTGTGAGGCCCAGATTTATGTCTCGATTATTTCTCTGCGAAAAACCCAACCAGGCGCGTGACATCGGCAAGGTGTTGGGTGCCACCCGCCGTGGAAACGGATGCCTTCATGGTGATGACGTCACTGTCACCTGGGCTGTCGGCCACCTGCTCGAGCAAGCTCCTCCTGATGCCTATGACCCCGCGCTCAAGCGCTGGTCGTTGGACTCGCTCCCGATCCGACCGGTCCAGTGGAAAACTGTCGTACGCAAGGATGCGGCCAAACAGTTCAAGGTCATCCAGGGCCTGCTGAAGCAGTGCAGCGAGGTGGTGGTGGCCACGGATGCAGACCGCGAGGGAGAAGTGATTGGGCGTGAGATCCTTGATGCCTGTCGCTACCGGGGGCAGGTATCTCGACTGTGGTTGTCTGCGCTGGACGAAACGTCGATTCGCAAGGGGCTGGCAAGCATTCGTCCCGGAGCATCGACCGTCTCGCTGTATCAGGCAGGACTGGGGCGCTCGCGTGCGGATTGGCTGGTGGGCATGAACCTGACGCGAGCGTTCACGGTGCTGGCCCGTCAGCAGGGCTTCGATGGCGTGCTGTCGGTGGGCCGGGTACAGACACCGGTATTGGGGATTGTCGTCCGGCGTGACCAGGAGATCGCCAATTTCGTCCCCAAACCCTTCTGGGAGGTGCTGGCCAACTTGCAGGCTCAAGGTGGTGCCTTCCAGGCCAAGTGGGTACCGAGCAACGATTCCTGGCTCGATGAGGAAGGACGCTGCATCAATCGTGAGGCCGCGCAAGCAGTAGCCTTGCGAGGGCAGAGCGGACAGGCGAGCGTGGTAACGGTCGAGACCAAACGGAAACGTGAAGCTGCACCACTGGTGATGAGCCTCGGCACGCTGCAGCAGGAGTGCTCTCGACGATTCGGGTTCGGGGCGCAGAAGGTTCTCGATATCGCGCAGTCGCTCTACGAGACCCATAAAGCGACAACCTATCCTCGTACTGACTGCCGATACCTACCGACATCGATGCTGTCCGAAGTCGGGGTAGTCGTGAAGGCGCTCCTGCATTCGGATGCCTCGCTCTCACCGGTCATCGAGCGTCTGGATATGAATCTACAGAGCCGTGTGTGGAACGACAGCAAGATAACGGCTCACCATGGCATCATCCCCACCACCTCCACCTGTGACATCTCGCGGATGAGCGAAGCCGAACGTCAGGTCTATGAGCTCATTCGGCGTCACTACCTCGCCCAGTTTCTTCCTGCGCATGAGTACGATCAGACCGACGTGCAATTGGATCTGGACGGGGAGCGTTTCGTGGCCTCGGGTCGACAGGTGCAGGTCGAGGGGTGGAAAGCGCTGTTTCCTCGTGGGAAGAGCAAAGGGCAGGACGACAGTGATGCGGATGACGACGAAACCGCTGGAGCGCAGGCGCTCCCGCCACTTCGTCAGGGGGAGAGTTGTTCTGTGCAGGCGATCCAGCTCAAGGATCGTCAGACACAACCCCCGAAGCCCTTCTCGGAAGGTACGCTTATCTCAGCCATGACCAATGCGGCGCGATTCGTGACGGATGAGCGCCTGAAGGCGCGATTGCGTGAGAGCGCGGGCATTGGCACCGAAGCGACACGATCCGGGATCATCGAGACGCTGCTGGCTCGAGGATTCCTGTGCAAGAAGGGGCGCACGATCGTGTCCACTCCGCTGGGGCAGGCATTGATTGCGGCGCTCCCGCCGCAAATCAGTAACCCCGGAATGACAGCACTGTGGGAGCAGGCGCTGGATCAGGTCGAAGAAGGATCCTTGTCGCTGGATGACTTCATGCAACGTCAGAACGTCCTGCTCGACAAGCTCATCGGCCTGGCGCTCCAGCAACCCCGCTTGAATCTCCCGGAAATGCCGAGCGAGAGCTGTCCGCTGTGTCAGGCCAAGATGCGCAAGAGGAACGGGGATGATGGGCCATTCTGGGGCTGTAGCCGGTATCCCGAGTGCAAGGGCACGAAGGCGATCGGCAAGAAGAAGGGGAAATCGGGTGCTCGAAAATCGAGATCCAGAAAGGGGGCCAGTGGTAGTACATCATGAGATGGTGCAGTCACCGGCGTCTTCCTTGCCATAATGGCAACACTGCTTGATAATTGGGGCCATACCCCGTTGCCAACTGACGGTTATCAGTTGGTCCCTTTGGACTCTCCATGGGTCTGATCCCAAAGCGCGAACACCTGGCGAAAACGCGCACCCACCCGCAAAGACTCTTTGCATTACATTGGCATGTATCGGGTTCCAGGTTCCTTATGTTTCAGGTCGACCGGTCGTCGACCACCTCCTTTAGTCAGGTTTGACCAGCCAGCAAGATGCCCTCTACTGGGTTTCTTGCTGGCCGGTTGGACTGAGCTTCACCCTGGCGGTGCCGGTCGCCTGACCCCCCGGCTCCCTTTGTGCGGGGATCCGCGCACAAACCTACCTGTCCAACGCCATGAAACGGGACGGGATGCAGAGGCAGATTCGATCGCATGACTACGAGGGGCATGACGATTGATGGCCGGCATAATGGCAATCTTCACACGCTACCCGCACCGGTATCCGGTAGCTGATTCGACTTGCGGTATTGGTCCTCAATCCCAAGGCGAGGCGGCGAGGCAAGTCCTCGCGGCCCCGGCTTGAGATTGACGATCGAATTTCAGGGTTGACGTATTACGTGAGTAGCGCAATCCTAAAGGTGTCAGACGTTGGCTGTTGACGGTAACAACAGCGCCCTTTGCCCTTCGGGGCACCTCCCAAAGCCGTAACGCATCCCGAGAGACGGCACCCTGACGGGTTGGATGCAGACTTCTAAATCTCGGCACTTTGCCGAACCACCCATCCGGGGAAACACTTCCCCGATGGGGATGGTGTATCTCCCGGATTCGTATGTCTCAACTCCAGGAGAATCACCATGACGACTTCCACCGATAAGCAATTCTTCGATCTTCACATCACTGGCGTCGGCTACCTCAATCGTGTTCGTGAGGTGACGCCGAAACGCGGTAACGCTTTCTGGGCCTGCGACATAGCGGCGCTCAACGGTCCTTCCGATGACGTCAGCTATACCCGCTTTGACTGCCGCGTAAGCGGTCGTGAAGCAGAGAAGCTGGTCAAGAAGTGTGAACAGGCGGTCAACATGAAGAAGAAGGTGTTGATCAGCTTCAAGCTTGGCGATCTGTGGACCGACACTTTCACCTACTCAAAAGGTGATCGTGCTGGGCAAACAGGCGTCAGTTTGAAAGCCCGTCTGCTCTTCATAAGCTGGATCAAGATCGATGGCGAAATGGTCTATCAGGCCCCTCGTCGCGACAATGATCAGGCAGAGGCTGCTGAATCACAGGACCAGCAGTCCGAAGCCGCTCAGGAGTCCAGTAGTGCCCCCGAGGCATCACCGGTTCCCAGCAGCTACGCTGCCGTCCATTCAGGTGAAGCCGCTGGATCCTTTGATTCACCGGCGATGCACTGAATCTCTGCACTTCCAACCATCCATTCAACCGGGGCATTCCCGGTTGGATGGAGGTTGATGTTCGTACCCCTCTCAAATACCCATGTCGCGATTTAGCATTTCCTCTCCTTTCCGGGGCCATTCCCCGGTGGGATGGCTTCATCTCAACCATGGAGTCAATTTGATGCGTCTCTACTGCCTGGTGACGAAATACCATGAGCACGCGGAAGAGGCTTACCGCGTCTCATATGCCATTTATGAGGGCAATCCCGCTTGGCCGGCTCTTCCGATTGGTCATATCAGGCGCGCCTACTCTGTCGAAGTCGATGATGGGCACGCTGAATGGATCGCGTTTGATCGACAGTCACGCCCTTTCAGTGGCGAGACGCCCGAAGCGGCCCTGGAAGCCTTTGCTGATCGCCCTTCATGGCAACTCTTCCATCGTCTTGAGCCGCTGTAGTTCATCCAACTGAACCAAATCACCCAACCGGGGCCACGCCCTGGAGGGGTGGTTCCGTCAACATATTGGAGCGATCCCATGAGTGATTATCTGAACCATCAGCTTGCTGCCGAAGATCTGATTCCGCACATGCTTGAAGCCTTCATGGCAGGAGATTGAGGGGTCAGGAAGGGCACCGGATCACGGGGTAGCCAGCACAAGTTGGTCTGAGCACTATGGAGTTTGTTGCGTGCCGTGCTTGCTGCAAAGAATGCTGCTCAATGCAAAGCGGTCTGAACATCGCAGACGACCCTGTGAGCCGCGATCGCCACGATGCCTCGCCGGGACAAATCAAATCATGCGGTCGAACGGCCCAGTACGTCCTGTACGGTCGGATCCTGGTCCATGCGCACATGGAAGCGTGCAATGTTTGGATAATCCTTCCAGGTTCTGGGCAGCTTGGCCGTCCATCTCACCATGATGTAGGCATAGGCGTCGGCGACGGTACGACGCTCCCGGTACACGTGGCTACCTTGCCCGATTAGTCGGTCGAGATGCTGCATGACGCGATCGATACGAACGTAAGATGCTGCGCGAACCTGGTCAAGCGCGTGGGGTGTGTGGTCCGTGGTGAAGCGCTGTGGCGCGAAGAAAGGCCAGAACGCGGGGTGAAAATCACCCGTCAGGAAAGCCATGCTCTCGGCAAACTCAAAACGGCCTTGCGCATCAGCGTCTGGGCCGAGTTGCGCATCAGGATACATCTCTGCGATGTACGCCAGAATCGCATCAGCCTGTGTCATTGCCCGTGGCCCACCGATGTCAAGCGCAGGCACCATGGCCAGCGGGTTGATGCGACGGAAGGTCTCCGAAGCAGAGTCAGCCCGTACGGCCTCAAAGTCGGCACCGGCCCATTCCAGGGCGATCCAGCAGGCGACGGCACAGGTGCCAGGCGCGTAGTAAAGCTTCATGGCTCTATTCCTCCCAGTGTTGCTCGGCCAGCCCGTTCTGCGATCAGGCCTGCAAGGCCTGGCCGATCACTTCGACGATCTGGCCACCTTCCGGTGTCGACCAGTCCCCCGCCAAACCTGCCAGCAACTGATTCGTGCCCAACAGCGTGGCACCCGCATGTTGCATCCGATCAAGCGACAGCTCATCGGCCATCTTGCCGGGTGAACCTCCGGCATCGGCTACGACTAGCACTTCATAGCCAGCCTCCAGCAGGGTCAGCACTGGAAACACCGTACACACGTCATTCGTGACTCCGGCGACGATGAACGTTCTGCGCCCGGTCGCCTTCACGGCCGCAGCGAACTGGTCGTCATGCATGGCATTGACGATGCCCGCGCGCTGGATGCGCGACTGGAACTGCTGGGGCAGTATCTCTGCGAGTTCGCTCAACAGCGGACCTTGGGCATGGTCTTCCATGCTAGATGTCAGGACTACAGGCAACTTCAGGATGCGAGCGGTTTGGGCGAGCATCAGCGCGTTGCGCTTCATTTCCTCGAAAGAGATCGATTTCACCCAGCTCATCGTGCCGACCTGATGGTCGATGAGCAGGACAGCGGCGTCACGCCAGGAAGCACGGTTGTCTGTCATTGCAATTCTCCAGATACGCAAGGTGGGCTCTGAGGTGTCACCCGGCCATGATCACACTATCCAATGAATCATATTTGGTGTAAATATAGAGAATCTCATTTAAGAATCCCATTTTTGGCGCAATGAAAGTAAACCACGCTACCGACCATTTGCGGGACATGAGCCTGTTCGTCGAAGTGGCTCGAGCTAAGAGCTTTCGCCGCGCGGCAGAGGCACTGGGCATGCCAAGCTCGACGCTGTCGCGCCGGATACAGGCATTGGAGAGGGCGATCGGCTTGCGTCTGCTGCATCGCACAACGCGCCGCATCGAGCTGACCGAAGCTGGACAACTCTATTTCGAGCGCAGTCGGGGCATCGTCGAGGAAGCGCGGCTGGCACACGAACAGCTCGACGAACTGGTGTCGCAGCCACGCGGTGTGCTTCGCGTGTCCTTGCCGGTGGACTTCGCCATCGTGTTCCTCACCCCCCGCCTGCCAGAGTTCTGCCACCGTTATCCCGGTATCGCGTTCGAATTCGATCTGACGCCGCGCCGCGTCGATCTCGTCGCGGAACCTTTCGATGTGGCGATCCGCATGGGGGCGCTGACGGATTCTCACCTTGTCGGCCACAAGATTGCGCATGTGCCGCGCTGTCTCTATGCATCGCCGTCCTATCTGGATGCACATGGCGAACCAGGGACGCCAGACGAGCTATCGCAACATGAATGTCTTCTTTTTCCGAACGAGACCCATTGGACACTGCTGCGTGACGGAGCCAAGTGCCAAGTCGCCGTGGACGGCAGGTTTCATCTCAACAATGTCGGCATGATGCAGCGCCTGGCCGCAGATGGCTTGGGCATCGCGCTGCTCGCGCCGCCGAGCGTGTCAGATACCGCAGGGAGGGGCACCCAGCGCCTTCGGCAGGTATTGCCTGACTGGCAGGCAACTCCCATTGAAGTGCATGCGCTCACTGAAACCCGCCTGCTGCCAGCGAAGGTCCAGCGCTTCATCGAGTATCTGAAAGAGCACTTGGCACAGTAGGCAGCACGAGCTGTGCCCGCTTCGAAACGACCCGCCGGGGATTAGCGGCAGGAATACGGACGGGAACGATTGCCTTCCCAAACGTGCGATGATCAACAATCCAATTCGCCAACCGCGCAGTTCAATGCGCGCGCTCACAGCAATTGTAGAGGGAGCAGACTCAGATCTACGGATAAGCTTGCGGTCTTTGGCAATCGTCACCGCTGCAGCGCGACCCAGCTTGCTTTCTCAAGGCTCTTATGTGGCTCTCAGCCCACAACGCCGCGCTTTCGCCCATCGGCCCGAAACAGAGCTAACTTATTGCGCTGTATATGCTTTCAAGCCTTGCGTAATTTGCACGAAAGGCTTGATGTCGGTCCTTTTTTTGACCGTCGAGCAGGCCCGCGCACTGACACAGGAATGGATGGTCAGCACTGCGACCACCAGCGGGTCATGACAAGCGAGCACTGCCAGCAGGCCGTCGCCTACATCGCCGGACTGCGCGAATCCCACATCGTAAAGCTCTTCGAGCAGTCCGGACACTCAGGCCTTCTTCCAGCTCCTAGGTTGCCCGTGATAGTGGCGACTGGTCAATGTGCAGCTTCTCCGCCTCGCGGGGGGCGAAATGGAGTTCTTTGGCCACAGTCAGGAAGCAGCGAAGATGGCGAAGCTCCATCACTTAGTGTTCTTGTATTAGTCTGCCACGACCGCCCTCACTGCATCGTCTGCAGAGCGGGCTACCACGACCTTGCCGGTCATGCCGCCGTTTTCCAGCAGCCGATGCGCCTCACGCAAACGGGCGGCGTCGAGGGGATAGAGCACGCGGTTGGCGGTCGAGCGCAGCACGCAGGCATCGACTAGCGCGGTCACTTCGTCGAGGATGCGATGCTGCGCAACCATGTCCGGCGTGCCGAACAGCGGGCGCGTGAACACCATTTCCCAATGCAGCGACACGCTCTTGGCTTTGAACGGCACTGCATCCAGCGTGTCGTGGTCGGTAATGATGGCGAGCCTTCCTTGCGGGGCGATCAATTCAGCCAACTCCCCCCAGTGATCAGCCGTGTTCGACAGCGCCGCAATGTGCGTGACGGGGGGCACCGGCAGCGCGTTGACTTGTTCCGGTAGGGGCTGCCGATGGTCAATGACGTGGT
Organism: Halomonas huangheensis; assembly: GCF_001431725.1. Taxonomy (NCBI): domain Bacteria; kingdom Pseudomonadati; phylum Pseudomonadota; class Gammaproteobacteria; order Oceanospirillales; family Halomonadaceae; genus Halomonas; species Halomonas huangheensis. The sequence continues at coordinate 4,374,324 of NZ_CP013106.1, read as the reverse complement.
GTGCCCCAAGGGCCAGGCACCAGTCGCGGCTTTGCGGGCGCGAGGCCGTGGCGATCACTGTCAGGCCGGTCAGGCGACGGGCGAACTGGATCAGCATCGAGCCGACGCCGCCTGCGCCGCCCAGCACCAGAAGACTGCCGGCATTGGCCGGCTTGCCGGGCGGCACGCTCAGGCGATCGAACAGTAGTTGCCAAGCGGTCAGCGAAGTCAGGGGCATCGCCGCCGCTTCGGCAAAGCTGAGGCTCTCGGGCATATGGCCGACGATGCGCTCGTCCACCAGATGGAACTGCGCATTGCTGCCAGTGCGATCGAACGAGCCAGCGTAGTACACCTGATCGCCCGGCCGGAACAGCGTGACGGCTTCGCCGACAGCCTCCACGATTCCGGCAGCATCCCAACCCAGGCATTGAACGGTATCGGGCGCAGTAACCAGCCCCGCCCGTATCTTGGTATCCACGGGGTTGACCGAAATGGCGCGAACGGCAACACGCAGATCGTTTGGCCCAGGTACCGGTCGCTCAACATCCACGTCAACAAGGCAGTCTGGATCGGCCAGCGTGGAGTGTTTTCGGTATGCGACGGCAGACATGATCGAAGAAGTCGCTGCCATCATTGCCTCCTGTCGGCCAAAGCCCCGTTCCATCTCAAGGCCGGGGATTGGCTGGCGTTTTGCGAGTGGAGACACAGGTGATGCGCCTGGATGCAGAGGGAAATACGGAGAGGCATCACAGCTAGACCTTTCGTGAATGAACAAGACCGCGACGGTAAGCCTTCTGACATTGAAGATAAATAGGATACAGTTCCTTTCTATACGGAACTTCCTGTCTGCAATTGGAGGCGGAATGGAAAATCTGAGCGGTTTCGTGGTGTTCGTGCAGGTCGCGGAAACGCGCAGTTTCGTGGCGGCCAGCCGGCTGCTGGGCGTGTCTGCCTCTGCCGTCGGCAAGAGCGTTGCCCGATTGGAGGAAAAGCTGGGCGTGCGCTTGTTTCACCGCAGTACGCGCAGCGTCACTCTGACGGCGGAAGGTGCGCTTTTTCTGGAACGAAGCCGCCGCATCCTGGCCGAGATCGAAGCGGCGGAGATGGAGCTATCCCAGGCAACGGCCGCTCCACATGGCCGCTTGCGCATCAGTCTGCCGATGGTGAGTTCACCGATGCTGCCGGTGTTGGGCAAGTTCATGCGCGAATACCCTGAGATCGAACTGGATCTGGATTTCACCGACAGGTTGGTCGATGTCGTCGAGGAAGGCTTCGATGCCGTGGTCAGAGCTGGCGAGCCAACCGACTCGCGCCTCGTTGCCCGGAAACTCGGCTCTTTCCGTTCGGTGCTGGTGGCTTCCCCCGACTACCTGGCGCAACGCGGTATACCCAAGGTTCCTGCCGATCTGCTGGAACACACTTGCCTGCACTATCGCTTTCCCCACACCGGCAAGTTGGAGCCGTGGGAGTTGCGCCGCGCCGAGGGGGAACCTGAGCTGCAATTGCGTACCTCGATGATCTGCAACAACATCGAGACGCGCGTGCGCTTTGCGCTGCAAGGCTTGGGGATTGCGTACCTGCCGGAATTCGCCATCGAGGAACCGCTGTCGGATGGGCGGCTGCACACGGTTCTGACCAGTTATGCGCAACGTACGGGCGCATTCTATGTGCTCTGGCCTGCTAGTAAATACCCCTCGCCGAAAGTGCGGGCCTTGGTGGACTTTCTCCATGCACGGGTGCTGCCTCCATATGAGCCCTGCTAGGCGGCAAATACCGCCCCGAAGTAGACGCCGGCCTGGCGCTGCTTGCTATCGAGTTGCAAGTTGTCGAATAGCCGCTTGATCACTCCCAGGCTTTCTCTGGTGTGGCCCACATAGCAGACATTTCTTGTTTTCGGGTTGCTGTGTCAAGAAACCCGATCCTGCCTGTTTAACATTCCCCGTCGACCGAACCCCGTCATGGCGGCACCGTGAGCCTGATTCTGATCAGATCATTACGAGGCCAACCAACATGAAGCTGCACGGTTCATCACCTCTTCTGTCCTGTGGTGTAGCGATGGTGCTGCTGGCCGGCTGCGCTCAACAGCCGCCTGCCAAAACGAGCACCACACCGACAGTTGATTCAGCCAGCGCACTGCAGATCTCCCCGCTGGACGAGCCCAGGGTCATCACAACGGAGCACCAGATCGTCACCGGTCCCAATCCCCCTCATCGCGGCATTGTGGATCCCGATGTCTACGATCAGGAATTGATTCCTGTCGAGGTCCTGCGCACAGGGCGTTATCAGCTGGTCACCATGCTGGCTCCGATGGGGCAGCGACATCTGCTCGAGCAGATCGTCAACGTACGCATTCCACCGAGCCTTTCCACCACGGTGGGGGATGGCATCCGTTACACGCTCAAGAACACGGGATACACACTCTGCCCAGCCACCCGGGGTCACGAGGAGTGGCTCTACAGCCGTCAGCTGCCTGCTGCCCATTACCACCTGGGTCCGATGACGCTGCGTGAAGCGTTGCAGGTACTGGCCGGCGATGCCTGGGAACTCGAGGAGGATCCCGTGCGTCGCCAGGTCTGCTATGAACAGCGCGACCTCCGCACGGTGAAAACCACAACGGTCGTACCGGAGCGGAGCCATGAGTGATCTGACTGACAAGCTGCCCAATGATCCGGAGCCCAATGGGCCTTTGTCCAGTGAGGCTTCCAGGGATCCACTCACTGCGAATTCTATTGATCGTCTCCCCTGGTCGAAGATCATTGTGTGGGGGCTTGTTGTCGCTCTCCTGGGTGGTCTTGCTATCGCTCTCTTCATGGTTCTGGTTGCCGGCACAGACAGCTTGCAGGGAGACCCCACTGACACTCCGGAGCCATCCCCAATGGCACAAGGTGTTGTCATCGAAAGCCTTCAGGGATCTGTGCAGGACCTGGAGCAGCGTCTGGGCTCGTTGAATGACCTGAACGCTCGTGTGGCCTCAATGGAGCAGCGCCTGGGTGAGATCAATGCGCAACTCGACCAGCCGTCGGATGCGCTTGATGTGGAGAGTCTGACTCATCGAATGGATGCACTGGAAGGCTTCCTCGAAGAGGCAAGTCCCCGGATCGACATGCAACTGACGGCGCTGGAAGAGGTCGTGTCGAATCGCCTCGCCGAATCGGCTGCCGCGTCTCGGCATGTCTCAGAACCTGAGCCGTCCCCCACGCCAGCAAAGCCCAGAACGTCAAGCCGTCCAGCAGTGCCCCGTCTTCCTCTCCACATTTCCGGCGTCGAGTACCGGGGTGGCCGTCCTTTCCTGAGTGTCGCCACCGGTCCGGTACATGATCTGGACCAGGTGAGACTGCTGGGAGAGCGCGAGTCCGTGGGGGAGTGGCAGCTGGTCACTATCAACGCCTCAACGGCGGTATTTCGTTATCGCGGGCAGAACGTCACGGTCAATCTGCCGTAGGAGCTGAATGATGAAACTGGCAACTCACATGAGCCATTCCGGTCATGGCGGCATCCGACCCAACGCCATTGCCTCGATGGCGGCCATGATGTTGATTCCCTTGAGTTCGGCACATGCCACCGTCCCGCCAGGGATCGACATTTTTCCCACGAAAGAACTGATCGACAAGGTGGAAGACGCATCTGAAGCGTCAGCTTCCCTGGCAGAGCTCCAGGTCGACGTCAGCGATCTTGATCAACGTGTCGCCGGGCTCGGGGCCACGGATCGCAAGCTCGAGGAAGTGTCCACGCAACTTGCTGATACGTCCGTCCGCCTGGAAGAGAAGGGGAAGGAACAACAGCAATTGGCTGAACGGCTCGATGCGCTCGAAGCATCCGTCAAGGCCCTGGTGGCCATGACCGAGGAGCGCATTGCGGATATGTCCCAACGCCTGGCTCCCGAGAGCACAGAGGAGGAATCTCAGGGGGATGAAGAAAGCACGTCCTCCGAGGATTCCGAGGACGAATTCGGGAAGACGCCTGAAGCTGGCTCCGACGATGGCGATGCTGACACCGAACAGGAAGACGCCTCTGGGAGCTCCAGATCAAAGCCCGAGACAGACGCGCCTGAAGCGGTGGCGGAGAAGGCTATCGACGATAAAGAGGAGGCTCGCTCATGAATCGCAAAGCGTTAAGCGTGATGGCGGTGACGATATTGCCCTGCCTCGCACTGCCGGCATGGGGACAAACCTGGTTGTCGCAGGACGTAGATGAAACTCAGCGGGGTGACTCGACAGTCTCCGAGACGGTCATTGAGCGGAGCCAACAGCGTGCTGCCGACGCCTGGGGGCTGAACCAGCAGGAGATCCAGCGCTATAAATCGATCATGGAAGGGCCTCGAGGGACCTGGTCACCCAATCTGGATCCCTTGATGGCACTGGGTCTGGAGGCGCGTTCGGACGCTGAACGGCAGAAGTATGCGGAGTTGCTGGTCGAGACCGAGCGCAAACGTGTCGAGGCAGAGCTCGCGTTCCAGCGCGCCTACGATGATGCCTGGCAGCGTCTCTACCCTGGCGACATGCCGGTCAACTCGTTCACTACCAAGGGCGGCATCGATGCCACTCAATCGGTGTTTGGACACTCGGCGGCATCGTCGTCTCCTCGACTGAATGTGGTCGTGGCCACCCAGGAATGTGTGCAGTGCGATGCCACGGTGAAACGACTGCTCAGCACCGGGGCCTCCATGGACATCTGGATTGTCGATTCAGAGGGGAGTGACGATCGCATTCGCAGTTGGGCAGCGGAAGTGGGGATTCCCCCCGATCAGGTGCGCAGCGGGAGTATCACGCTCAACCATGGTGGCTCGATCAATATCGACAGCGCTGAGTTGCCGCGCGTCGCGCCGAGGGGGTGAACGATGCGACGCGTGGTCATGGCGATGGCAACACTGGCAAGTTTGCTGACAGTAGGGCAGGCAAGCGCAAACACGCCGGACATTCCCTCCTCGCCGGATATTCCTTCCGCTTACGTTGTGGCAGCAGAGGACAATGGCATCCCGCCGGAAGTGCTCTATGCCGTGGCCATGACGGAATCGAAGATGTCGCTGGAGCATACCGTGCGGCCCTGGCCGTGGACCTTGAACGTGGCCGGTAAGGGCTATCGGTACGACACTCGCGATGAAGCCTGTACGGCACTGCGTTCGTTCCTGCAGCAGACTCGCGTCGTTGATGTTGGCATCGCCCAGATGAACGTGCGCTGGCAGACACAGGTGTTTGGTCCGGGGAAACGGTTCTCCGATCCCTGTGCAGGGTTGGATCCTTACGCGAACCTCGATGAAGCCTCAAAGGTGATTCGGCAGCACTACGATGCGTCCGGTGACTGGGTGGTGGCTGCTGGTCGGTATCACCGTCCTGCGGGTGGAACACCGGCAGCGCGATATCGCCGGAAAGTCCGTGAGGAGCTGGCTCAACTGGGATCCTCTCCCACTCTGGGGACGGATTCTGCAGAGCTCATGGTGGCACGCGTCGCTTCTTCCAGTCGTCCAGCACCCCCTTCAGCAACAGCAACCACTCCTGACAATGACGCCAGCCTGACCTGGGTCACGCCCACCCCCCGATCGCCGGATGCTGACGTCACCTGGGTAACCCCGGAACCACGTCGGTGGATGGCGGAAGTTGCCGTGGCCAGTCGCTGATTCTCGACAAGGAACATGCTCATGAATCGTGTGAACCGTTACTCCCTCAGCGTGATGGCAGGGTGTCTGATTCTGGCCTTGCCTCTGGTCGCGCAATCACAGGCACCTGTTCAACGTCCACCGGGGCTTCCGGATCTGGAAGTGGTGGCCGATCACGGCGGCGAGTCGGCACGTCCCTATTACGTGGCCATCAAGGGGGCCGGCGTCGACGAGCAGGAAGGGTACTCCCCGCAGATGGGGCCTCAGTCACGCCCGACTGGGCGGTACAGCGAACAGGACATGTTGCCGGTCGAGAGCGAGCAGCTGACTCCGGGGCAGGTCGTCGCGCGAGATCTCGAACTCCCGGGAGGGTTTACCCCGATCTTCGTGATTGGTGACGACGCGCTGTCGCGTCAGTGGCTTGACCAGCGAGGTGACATTCTTCGCGACATGAATGCCGTGGGCCTGGTGGTTCAGGTTCAGGATGAACAGGCCATGCAGGAACTGCGTCAGGCCGCTCGAGGGTTGGAGTTGCGCCCTGTCTCTGGTGACGGTCTGGCGGAACGAGTAGGGCTTCAACACTATCCCGCCCTGATCAGTCAGAACGGCATCGAGCAGTAGAGGGAGAGCGCCATGGATTCGGTACAACCAACTTCTGTCTCCCCTGACTTCACCCCCAAGCGCTTCATGTTTGGTGATGTTGCCTTCAATAAGGTGTACCGCCTGGCGAAGGATCGTGTCATTGAGAGAAATATGCTGAGGCTGTACCAGAAGGTTCATCTTCGCAGAGGGTTCGTGACGATCATCATCTGCAATCTCTGGCGTATCGACCGGTCCTTGTGCTCCCCCGATGTGGAAACGTTTCTCTGGGACTTTGACAGCAATACCTGGCAACCATCGCTTTGCAATTACAAGGTCTGGCCGCTCATCTCTCTGCTTCCCATTCACCGCGTCAGTTCGCCGTCACGGAAAGAACAGCAATCGCTCTCGGATGCGTTCACCGTGCTGCGGAGGGCCTTGAGTTATGTTCTGGACCAGTCCGGTTTCCAGAAGCTACCCAGGGCCAAACGCTCCCGGCTGGCAGAGGCTTTCCTCCATCAGCAGTTGGGCGTCAAGACCTCTCGAAGCCGCTTCCAGCTCGATCATCGCCGAGCGGGATCGGCAATGCGTGCCTTACGCAAGAACCTCTGGACGGAGGTTATTGACCAGAAGGTGCTTTCACTTACCTCATCCATGGTGGGGTATCGGGCGCGATTGGGATTAACCGATTACCTGCGCTGTGCCAGCCACTGGACCGGCTTGAAGCGGGTCGCTCTCGAACATCGCAACTGTGTTCCGTTACTGCAAGACATAGAGCCGCGCCATTGGGCGAGGCCAGACTTGTTTTCCAGGCACCTCTGGGTGACGGGGACACGGAAGACGACGCTGATCGATCGTCGCGGTTTCATGTGCAGGGACCGTTATGAACCCCTCCAGTACCTGTCCAGCCTGCAGAGCAAGGCCGACTTTCGATGGCTGGTACAAGCTCCGACATCGGTATTGAACCATCTAAAGGGAAGTCTGAAGACATCCGGTCAACCGCAACTGTCTCGATGGGTCCGGTTGCTCAGACTCGCGCAGCCTCAGTCGCGCATTCCAGCCTTTGCTCTGGTCATCGCGATCGATGTCATCAGCCTCCACCGGTTGTCACCTGAGAATCCCTGTGATGTCAGGGTACTTCGAGCCTGGTTCTGCGAGTGTTCTCGCCTGTGGCAGGAAGAGGGCTTTTCGGCGTTCCGTCAATCCATGAGGCTCAGGGGGGCCGACAGTTTGAGCAATCAACTTCGACATGCCATGGACTGGTTTCGCGACGGAGGACGGGCTGCCGGCTTGCCGGACAAGCAAATGGGCTGGGAAGCCATCAAACGTCATAGCGACATTTATCACCAGCAGTTGATGCAGGACGGGGAAGGCCCACGGAGACGTCGAGACGAAAGACAGCTCTCATGGACTGCTCCAGTGCCGCGATTGGAAACCGATGGCCTGGAGGCCGAAGCCCTTCTCAGTTCTGCTGGTCTACGTGAAGAAGGCCGGCGAATGCATCACTGCGTCGGTGGATACGATGACCGCTGTGCTGAAGGGGAGTACCTCGTATATGCCCTCTCCACAACAGAGGGCAGTGACAGAGCCACTCTGGGGTTACGCGTCCAGCGCACAGGCAAGGTCGCCATGGATCAGCTTTTTGGCCCTTGCAACCAGGAGGCTTCTACTGCGTTTCACAAGTTTGCTCGCGTCATCGTCAAGCACATCAACGGCGCCATCCTGGAGAAGGCAGCATGAGCAGTCATCATCCCCTTGAGTCTCTCTTACGTCCTGCTGTTGAGCTGAATACCGTTTGGGTCTGTGCCGGCTGTGCCGTGCTCTGTATCTATGCGCCCTGGTCACTTGCGCTGACACCCAGCGTAGGCATCAGTACAGCGCTCGCCTTTGTGGCTTACGGTGCCTGGCGTTTTCACCAGGCATGGGTCGTGCTGCGCTATCGGCGCAACATGCGTCGACTGCCGCGGTTCGCCCTTCCGGCGAGGAAGGTGCCCGTCAGCAAGCGCAGCTTGTGGCTTGGCAAGGGGTTCAAATGGGACGCGCAACATACCCAGCGTTTACATGAATCCGCACAACCAGCGGCAAAGGTCTACGTGCAGCCAAGCGCCTGGTTCCAGCGAGCGCGGCGTCTGGAGCAAACTCTGGAAGGTGGCGCGGTGGGTCAGCATATCGCCGCATTGTTGCGCTGGGATTCTCCCTTGAATCCTGTGCGTCCACTTCCTCCGGTAGGCGGGCGTCCTGCACTTCATGCGGTGGAATGGAAGGAACACGATGTCTGGATGCCGCTGGGCGAGCGGGTGGGCCACACGCTCGTCGAGGGGACCACGCGAGTCGGGAAGACACGTTTGGCGGAGATCCTGATCACTCAGGATATCCATCGTGGTGACATCACCATCTGCTTCGATCCCAAAGGGGACGCGGATCTGTTGCTGAGGATGTATGCCGAGGCGCAGAAGGCGGGACGTGGCGATGAGTTCTATATCTTTCACCTGGGCTGGCCGGATGTCTCCTGTCGCTACAACGCCGTGGGCCGTTTCTCACGGCTCTCCGAGGTATCGACCCGTGTGACGGGACAGTTGTCTGGCGAGGGGAACAGCGCCGCGTTTCGTCAGTTTGCCTGGCGGTTCGTCAACATCGTTGCCCGGGCACGACATGCGCTGGGTGAGCGTCCAAGCTATGGCCAGATCCTTGCCGATGTGGTGAATATCGATGCGCTCTTGATGCAGTACGTCCAGGAGACACTGGAACAGCAGATGCCAGGCTCGAACCAGCAGATCACCGACATCGAGGGCAAGCTCAATGACCGCAATATGCCGCGCAACATGGTGGGGCGTCACAAGCGAGTGGTCGCGATCGTCCAGTACCTGCAGCAGCCGGAGGTCATCGAGACACTGACCGATCCCGTCCTCGATGGTCTGCTGTCAGCGGTTCGTTACGACAAGACCTACTTCGACAAGATCGTGGCATCACTGCTGCCGCTGCTTGAGAAGCTGACCAGTGGCAAGATCGCGGAGCTGCTGTCACCGGACTACAACGACATCGAGGACGATCGCCCGATCATCGACTGGCAGCAGATCATTCGCAAGAAGGGCATCGTCTACGTGGGACTCGATGCACTGAGTGATTTCGAAGTCGCTCAGGCAGTGGGCAATTCGATGTTTGCCGATATCGTGTCCGTCGCTGGCCACATCTACAAGTTTGGCGCTGAAGATGGACTTCCTGGCAGTAGCAACAAGAAAGTCCCGATCAACCTGCACTGCGATGAATTCAACGAGTTGATGGGGGATGAATTTATTCCGCTCATCAACAAGGGCGGCGGTGCAGGGATCCAGGTGACCGCCTATACCCAGACGCTCTCTGACATCGAGGCACGCATCGGGAATGCCGCCAAGGCCGGCCAGGTGGTGGGCAACTTCAATACCTTGATCATGCTACGCGTGCGGGAGGAACGCACCGCGAGGCTGCTCACCGACCAGCTGCCCAAGGTCAACGTTTCGACCAGGTTGATGGTCTCCATGGCCAGCGACAACGCCGACGTGAACAGTGACCAGGACTTCTCGAGCTCGGCGGGTGACAGGATTGGCACCGAATCGGTCGACATGCTGGTCCCGAACGACATTATCGGCCTGCCGAAAGGTCAGGCATTCGCGCTCCTCGAGGGCGGTCAACCCTGGAAAATCCGCATGCCGTTGCCAATGCCGGACAAGACGGAAGACGTGCCCCGAGATGTGGCCGATATTGCCGAGCGGATGCGCGCCAAATACAGCACGGGCGACCAGTGGTGGGAAGGTGTGATGCCGCCGCCGATCCACCTGGATTTCGAGCCCCCGCAGCAGGCGACTCGAGCTCGGGACCGTGATGTGCCACGGGCACCTGGCGATGATAGCGGGGAGGGTGACGATGGCCAGCTCTGAAGCTCCGGCAAGACGAGCGGAAAGCAAACGCTCAGGTGCGATAGGGACTCTGTTCAAGCTCCCGTTCACCCTTCTGGGGATCCTCGTCATCTCGATCATCTGTTCGGTCCTGATCGAATGGGTGGGGATCTATTTCGGTTGGTTCAGCCAACCTGGTTCGGAACATGCGCGTCAGACAATGATGTCCGAGATGGGCTACCTGGATAGCCAGTTCACCCGGTCATTGCTGGTGTCCTCCCCGGTGGAGTTCGCGACCTGGATCGTCAATACCTGCTACCAGTGGATGTTCGTAAAATCCGGGATTGCTGCCTGGGCAGCGTCAGGAAACGGCTCGGAGGGGTGGATCGGCGTGGTTAAGACCTATCTGCAGGCGGGCATGTACGTCACGCTCATGACACTGACGCGTTGTGTGATCCTGATGTTGACCGCGCCACTGTTCATCCTGGCTGGCCTGGTTGGCTTCACCGATGGCCTGGTCAGCCGCGATATTCGCCGGTTCGGTGCAGGCCGAGAATCGGCATTTGTTTACCATCACGCCAAGCGGATGGTGACACCGATATTCCTCACCGGTTGGCTGATCTACCTATCCCTGCCGTTCTCGATCCATCCCAACCTGTTTCTGCTGCCGTGTGCGCTGTTGTTCGGCATGATGATTACCATCGCCACTTCGAGCTTCAAGAAATACCTTTGAAAGCCCACCAGGGTGTTCTCCATTGGCCTCGCTTCGGCGGGGCAATTTTTATCCGCTGCACGTCAAGAATACCCGTCTGATTCGCTTAACGTTTCCAGCTGATCCCGCGCGCACATCCCTCGACCATGGAGCCATGTCGTCACCACCCACGACAGGACTCCAACATGATGGTGCTACCTCAACGCTCCCTTTCCTTCTGCGCCACAGGCGTCTTCTGCGGACTCCTGATGAGCGCGGTCATGTCGGCGCCGGCAAGGGCCGATGACATCGACGAGATCCAGCGCCGCGATCTGGCTCTGATCCAGACCCAGATCGAGCAGATCAAGGTTGTCGTCGATCGCATCGATGCGCGACAGCAGAAGACCAACCCCGAGATCACGCGCATCTATTTCGACACTCGCATGCTGCGATCGGATCTCACGTCCATCACCTCCGGTATCGACGCCTATCTCGCCCCCGAGCGACTGCTCCCGCGTCACCCCATGCCACTCGATGGCGACTACCTCGAAGACAGGGGGCAGTAATGGCGTCCTCAACGCAAGCCGCCTTCGAGGCCGGTGCGGGGGCCTCCTCCAATGAGGTCTACCTGTTGATTGCCGCCATTGGGTGTTCCATCGCGGTGGCCTGGCTGGTGTGGCTCTGTGTCAGCAACTGGCGAGGCTGGGCAAGTGGCGCGATCAACGAATACCTCATGACCTGGAACTTCATCCGAGGGGTGATGGCGGTCGTGATCCTGTTCTGGCTGTTCCTGTAGCAGCTCAGCTGGAAGCCCCATCCCGGGGTGTCACAACTCCCCGTCGAGGGGAACTCCCATCAGCAAGAGACGCAAGGAGAAACACGCAATGAACCTCATTCAGTCACTTTACTCCCGCACCAGGGGGGTCATGAAAAGTGGCCTGGCCGCCCTGGCTACCTTCCCGGCCATGGCGCTGGCCGCCCTGCCACAACAGGAAGGGATCACGGAAGGCGCGGATGGCAACCTGCTCGATACCTTCCGCAACGTGGGGTCGGAAGGCTTCAGCATCATTTTCATTGCCCTCACCGCCTTCGCGATTGTGGCTTACATCGCCGCCCTGATCTGGCAGTTCAGTGAATCGAAGAAGAAGGGCGAGTGGGGCGGCTTCGGCATGGTGTGTGCCATTGGTGTCGTGATGATCGTCGTCGTCATCTGGCTGGCGAATTACGGCGATCCGATCATGCAGAGCACCTAGTCACGGAGACGTCGGGCCATGACCATTGAATTCATTCCCTCCCGTCTGAACGCCACTCCCGTCGTCTTTCGCGGCATGACGGGCAAGGAGTTGGTGGTCTGCACCCTGGCGGGGTTGGTGGCGTTCATTCCTGTCGGGTTGATCGGCTGGGCTGTCGTGGGCATGGGGGCCATGGTCCCGACCTGCATGTTTGCCGGGGCAGGTCTCTCACTGTGGTTCGGTGGCACGTTCATGCGCCGGCTGCGCCGAGGCCGCCCCTCCTCCTGGGTGTATCGCAAGATCCAGTGGCAACTCCAGAAAGCGGGACTTCCCGTGCCTGGTGGTAATGAATTGATCCAGACCTCCATCCGTTGGCGTATTCGCCGCGATCCCGTTCGTCGTCCTGTGTCGACATCGACGGGCCGCTTCTCGCGCAGTAAGGGAGATAACTCATGAGTCGTAAACGCCATGCCCTGGCGGCCCGGGACGCTCACATCACCACATTGCGTAGCGTGATTGTGGTGATGATCCTGGTGTGCGCGGGACTTTTCTGGGGGTGGAAAACGTCACCGGATCGGCTGAATGTCCATGTTCCCCCGGACCTGCGCACCGGCAGCACCCGCGTATGGTGGAAAGTGCCGGAGCCCAACATCTATACCTTCGCCGTCTATGTCTGGCAGACGATCAACCGCTGGCCGGTCAATGGCGAGGTCAATTACAAGCGTAACATTCAGGTGTTCAACACCTTCCTGACACCAGGCTGTCGCAACTACCTCGATAACGAGTATGAGCAGCGTCGCGCCCGTGGCGAGTTGAAGGGGCGGGTGCGGGGTATCTACGAAATTCCCGGTCGAGGGTTCCAGAACGACAGTCCTGAAGGACCTGGTGGGGTCCGTGTGATTGATCGCGATCACTGGATTGCCACGCTCGACATGGGCGTCAGTGAATCCTACGCCGGCACGTCCGTTCGCGACGCTTACGTTCGTTATCCCATCTACGTCAGCCGCGTGGACAACGATCCCGACGCGAACCCCTGGGGGCTGCAGATCGGCTCCGCCGATGGTTGCTTCGCCGGGGTGCCCCAGCGGCTCGGGTATGCCGACGACGACAGCGACGCTGACCAGCCAAGCGAGGTAGCTTCACCATGAGCAGACTCCTGTTTTCACGACTGAGCATGGCGTGTGCCACGTTGATGCTCGCCTCCCAGGCGCAGGCGGTGGAGATCCTGCATTGGGATCGCAAGCCCTTGCCTGTCGACCTTCTCGTTGGAACGGAACGTGTGATCGTGCTGGATCGCAATGTACGGGTCGGCCTCCCGCCCGAGATTGCCGACTCGGAGACGCTCCGCGTTCAGAGTGCCGGTGGAGCCATCTACCTGAAGGCCGACCAGCCGTTCGATACCCAGCGGGTTCGCCTGCAGGACGTCGAGACCAATGAAGTCGTCCTGTTTGACCTGACGGCCATGGAGAACGGGGCCAGCGACGAAGAGATTCGGGTGGTGTTCCCGGAAGACGAGCCAGTCAATGAAGAGGAAGCCTCATCCTCGGGTTCCCGGGAACAGGCTGAAGGGGCGTCGACTTCGGCCAATACCCCGGTTCCTGTGGTACTGACCCGCTTTGCGGCGCAGTCCCTGTACGCCCCGACGCGAACCATTGAACCGGTGCAGGGGGTCAATCGCGTCGCCATGCGACTGCCTGAGAGCATGCCCTCGCTGTTGCCGGCATTGCCGGTTTCCGCGACGCCGGTTGCCGCCTGGAAGCTCGACGGGTGGACCGTCACGGCGGTGAAGCTCTCCAATCGCGACCCTTCGCGGGCCTTCGAGATGGATCCACGCTGGCTGCAAGGCGATCTCTACAGCGCCACCTTCATGCACCCCACGCTCGGCCGCCGTGGCTCCGTGCGGGATACCACCACCGTCTTCATCGTCACCGAAGGGGTGTCATTGGCACAGGCGGTGCCACTGTCGGCGTCCGATGCCGGGGACAACGCCAATGCGGGAGGTGACTCATGAAGCTCAAGGGCAACGGCCTGGTCAAGATTCTGGTGCCGTCATTTATCGCCCTGGTCGTTGCGATTGTCATGCTCTGGCCGGGAGCCGATTCCAACCAGCAGTCCGGGTCGAATGGTGGGGAAGAACGCGATCCATCGCTGACGTTGAGTGAGGACGAGCTCAAGGCGCTGGGGATCGAGGGTGACACGCCGGAGGATACCGTCGCCACGCTGGTCGGTCAGACGCGAGCCATGCGGGAAGAAATGAATCGGGTGCTCGAGACCAACGAGAGGCTCCGGGAACAGAATGCCGACATGCTCGAGGACCGACGTGACGTCCAGAGCCAGATTCGCAGTGCCCTGCATCAACAGGAGCAGGACTTCACTCAACAACGCCGAGCGACACAGCGTGAGAACCAGAGCCTGCTTCAGAGTCTGCAGCGCGAGATCGGCAATCTGAAGGATGGCTTTTCAGGTGAAGGCAACAACGAGGACGTGCCGATCGGACTGGGGCTTGAAGGCGGCGGTGCCGGCAGCGGCAATGGCAGCAACCTGTCCTGGGTCGAGCCCATGGATCAACGCGTTGAAGAAGGACCCGGCCGTCGAGGTCAGGAGGGGCCGACGTTCCCGACGTCGTTTCAATCCGCGGCCAGCGACGTAGGCAATGCCGCATCCAGAGCCGGGAGTGCCGTCAAGGCCAGCGCCACGGGCCAGCCCGATGAAGCCACCGTCGAACCGGTCTATACCATCCCGGAGAACTCCACTCTGATGGGGTCACTGTCCATGACGGCGCTACTGGGCAGAGTGCCGGTCGATGGCACGGTGAACGACCCTTATCCGTTCAAGGTGATGGTGGGCAAGGACAACCTCACCGCGAACGGTATCGAGCTCCCTGAAGTGCAGGCGGCGATCGTCAGTGGGACGGCAACGGGGGATTGGACCCTCTCCTGTGTACGCGGAAACATCTCGTCGATGACCTTCGTCTTCGAGGACGGCACCGTGCGCACCGTCCCATCGCCGGAAGACGTCAATCAGGGGCGTGGAAACGGCAACGACAGTAATCAGAACCAGACGATCGGGGGCGGTGACTCCATTGGCTGGATCAGTGACCGGAACGGCATTCCCTGCATCAGTGGCCTGCGTCGCAGCAACGCGAAGGAATACCTGAGTACCCAGAGCCTGCTCACCGCCGCCGGTGCCGGTGCGGCGACGATGCTTTCCGATGACGATTCGACCTCGATCACGTCCATCGGTGCCGACGGCAGCATTTCTCAGGCCATGACCGGCAACCAGGCCATGGGGCAGATCCTCGCTCAAGGGGTGAATGACATGAGCCAGTGGGTCAACAAGCTCTATGGCGAAGCGTTTGCTGCCGTCTATGTTCCCCCCGGCCAGGAAGTGGCCATCCACATCAACAAGCAACTGCCGATCGATTACGAGACCGAAGGGAGGAAGGTGCGCTATGACTCATCAAGGGCAACCACACACGGGCTCGACTGATCGCAGGGCCTTGACGCGAGCCACTCTGTTCACCCTGGTCCTGGTGGGGCTGGGCCTTCTCTCCGGCTGTGCGACGTCCAAGGACGAGCTGATGCCAACCAGCGGAATGAGCATGCAGGAGCTCTGGAAGGAGGGCTCCAGGCAGAGCGCGGGTGGCAGTGCCGGAAACCAGGCGGTGCTGGAGGCGCGAGGGGCGCTGCGCCGCCCGATTGGGGACGGTGAGGTAACCGCTGAACAGACGCGGTACACCCGTGACGCCGCCAATGAGATCTACAGTCAGTTCTCTCGCCTGCCGAACCCGGATCTGGTGATGTTCATCTATCCCCACCTGGCTGGTGGGGAGTCGGTGCCGGTACCGGGTTACTCCACGATCTTCCCGCTACACACCAAACCGCAGTACGCCATGGCCGGTGAAGGTGCGCGGCCTGTGGGGAGGACGCGTTGATGTCATTCAATGACCTGATGAATCGTTGGTTCGGCGGAGCCGGTCAACAGGCCGATCACAGCGATACCTCTTATAGGGGGGACGATCGGCCCATTCCGGTCCCGAGGGGGAAGTCGATCACTGAGCAGGATATCGATCGGCTCTACAAACGTGCTCCGTCCTTCGCCAACTATCTGCCCTTCATCGAGTATCTGCCGGAATCGGGCTGTTTCCTGATGGATGACTGCCGTTCTGTTGGTGTGGTGGCGGAGATTGTGCCGCTCGCCACCGAAGGGCGCTCCGAGGAATGGCTGAATGCCAAGCGGGATCTGATCGAGGGGGCACTACAGGATGCCTTGCCTCAGCATGATACGTCTCCCTGGGTCGCTCAGATCTTCGCCCAGGATGAGGTCGATTACCGGGATATCATGGAACAGCTCAAGGATTACATTGACTGTCCGGATCCCGAGTCCACGCCGCAATCCAGTGGGCTACTCGATACCACGTATACCCAGGAATGGCTCAGTCAGTTCGAGCGGCATCTCAAGTCGATTTCCCTGGAAGGAGGGGTGTTCCACGATGACCTGGTGACGCAGACCACCTGGAAGGGGCAGACACGTCGAACCCGTCTGGTGCTGTATCGTCGCCTCAGCAAGTCCTCCAACACGGGGCGTGGTCAACCGATGACACCAGAGGATGAGGCCAACATGGTCTACGATCGTCTGGTGTCCGCCCTGGAGGGCGTCGGTCTCTCGATCCGTCGCTATGATGCCCGGGCCTTCCGGCGCTGGATGGTGGCCTGGTTCAACCCTCGTCCGGCCATGTCCCCGAAGGATCCCCAGCAGTTCTACGATCTGGTCGATTATCCCGGTGATGACCAGCTCCCCTACGACTATGACCTGGGGGGCGATGTTCTCTTCAACATTCCCGAATCCGATGCCGACAAGGGCCTCTGGTATTTCGATGGTCTGCCGCATCGATGCCTGGTGGTGGATGAGCTGCGCAAGGCACCGGACATTGGGCATATCACCGGAGAAGTGAAGCGTCAGGGCAGCAAGTCCAAGGTCTCCAACGCGATCATGGATGTCTTGCCCGAGGGGACGGTCATGGTATTGACCGTCGTCGCGTCTCCCCAGGAACCCCTCGAAGACCACGTCAATCGTCTCAGTGGGAAGGCGCATGGCGATAGCGTATTGGCGGTCAGCGTGCGTAATGACTGCAAGAAAGCCAAGGAGTACATGGCGGAACGCCATTTCCTGTATCAATCCTCACTGGTGTTCTACCTGCGCGGTGACGATGAAGAAGACCTACGAGTCAAAACCCAGATACTGAGCACCAAGCTGTATCAGTCCAGCCTGAAGCCTGTTGAGCCGGAGGACGAGATTGCCGCGCTCAATACCTACCTGCGGTGGTTACCGATGGCCTTCGAGCCCGACAAGGATGCTCGCAACCACTGGTATACCGCCTACAACTACGTTCAGCACATTGCGAACCTGAGTCCCTTTTTCGGCCGAGCGCGGGGGACCGGGCGTCCTGGCTTGAGCGCCTTCAATCGTGGCGGAGAAACGCTGTCTTTCGACCCCTTTCATCTCGCCGATCGCGAGAAGAACGCGCATGGCTTTCTGAGCGGGCCGACCGGGGCGGGTAAATCGGCCACGATCACCGCGTTCTGTGCCCAGTTGATGGCGGTACGGCGGCCTCGTCTGTTCATCCTGGAGGTGGGGAACAGCTTCGGGCTGTTGGCTGACTACTTCGAGCGCAATGGCCTGAGCGTCAACAAGGTCAAGCTGTCACCTGGCTCAGGGGTTTCTCTGGCACCGTTCCTGGAAGCCCACCGACTCCTCGAGGACGAGCGAGCACGCAAACAGGCGGAAGAGGATGCCAAGGCGCGCGCTCTGGGCGAAATCGATGATGATGCTCTGCCGGCACCCATCGAGGATGATGAGGACCTCGACGAAGACAAGCGGGATCTTCTCGGTGAAATGGAGATCACCGCGCGTTTGATGATCACCGGTGGTGAGGAGGAAGAGGAACGCCGCTTTCGTCGTGCTGATCGACGCATTGTGCGCGATGCCATCATGCGCGCAGCACGGGTGACGTTTGAAGAAGGACGCCCCTGCAAGACCGAAGATGTACGCGATGCCTTCTTCGAGATTTCTCGCGACCCGGGTTTTCATGAAGAGACCCAGCGCCGCATCGAAGAGATGGGCATGAACATCGGGCTGTTCTGTGATGGCTTTGATGGTGAGGTTTTCAATTCCACCGGCGACCCCTGGCCCGAGTGCGACGTGACCCTGGTTGACCTGGCCACCTACGCCCGTGAGGGGTACGGGGCGCAGTTGGCGCTGTCCGTCATCTCGATCACCAACATGATCACCAACCTGGCCGAGCGGACCCAGTATGACGGTCGTCACATCGTCCAGATCATCGACGAGAGTCACGTTGTCACCGTCAACCCATTGCTGTCTCCCTTCTTCGTCAAGGTGGGAAAGATGGGACGTAAGCTCATGTACTGGCTGTGGTTCGCGACCCAGAACGTCGAGGATTTCCCGGACGCCGCCGAGAAACTGCTCAACATGATCGAGTTCTGGATCTGCCTGGTGATGCCACCGGATGAGGTTCAGAAGATCAAGCGATTCAAGTCTCTGACACCGGCTCAGGAGGAGCTGCTCCTCTCCGCCTCGAAGATCTCCAGGAAATACACCGAGGGCGTCGTGCTGGCCTCTACGGTTGAGGCGCTTTTCCGGGTGGTCCAGCCAAGTCTCTACCTGGCGTTGTCCGGGACCGAGGGGGACGAGAAGAAGGCCCGGCGTAACGTCATGCTGGAACAACACTGCTCCGAACTGGATGCCGCCATCACCCTGGCGAAGGAGATGGACGCGAAGCGCGGCTTTATCGAGGAGGAAGCCTTCGGCGTCGCCACTGGTCAGGATCAGGTGGAGGTTTCAGCATGAAAGCATTCACACGCCGAGAATTATCCCGGATCCAGGCCGCCGTAAAAACAGCTGTCGTGATGGTGCTTCGCTCACCGGCTCTGATCGCCGTCTCCCTGGCTCTGACATTGATTTACGGCCAGACGCTTCAGCTCAGCTCACCACTGTGGTGGGTGTTTCCGCTGGTCGCATTCACGTTGCAGGTGTGGGCGACGGCACTGAGCCGACGCCCTACAGGGGATCGATGGCGTTTCGTGGAGGATATCCGGGGGCTGGTGCAGCTGTTGCTGATGCTGATTGGTTGGGTGCTGCTGGTCATGGTGGTCTTTGCGTTGGCAGGGGTGTTCCTGGAACTTCTCATTACTCTGGTGCAGCACATCGGGAACTTCGACTTGGCGTCGCCCCCACCTCCCATGCCGGAAAATGGCCAGCCCCTTGTCCTGGCGGCCTGGCATGAGGCGCACGTCGGCATGTTGGTCTTCATGGGGCTGTTCCTGGTGCTGGGACGCTGGGCACTGTACGCCGGATACCTCGTGATGACACATCGACTGACGCTGCGAGCGTTGGTGCGTCTGATAGTGGTCTGGCCGCTGATGGAGTGGATGCCGATGACGCCACTGGCGGTGATCTCTGGATGCCTTCTTGTCGTGATGTCGGTGGTGGCGTTGTTCATTCCGGTGCTGTCTCTACTCGCCACCCCAATCCTGGCCGTTGTGGTCGCCTTTGCGTTTGCCCTGGGCGGTGACGTCTTCTCTGATGACGCAGCGCGGCAGGAGATTCTCAATTGACTGCCGAAGCCGTTGATCTCCTGATGGCCGTTATACTGGGGCTCCTGGCGCTGGTTGTCCTCCATGTCCTGCTCTCACTGGTCTTCTGGCGGTTGAGGAGGGGAGCGCTGCCCTATGTTCGCCAACCTACGCTCAATTCTCCGGCCGAGCAGGCGTTCTATAGCGCGGTATCTCGGGCAGTGGGATCCACCGTCTTGATTGCCTGCAAGGTGCGTATTGCCGATGTACTGCGGGTCCGTTTTCGCAAACGCCACGCTCGCGACCAGCGCTGGTGGCGTTACTTCCGCCTGATCAGTTCAAAGCACGTCGATCTGGTGCTTTGTGAACCTCGAGGCGGACGAATTCTCATCGCGATCGAGCTCGACGATCGCACGCATGGTCGTGCCGACAGGAAGCGTCGCGACCGATTTGTGGATCGGGCCTTTGCTTCAGCGGGTATCCCGCTGGTGCGCTTTCCCGCCCGTGGACGATACGACGTTCAAGAGATCCGCGCTCAACTTGCTCCCCATCTCCATCTCACGCCCCCGGAAGAAGGATCGGTGGTATGTCAGAAATCCAGGTCTTCGACACCGTGAACGCCGATGCGCGTGAACGAACACTTCACTTGCTGCCGGTCCTGCAGGCAGACCCCTTTGACAAGTTAACCGCTGAGGACATCACCCTGAGCGTCACAACCAGCTGGATGAAGGAACCCGTCAGCCCTGACGGTGGTTGGGTCATCCGTCAGCCCTATCCCAATGGATTGTATTACGTGGGGGGATCCTCGGAATGTCAGCTCGGGGAGCTCATCACACTCCCGCCAGATCTCACAGCGGGAGAAGTCGTATTCCATTGGTCCGTTGCCGTAGAGAACCTGCCACCCGGCCGGTTTCAGATCGAACACCGTATCGAGCTGACTTTTGAAGAGGGAGAAGGACGAACCTACTCGATGGACGTGGCCAACTGGTGGGCTCAGAGCGAATTCGCCGGTGAAGGGCACCCTACACCCGAAATTGGCCGCAATCGGTTTTCTCGTTTGAAGCATCAGGGGATTTCTCCAACACGGCGAGCACATGTCCATGAGTCGATACGCGAGGGGTGTCGCTTTCTCGACATCCAGGAGTCCCTGACGCTTCCTGCGATCACCCTCAATGATTGCTGGACCATTCACACCTATGGAGGAGAGTCCGCTCACTCCTGCCTGGAGGCGCTGCGATGAAACGTCAACTGAACGGCCTGATCCCTACCGCTGCCGCCATGGTCATGATGGCTTCGACAATGAGCCTGGCGGCATCAGGGGACGATGTGCCGGAGGCGCTGGATGATTTCACCATCAATGGTCAGGCCATCACCCCCGAGTCCGTTCATCGTGTCGACCTCGAGGGGCCGATATACGAGGTACGGCTGCGCAATGGAGACACCTTCTACAGCGACGCTCAGGGGCGTCACATGGTGGTGGGGTATCTCTACGACAACGCTCCAGAGGGGCTTATCAACGTCACCGAACAGCGCAACCGTCAAGAGCGGTTGGACCAGTTGCAGGATGTTTCTGAGGAAAGTCTGGTGACATACCCC
Source organism: Halomonas huangheensis (assembly GCF_001431725.1). Taxonomy (NCBI): domain Bacteria; kingdom Pseudomonadati; phylum Pseudomonadota; class Gammaproteobacteria; order Oceanospirillales; family Halomonadaceae; genus Halomonas; species Halomonas huangheensis. The sequence continues at coordinate 4,353,190 of NZ_CP013106.1, read as the reverse complement.
GCCCAGGGAGATGACCTTGGCGAGATTGCCGTATTCACGGATACGACCTGTCCCTATTGCCAGATGCTGCATCAGCAGATTGACCAGCTGACGGCTGCCGGCATCACGGTTCACTACGTGCCGTTCCCGCGTGCCGGCAGCCAGTCCCCAGCCGCACGTCAACTGGCGCAAGTGATATGTTCTGAATCTCCCGAAAACGCCATGACGTCAGCGTTCAAGGGGCAATCACTCAGTGTCTCACCATCACAGAGTTGTCAGGACGTAGTTGAGGGCGGATTTCAGCTGGGACAGCGATTTGGAGTGACGGGTACACCGACCATTGTGCTGCCGAATGGGGAGATGGGGGAGGGGTTTGTACCAGCTGAGCAGATCGTTCAGGCGATCAAGGGGGCCGGGTCATGAATGATGAGTCGACGTCGCCTTTATTCTCTATTCGCCCCAGTGGGATAGCAGTACCGGAAACTGTTTATATCCCTGAGATTCACCGGCTCTGGACCTGGTTGCGAACCGGGGCCGAGGGCTTCTGGTGGCAGACATTCGCCATCACTCCCCATTACGTCACGCGTCGATCCGATTTTGGGATGGCCTCTCCAGAATTCGCCAACTTGGCAGAGACATGGCCAGCAGACACGGAAATCGAGTGCTGGAGAATTGATAGCGAGTTTGAGAATGATGATAGGAATGACTGGGAGCCAGGCAAGGGGCTCAGTATCTATGTACTGGGTAGTACCTCGTTCCCAAACGGGGATGAAGGATGCGTTGCAGTGACTCGTTCCCTGGATGCCTATTACCTAAGCCATCTTTTGACGCTGAACAAACCTTGCCACAGGGAGTTTCGTGCCTTCTATCCCGTCGCTGTCACTAAAGCTGGTGTTCCTCGCGGAGGGAAAGCGGATGATTACCGCTTGCTTAGGTGATACATCTTGCTAAAGTGGTTTGTGTGGGTCTTTCTTCCGTGTTAAAGCCATTGGAGTGGCCCCAAAACTTTATCAAGGAATAGGAAATTATCAGTGTCAACTGAGAATTGCTTCCTGGGAGTATGTTTCACCCCACTTGATGTCAGTGGCCCCACACTCTTCCGATTCTCCGAGTTCCTTGCCGGCTTAGCCCTCATGGTGCTGGCTTGGACTATCGCCGACGTTCGCTACCGATTCCGCGTCAGAGTAGCCCCCATACCACTTCAGAGGCTCACATTTTTCATAGTCGCTGCAATAGGTGGACTAACTCTGTTGACAGACCTATGGCGTGCTGAGCAATGGTTGGTTCCACAGGGCATCCTTTTGACCCCTGCGACGTGGCAGGCCATCTTGGCTGGTCTGTTCCTTTTTACATTTCTTGCTTGGGCTTGGTTTGCCTTCATCAAGCCCCCAAAATACGGAAAACGGAATGCTGAGCGTTTTGCTCAAACACTTTATCGTTTCATCTTGAAGGGCGCAGCAACCGAGTTGGCTGTCATCGCTGATGAACTCACGTATTCGGCTAGGTCCCTAGTACGCCACGCAAGCGATAGAGATCCGATCCGTCACTTTCACGAGGACAATAGCGTATCGGAACCAGCCCCGCCTAAAGTAGAGGCGTATGCGAATGATCTGCTGCTACTGATTGCAAACAAACGATTCTGCCGAGTCATTGTCGAGTCATCTCCAATCACAGCTCTAGCAATATTTCAAGAGATAGGGGCGTCAAAAAAATACGGAATTCAAGTAGAAATTTTCGCAAAAAACATAGTGAGTGAGGCAATAAATAGCAAAGACTCCTTTCTATATAACGAAGCAGAAGCTTACGAATCGGGACTAATTGGCCATCACAAGCCCCTCAGTCAGGCTATTTTCGCCAACCATAGCATGGTTAGTATTATCAGGACCCCCTTGGACCCCGATGTTATAGGAAGCATGAAATGGGATGCCGATCAATTTGAAGCTTACTGCCGAGTTGTTCTAATCACACTCCAAGACTACGTAGAAAATCACTTCCGTGAACACTCTTCTGTGCTATATGGCACTAAAAGGTACATCGAGCATGCACTATTTGACCTTTATAAACTCAATGGGGTGGCTGGAATAACTTGGGAAGGCGATATAATTAGCCGCCTTCGAGTCATTGTGGAATTCATCTGGAAAGCGACTGAAGTATTAGACAAAAAAGGGGTGCCGGAGGGTCTAACACTCCGGGTTCGAGAGAACAGCACTCCAGCAAGAGAATCTTTCTATGACCTCCTTGCGAGCATGGTATTTGAAGTAATTTTTGCATCTTCAAATGTAAAGTCGCCGAGGTGGGAGTGTTGGGTGATCCAGCACAACTCAGTCTGGGGGGAACTTTTTAATCTCGGTCACCTGAATAATTCTGCTGGTAGGGTGGTAATGTTCAAGGTTCGCCGACTCCTTTACAATGAAGTCGTAAACATGAAGAAATTTCCAAACTTTAAAGGGGCGAAGATTCTCGGCTTCTGCCTGAATGTGATGGGGCTCAACTTAAGAAGGGGTAACTATGATAAGGAAAGTCGCGCCCTGCACAAGGCAATTCTTTCCTGGACGAAAAAGAACTACGCATGGCTATATGAGTACACCCCTCGCGTTGCAGAAGACTGCCTTGTTGACAGTCTAAGCTACGACCACAATAACCTTAAGATCGTAAAGACATTTCCTGCCGAGGGCCTAAGACTCGAGCCCCAATACGACTGCCTCGACATAGATCCTAGCTTGGCTGATGAAAGGGCTACTAGATAGGTTGAAGAATCACTCAATCGTTCTTGGCTATCTAGGAGTCTTTTTTAACAACCACCTGCCACGACAGTTGAGCAACTACCCTGAGTCGTTGTTTGTCTACGAGAGCCGCTCCTCTCGTAGCGCCGGGGAGAAATGTCGCCTGAGGCCAGGTACTCTCGCCTCAGGTATTAAGGTATTTCTCGACCGGCATCAGATAAACGATGCCGACGGCAAGCCTCTGAAGCTCAACATCATGCGACTTCGCAAGACGTTTGAGAACCGGCTGTTCACCCTGTCCGGCCAAGACCCGGCGGCCACACCCCGAAGGTGTCTGACAACCTCTATCTGGAGGCCCCGGAAAGGGCCGAGAAAGACTGGCGGCTCATGGGCGAGGTCCGAATCGAAGAACTGCTGAACCACGAGACGATGACCGTCCTTTCCTCCATCAGAAACCCTACCCGATCCATTTAACATTCTCTACTGCCTCGCCTTTGGCTTCCCGGTACACCTGAACGCTGATATCGCCGTGGAAGTCGAGCTATGCCAATCCCCAATTTGCGGCCACGCGCCGTCCTGTGTGCCTGCAGCATCGTTACTGCCCTGACATGGGGTGGTGTGGCGTATGCCGGCGTCGAGGTATTTACCGTGGCTGGCGAGCCCATCATCAACGCGCCGGCGTCGGCTGCCGTGGTTGAACTGGATGCACCGGCCAGGCTCGATGCCCAGATCTCGCGAGACCTGCCTGCGGATCCTGATCGTGCGAAACAGGTCCTTCAATCCCGCATGAGCGGCCCAGAGTGGCAGGCCACCCTGAAACGCTATGGCGAGATCTATACCGGCGTCGCACGCGCCTGGATGCTCGGTATCGAGAAGGTTCCAGCAGTCGTCCTCGATGGACGCTATGTCGTGTACGGCGAACCCGAAGTCCGTGTCGCCCTCGAGGAGATCGATAGGGCAATCGGTGAATACTCCCCACAGGATGGAGTCGACCAATGATGCGGACGTTCACCTCCCTGTCCATGGCCGTTGCTCTGACAATCGGGATGGCCAGCACGACGACGGCTCCCCAGGCGCGCGCGCTCACCACACCCGAGATCGCCGAGTCTTCGTTGAGCACTTCGTGTCTCGAGTACCAGGTCATCGGCATCTGTGCCTGGCTCTATTGCACTCCATATGGCTGTACCGTGCGCACCTCGACGCGTGTGAAACATTTCATCCCCGAGCTGGTGGTGTCGTCCTACGAGAATACCGGTGACAACCCCTGGAGCGAGGTGGCAATGCTGTCACCACCAACAGGGGATGCTACGGGCGGTGGCCGTGCGACGGAGGAAGCCGATAGCCGCCACTCCAACACCAGGTTCAAGAATACCGACGCCATTGGCCACCCTGGGGGCGCGGTTTTCTACCGGATGCTCAGTTCTTTCGGGTATTCCTGCGAAAGCGATGTGCTGCCCTATACCCCGTATTTCCTGTCGACACTGGATGCATTGGCCTGGCGCTCATCCCTCCCCGAGATGGCCTATCCCGAGGCGCTGACACCGGGAATGCGAGAGATGGGCACGGTGGGGGATCTCTGGAGCCCGATCTATCCGCGCAGCGGTTTCGTCTCCCAGCCGCATGACTATAAAGCCGCTGCCACCACCGCTCAGCGTGCGGCGGATGTCGTAACACGCAATGGGCAGCCGCACGTCTACATGCCGCTGGCCCCTACTGACAATCCTGCCGCGGGTAAGTGGGCACCTGACCCTGTCATGGAAGGGGATCCAGACACGCACAAGTGGCAACAACTGGAACCCAACATGAGCATGTCCTGCTCGATTTTCCCGGATGGGGGCGAAAGCCATCAACTCCAGGATCCCGGCAATTACGCCTGGGCGCTGTGGCGTCCCTATCGGTGTTGTGCGGTCCGGGGGCAAGAACTGCTGTATTTCACCGGAGAGTAAGCCATGAAACGACAGATCCTTCAGAGCCTGACGCTCTCGGTGGCGCTGGTCACTCCGCTACTGGCTCAGGCGCAATCCGCTGATCGGCTCTACTACGACATTGGGGGCGCGGCCCCCTTCGGCGCGTCTGCAGGGCTGGGACACGACCCGAGGATGAATGGGATGGGGGTCAGCTGGAACGTTGACGCCACCTGCGGCAATTTCGATATCGGCGCGACAGTCAGCAATCAGCTCAATGGCCTGACCAATGGCTTCCAGAACATGATGGGGGATGTCGTTCAGAACGCCACCGGCGCAGTGGCCAGTCTGCCGGCGATGATCATCCAACGATCCAATCCCGCTCTCTATGACCTCCTGACCAACGGCGTCCTGCAGGGGCGAATGGACTTCGACAAGTCGAAGCTCTCCTGCCAGCGCATGTCCGAGGCCCTGGCCGATGCGACGGTCGGGGGGCAAATGCAGCAGAGCGCCATGGCGGAAAACTGGCAGGACATCGCGAGCTCAAATCCTGATGCTGTGGCAGCTCAAGAGGAAGCTGAGGCTGAGGCCGGCAACGCTGGCCGCACCTGGGTGGGTGGTCAGAAACGTGGTGGCAGCGGCCAGGCGCCCTTGCGTGTTGTCGAGGATACGGCCAAAGCCGGTTACAACCTGCTTCATGGCCGCACCGATACGACATCGAATGAGACTGTTTCGGGTGGAGGAGGAGGCTGGGGATCGGTCTCTACTTCCAATGGTGACTGGGTGGGTGGAGGCGGTATTGCCGGTGGCAGCGGTGGTGGCGGTGCCGGGAGTGGCAGCGATTGTATGGGCGGCATGTGCACCATTTGGGGCTCCCCCGAGGAAGCCGCCGAGTGGACCAAAAAGATCGTCGGCGATACCGAGCTGCGGTCCTGCGATGGATGCGAGAAATCCGAGAGCGTTGCCGGCACCGGGTTGATCCGTGAGCTCGAGGAAGAACAGCAAAGTATCCACGAGAATCTGGTCGACATGCTGAATGGCGGCGAAATTACCCAGGACAAGCTGAATGATGTTTCAGCAGGTAGTGGCCTTGCTGTGTCGCGAGGCGTGATCGAGGCGATGCGCTCCGATCCCCAGGGACCATTGCTGGCACAGCGTCTTGCCAGTGAGATGGCGTTGGCCAGAACCCTCACCAAGGCGATGTGGGCGCGAAGAGCCTTGATTGCTGGCACAAGTGATCCGGGCATCGAGAACAACCAGGAAGGGATGACAGCGCTGGATCGCAAGGTCGATGCCTTCAATCGGGACATCGAGTTGCTGCAGAGCGAGATGGAAATCCGTAAGTCACTGGCCAGCAGTGCCGCGATGTCAGCACTCCAGCGAGCGGCCAACCGTGCCGGCGGTTCCATGCAGAACGAATCCGACAGTCCGCGTAGCGAGCTGGATGGTCGTGGTGCGCCGGTCGAAGGGCAATAAGGAGTCTCACGATGATCCGATCACTCAAACGTCACCCGCTGCTACTGGGGCTCCTTGGACTGATCATTGCGGCCTGGTTGGGAGGATTGGTCGTCTACACAGGAATGCGCCTCTACGGCAGCATTTCAGACTTTCAGATCGCTATGGGGGAAAACCGTCATTGGTTGATGGCCTGGCGAGTCATCTTCTACGGCGGGCTGGCGTTGGTCTGGTGGCGGGCCTGGCGTCCGAGGATCCTGCAGAGCGTCGAGCAGGACAAGGATGGTGGCCAGCAGGGCCGTGTCCTGCTGCACAAGCTCGAGCGCATGATCCTGATCGTTCTGGTCCTGATCGAGGGCTACAACCTGTTCATCTGGTGGGGAGGAGCCTGACATGGCGACGTTCGCAGTCAATGACTACATGGAAGGCACCATGCTCACCCTGGGCTGGGTCATCAACAATGGCGTCTGGGATGCCATGACTTCGACCGGTATCGCGGTCGTGCCATTTATCGCCCTGGTCGCCGGTGAGTGGTTCCGGGCGAGACAGGAGGGCGACGATGAAGGCAACAAGGGGGTACTGTCGCTCAACCGCATCGAGTCACGGCTCTATGTGATGCTGCTGGTTGTGGCGTTTACCTGCGTCCCTGTGTTCACGCTCAACGTGAACCCAGTGAACGTCAATCAGGAGCATGCTGAACAGTGCGGCACCGTCATGATGTCCTCTGGGCAGTGGGGCGAGTCGACCATGACGTCGATTGACGGGCAGCAGGCTCGCGTCCCCATGTGGTGGGCGCTGACACACTCGCTCTCCAAGGGCCTGACCAACGTGGCCATCTCGAAGATCCCCTGTTCGACGGACTACCAGTCGGTGCGCACGGCGCTCGACCTTGAATCCATTTCTGACCCGGGGCTGAAACGTGAGATTGGTGAATTCCAGTTGGCATGCTTTGGTCCGGCCAGGAACAAGCTGTTTCAGAGTGGGGCGGGCCTCGAGGAGGCCAGGGGCATGGATGTCGACTGGGTAGGCTCGGATTACTTCCTGGACACTCCGGGCTATTACGACAGCTTCTATGCACCCCGACCCATGCCAGGCTTCCCCTACAATGCCGATCGTGATCAGGCACGGCCCAGCACGGGGCCAGGCCAACCAGGGTATCCCAGTTGCCGCGAGTGGTGGAGCGATGGCTCAGAGGGACTGGCGGCTCGGATCCAGGATCAGGTCGACACCACGGTGTGGTCACGCATGCAGAGTTTCTTCCCGGGGACATCGTCTGCAGAGGAATACATGATCCGGCGTATGGTGAGCCCACGTTCTGGTGCAGCGAATGGTAATACCAGTCAGGCGTCCGTTGGCTACCGGTCACTGGATGGTGGGTTTGTCGATGATGTCACCTCTGCGGCCGGAATGGTCGGTAATGCGGTGGCCACCATCCCATTTCAGGCGGGCATGGACAGCCTCAAACAGTCATTGCCGATGATCCAGGGGATCTTGTTGATGGCGATCATCATCTGTCTGCCGTTTGTCCTGGTGGCCTCGGGTTACTCCGTCAAGGTGGCCGGGACAGCCATGTTTGGCCTATTCGCGATCTTCTTCCTAACGTTCTGGTGGGAACTGGCACGTTGGCTGGACTCGAACTTGGTTGATCTGATGTACGACAGCGATGCCGCCAAGCTTAGTTGGATTGCCGGCGTTGAAAATGCCAATGACAAGATGGTGCTCAAGTTCGTAAGCGGGATGATGTTCCTGGTATTGCCAGGTGTTTGGATTTCCGCTTTGGGTTGGGCCGGAGCTAAGGTTGGCAATGCCATTGGTGGTGTTAGCGAAGCAGGTAGAGAGTCTAAGGGCGCAGGCCAAAAAGGAGGTGATATGGCACAGAAAGGGGCTTCGGGAGGGAAAGCTTAATTATAGAAGTTTGACTGTACTGGAGGACCTCTCCAGTACAGTTCAATCATGGACCTTAAAACCGCCCATATAGTAGCCATAGCCATTATGGCCATAGCGATACCCATCCTGTTCCTCTAGAGAGTCGGGCATAGGAGTTGAGGTCCGATCCTCCGGCAAAGAATTCCAGACATTCTTCCCTGCTTCAGCCGATGCTTGGCCCAAGGTTCGAATCAGCCCTTGGGATTCTTTTGTCCCAAACAGTAGCGCAGACGTGAACGCTGCAGAGCCTTTGAGAACCTTGCGGGCCGTGTGGCTACGATGGGAGGCGATGTCCTCTTCTGGACGCTCAGGCGCAGCTCGCTCGCTCTGGTCACGGCAGTGACCGAACAGCTCAGTTGCCTTGTCGTTCCACAGGAGCTTTTTGAGGCTCATGGGACACCTCCAGAATACGGGTACAGATAGTTCGAGAGTAGCTTGCAAGCCAGTTCAGTGCAATTCGAACTGGGTCAGTGCTTCAGCTCTTCTCTCAGCTTACGGACCTGCTCGATGTCCACCTTCGTCAGTTCAGCGATCATCTGGTCATCCATGGAGGTTCGCTCGAGCATATTGCGAGCCGTCTCCAGTCGACCTTCTTCCAGCCCTTGCTGTTTCCACTGCTCGGGCCACTGCTTTGCACGTTCAGCCAGCATATTGTGCACCTCATTTAAGTCGTTGAGCGACTGCCACTCAGCCCCTTCGTTCTCGGGTACCCAGCTAGGCAGCAGCACGCGCCGGATCCAGAGGGCGAAGTGCCGGCGTAGCTGGGTCTGCTCCGGTGCTTGTAACCATTGTACCAGTAATCCGATCAGATCAATGGCATCCTGCGGATCCTGGTGATGTTCCAGCCGGAAGATGGCCGACACCACGTTTCGGGTCTCCTCCGACCACTGCTCACTGGTCACGATTGCGCCTTCATCCAGCAGCAGATATGGGAGGTCAGGCCGGTAGTGCTCCAAGCCTCCCGGTACAGGTTGGACAAGTTCAGCCACGTTGAGTGCCGCATTCCAACGTTTTTCGCCGTTGTACAGCACGATAGGCAGCACGGGGGGCAGCTTGCCGTCCTGAGTCAGCTTCTTCTGTTTGACCAGCTCCTGATACAGCAGCCCCACGTAGGTCATGATACGCAGCGCCATGAACGAGTCGACAGTGCTCTGGAACTCGATCAGCAGATAGACGTATACCCACTCGTCACCAAAGCGCACACGCCAGATCACATCACCTTCGCGATCGCGTAGGTCATCGGTGACGAAGGTGCTACTGACCTTTTCCAGCGAGTCGAGGTCCAGGCGTTCAATCCATTCTTCCTTCACGAAGCCTGTCAGCAGGTCGCGGACGACCCTTGGCTCGCTGAACAGCAGCTTATAACTGTGATCGTGCTGGTTGTTCATGAATCCTCCGTGATGTGGCTGGAGGCAGCTTATCATGACAGCGAGCGCCCCTCTGCGCCGCGCTTCCCCGCGAGGGAAAGGGAAATGGCTCAGGCAAAGGGTTGGAAGGGAAGGGGGAGTAAGGGGAAGGGGCTTACCCGAATAGCAGGGGCAAACACCAAAGGGCTGAAAGGGCCAAAGGGCGACTGTGAAAGGGTAACCACCACCTCGTAGGTCTCCCCCTTGAGTCAAAATCCCTCTACTTGCCCATATCATTCCCTTCCCCTATAGGGTGGAAGGCTTCGACGTCGGGGGGGGGGCACCTCCTCAGTAGACCGGGAACTCTTAGGCATCTTTTTTCAGGACAGTGCTGCATAGAAAATACTTGTCTGCTATAAGAGACGCATCCGAACAGCGTAATGCACCTGCTGCTCCGCCTCTGCTGTGCTGTGGCGGAGCAGCAGGTGAGCTTGAACTTTAGACTTCAGATAGGGGGGGATGATTATGGATTTTTGGGGTTGGGTATTACTGATTGTTATCGCAGGGGTAGGTATCGCAATCGTGCAGGTTGTTGTTGTATCAAATAAAAAGAAAGCGATGGAGGAGAAGTTAAGGTCTCTTCCTGAGTTTTCTCCTACACAGAAAATAATAGGAAATAATGGAGAGGCTGGCCTTGCGATTGATGAAGATCGGAGAAAAGTCGTATTGATTAATAGTGGTCCGTCTGGCGTTAGGCTGAAACCAATCACATATCGAGACATCCTTTCTTCCGAAATATTTGTAGATGGAGAGACAGTCACCAAAACGGCAAGAGGAAGCCAGCTTGGCGGAGCACTTATTGGTGGTCTTGCGCTCGGAGGTGTCGGAGCTATTATCGGTGGGTTGTCAGGAAAAACAAAATCGTCTGAAAAAGTAAAGAGGGTTGATCTTAGAATAACCGTAAACGACACGAAGTCGCCTTTGCACGACCTTAATTTTATGGATGTTGAAGGGAAGAAGGACGGTATAGTTTACAAAACGGCTATGGATCAGGCTCGTCATTGGCATGGATTAGCTGCTGTCCTTATTAAAATAGCAGATAACGAAGATGAACGCCAAGTGAACACCGAGCCTTCCTCCAGTGCAGAGAGCTCTAACATCAACTCATTGGCAGACGAACTTTCAAAATTGAGCGATCTCCGGGACAAGGGAGTACTCTCCGACGAGGAGTTCGTAACGCAGAAACAGAAGCTGTTGTCATAGCCACGCTTTCAAGTAATTTATCAATTACAGCACGCGCTACTTCACCTGCGTGCCGAAGCCGCGCGTGCTGTTGATTAACTGGGAAAGTGCCCATGAAACAGATTCTTGCGAATGAGCCAGTCACGAAGATGGCGGAAAATCAGCGGTTGTTGCAGAAACTCTTCGATTCCGAAGAGCTGTCATCTGAATCTATCATCCCCTGATGAAAGCCCTACATGAGAGCAGTGCTTTCCGCCTGAAGGAGATGATTGGTGCTCACGGCCGGCCCGGAATTTCGTTAGTTGGGGATGAGGCTGCCGTGACGGGAGAGGATGTAGCGGGTTGGCAGTTGGCACTTCTCCAAGATCGGGTACGTACTCTATCTAGCAAGCCTCAATCCTACAGCACCCAGTTTGGTGTTGATGGAAACGGTTGGCCAATGTTATTTCCTATTGAGGATTCTTCTACGGTTAATGAACGCCGTGAGCGTCTTGAGCTGAACTCCCTCGAGAAGCACCAGGAACAAATGATCAAGCAGGAGCGGAAACGGCGTGCTAATGTCGAGCAACCAGTTAACCAAGCACCGCACTCTGATGCCCATGTCTCCGCTTCGCTGCATCAAGGTCTCCAGTGTGCTCTACGTTAGTTTTTCTGTATTAAATGAAATGATAGTGAGTAACCTTTGAAAATTACTACGGACGTCAAAAAGCAACACACTGTACCACGCTTTCTCTTGGATAAGTTTGGTTTTGGGAAAAAAGGAAAAAAAAGAAGGTTGTATACTTTTGATAAAAAAAGCTCTCGAAGATTTCAGCAGTCAGTTTTTGATGCAACAACAAGAAATACTTTCTATAATATTGAAAATCATCCTGAGAGAGCAAGTTTAGAGCCTATTTTGGGGATCTATGAAACTGAAGCTGCGCCACTAATAAAGCGAATCATCGAAACGAATAGCATTGGATGGCTGTCTGAAGTTGACAGGTTTAAAATCGCGACATTTATAGCGGTTCAGCGGTCTAGGTCGTATGGTGAATTTCTTCGCATTGAGCATGTTGTTGGCGCGTTGACGGGAAAGCTCGCTGCAATTGGCTCGACTCGCGAGCAAATAGAGGAAGAGTTAGGTTCAGAAGGGTCAAGTGAACGTAAAAACCTATTTCTAGAACTAATTCTTGACCAAAGAGAAACCGTTGCGCATTTAATGGCTAAATCATGGGTTCTCTATGAAACGAGCACTCACGACCCATTTTTTATATCTGATAATCCAGTTACTCTATATAACGAAGTGGATATGGGTTTTTTGGGTAACTTGGGTGTCGCCCTTAAAGGTATACAAATACACTTGCCACTGTCGTCATCTCTAACACTTGCATTAACATGCCCCTCTATTTCTGAAGCTGCAATTAATGGGAAGCGCCAGGTCAAAGCCTTAATAGCTATCGCATCTCCCCTTTTACAACAATTAAACAATCCTCTTGGCTTGATAGAGCTAGGGAATGCCTATGAGAGCGGAAATCCAATTAAGCAGTCTGCTAATAATGTAAGGTTTCTTAATAGTTTGCAAGTGTCATTTTCAGAGCAGTATGTTTTTTGTGAGAAAGATAATTTTGCGTTGGCGGAAGAAATGATTGGCGATAACAAAGCATATAAATCTGGACTTCGCATGCAAATCAGCTAACAAAATGATACGCGCGGATAAAATAATCTCTGCGCTCCTGTTTTCCAGCGAGCACTGCGTTATATCTGCTCTAGTGGAACGTCCTGCTGGTACATTAAAGCCGCTGGACGGCAGTGGTAGGTGACTTGGTCACGCTTCTCAGACCAACGCAGAAGCGATCGAATTATGGGACGCCTGAGGAGAACCTTCCGCCCACAACCCGGGGCGTTTTAGACGGCAAGCCATCAGCCGGCGCTAGCGTGGCTTCACGTGGCTTTTGTCCGGTGCTGAGCGCATACGATACAGCCCGGACGTGATCAGTGATGAAACCTCGACTGACCTTGTGCTCGGTCGCGAACATTGGCTATTCTTGATGGGCACCCGTTTGCTGCTGACGGCAACAGCAGCGCCCTTTGCCCTTCGGGGCAGCCCGCAAGCCGTAACGCATCCCGAGAGACGGCGCCCGCAAGGGCTGGATGCTACCTCACCCCACCAGGGAGACTTTCCCTGGACGGGAGTCTCCCATCCAATAGAAGGAGATTCCCATGCAGCTAGGCATTGCCTTGTACAACGCCCTGCGTTCTGCCGATGTCTCGGATGAGAAGGCAATGGATGTCGTCAATGCCCTGGAGAGCGAGATGCAACAGCAACTAGCCACCAAGCAAGACCTGAGCCAGCTGGAGACACGGCTGACGGTTCGTCTTGGCGGTATGATTGCCGGTTCCGTCGGCGTTCTCAGTATCGTCATGGCGTTGCTGAAGGTTTTCAGCTGACACAGCGCTTTCGCTTCACCGATCCTGCTTCTACTACCCATCTGGGGACACATCCCCAATGGGGAAGGTGTGTCTCCCGGATTTGATCCACTGGAGTATCACCATGAAGAAGCATCCATTCAAAGGCTCTCGCGCCTTACTTCTCTCCGTTCTGATTCCGCTAATGTTTCCGCAGGTCATACCCGAGCCACTCCGGTGGATCTGGTTGACGCTTGTCGCCCTGGTGGTGCTCAAGCGCCTCGGGATCATCAGCTTCGGCTTCGATCGTAGTGCAACCGGCGAGGATGGGACGGCTTCTTCGAAGTCCTCTGGTTCCCGTCGAGACGGTGTTACGCATCGAGGAGAGATCGTTGCCCATGGCAGCGCTCCCTATCAGTTCGACGAGGCAAACCGCCTCAGCTACTACATCACGCTACGAACCAAGCGTGGTGACGACAGAACCGTGTGGGGTATCGATCTAAAGCGCGTAGCGCTGGAGACCCCACTGGCCGTTGGTGACACCGTCGCGCTCGAGTTTCTCGGGCGTGAAGCGGTCGTTGTCAAACAGCCAGTTCGTAATGACCAGGGGCATGTCGTGGATCATCGCAAGGTGAGCACGCACCGCTATTCCTGGAAGGCACACGTTCTGCCGGTATAAACCAAGCGGTATCCACCCTATGGGGAAGTTTCCTTCCCCCTGGGGCGAGGTGCTTCCCCTTTTTTTGTTCAAACGAAGGAGAAGCACAATGACTACTGCCACCACTCAACATGCCGTTCCGCGCCTTGATGTCACGACCAAGGCCATGTATCGCGGCCTGTGCCCATCAGATCGGAACTGCATGGTCCACATGGAGCAGCCTCTGTTGAACGAGGTTGTCATGTTATCTGCCGCCACCTCAGCACACGAGCGTGTGCCTGCGGTGTTCTGGCTGGATCTCATAGACGGCTTCATGGACAGCGCGAGAGATAAACTCGCCGATGTTCCCTCTGGATGTCGTGCCTTTGACTGTGATGTTGAGGTGCACGGCAATCTCAGCGTCAGCAACTTGCCATGCTCCCTGCGAGTTCATGTCGAGGTGCAGCGCCTCTGGCACAAGCAAGTGCTGGTGTTTTCTCTGGCCGGTCACAGCGCCATGGCTGCCTGACCATCCCCTTATCTACTAGATAGCCCGGCTCGCCGGGCTTTTCTCTTCACCCCCGACCGGGATGCGCTCCCGGTGGGGGCCGCTCGGTCGTCATCTTGAGGATCTGACGATGGCCGATATCTATCAGGCAATCACTGACCGGATTCTGGAAAGCCTTGAGCAGGGAGTCCTTCCCGGCGTCGGGAGGCCCTGGGATCCGTCCAGTCGAACGCCCCTCATACCATGCAATGCTGTTTCCGGGCGTCAATACAACGGCATCAATGTGCCATTGCTCTGGGACATGGCCGACAAGCGCGGCTTTTCTCAAGATCGCTGGCTGACCTTTCGCCAGGCGAAGGAAGCCGGAGGCTCGGTGCGCAAGGGCGAAAGAAGTACCCTTGCCTGTTTCTACAAACCCATGAAGCGGGAGATCGTCGACGACGCCGGCGATCCCGTTATGGATGAGGAAGGCAACCCGAAGGAGAAGCACTTCGCTATCCTGCGGGGGTTCAACCTCTTCAACATCGATCAGTGCGATGGACTTCCAGATGACGTCACGAACCCGCCTGCTACCACGATTGAGGGATTCGAGAGCGTGGACGCGCTCGATGACTTCATCGATGGCTGTGGCATCAAGGTCGTGCATTCACTGGATCGTGACGTTGCTGGCTATTACCCCAAACAGGACCGTGTGCTGCTGCCGGCAAAGGAGCGGTTTCATGACGCCGAGGGGTATTACAGCGTCGCACTGCATGAACTCACGCACGCCACTGGGCACGAATCACGCCTGGCGCGTGCCGGTATCACTGACCACGACGGCTTCGGGACTCCCCAGTATGCCTTCGAGGAACTGATCGCGCAGCTGGGCAGTGCCTTTCTGTGCGGGCACTTCGGTATCCGAAACGACGCTTTCGACACCGCTTACATCGCCAGCTGGATTCAGGCATTGAGGGACGACAAGAGAGCCATATTTCGGGCAACCGGCGCGGCACGCCTGGCAGCGGAGGTCCTGAAGCAAGCGCACCAGGAAAACCGTGCTTTGGCATCCACTGACCAACCGCAGCAGGAGAGCGTCAAGGCTATGCCGACGCGCCGGCCCAGGGCGGATGATCAGGACATTGAACTGTTCGGCCATCAGTGGCCACTGGGCGATAGCGTCAAGCTGGATCCCACGGTCGACCGGGGGACGTTCCGGGCTCAGGTATCGCGCCTGAAGCAGCTCGGATATCAGTTCGATGCCAGATCACAAACCTGGAACTACGCGGCTGTTGCAGCCGCCTGAGCTTTTTAACAAGGCTTCACAACGCACGACCAGGCTCTGCAGGCGCTGGCCAGCGGCAGTTGGACTCAGCGACTGTATGCCTGACTGACTACCCGACCGAAAGGTCATTCCCCTACGGGCGATTTCATCCCGTTGGGGATGGATCGCCCATCAACAACATGATGGAGACGAGCGATGTCAGTGACTAAATCCATGGATCCCATATTCTCGGCACTCACCGAAGCACAGCTGCGAATGATTGAGGACCAGCTGTCCAACAACGAGTCCTCGACCGACGAGGAGTTGTTCGAGTTCTTCATCGAAGAAGGTATACCGGTGACGCCGGCGCGAGAGGCTGTATCCCTTCGCGACGACTACCTGACCCGGATTTTCGAAGAGGGCTACACGCCGATACGTGCGGGTGAGTACGCACGTTTCTATGACCCGCAAGCACGGCAGTTCAAGCGGATCTGATCACATTCACTTCCCCGTGGGGCGACGCCTGCCCCTCGGGGGTAGCTCGCCCCTTTTCCTTATCACGGAGGCGAGCATGACGACTCAACCCCGGCTCCGGTGCCTCGAAGAGGCCCCGGAGCTATTTCTGGACAGCTATGTCGCCGATAGCGACAGCGCAGTGTTCCTATCCCTCTGGGGACGGGATACCGCGATCCATGAGCTGATGGCCAAGCTGACCTTGCCGATTAGCGAAGGCGGCCTGGACAGTCTGAACATGATGGGAGAGCGGCCCGTCCGGTTGCACTTGAACCGCGACCGACTAGGTAAGCGCACCACGCGGACCTATCGACAAACGCGATTCGGTAGTCTGCTGAACCTCTGGCTGTTCGATCAGCGCTGCCAGGAGCCCGACCGGGCCAATCGGCAGTGCTATGCCATCTTCAACGAAAGAGATTCCCTGCAGGACAAGAGCGCGATGCTCTGGTCGCGACTGCGTGACCTGGCGACATATCCGCTCCTGGATCACTGGCGACCGACGATCGTGCAGTTGCTCCTCGAGCATGAAGCCATCCGCATGCTCGACCAGACGTCCGAGCGTCTGTCCGGCGTCTGGATCGATCTTTCGCTGGCTTCAGTGCAGGAGGCGATCGGCCAACGTATCCACTCCGGCGAACTCGCCATTCAATGAACCCAGGAGGCCACCATGGCGCTGATGTTTCCACGGTTGGCGAGAAACTTCGCCAAGAACGGCTATTACCCAACCGATGAGGCCACGCTCGAGCGTGTGTTGAATGCGCTGGATGCGTCGCACGACCAACGTGTGCGAATCCTCGATCCCTGTGCCGGCGAAGGCATGGCGATCCTGGAAACTGCGCATCGCCTGGGCCGGGAGAGAACCGATGCCTATGGCATCGAATTCGACCTGGAGCGAGCCCGACACATGCAGCGCGTCGTGGATGTGGGGATCCAGTCGGATCTGATGGATACCGTCATATCCCCGCGATCGTTCGGGTTGCTGTTCTTCAATCCCCCCTATGGCGATCTCGTTGGCGAGACCGGCGGCAGCAAGGGTTATGCCGGCAAGGGGCGACAGCGGCTGGAGAAGCTGTTCTACCAGCGGTCAGTGCATCTCCTGCAATACGGTGGGGTGATGGTCATGATCGTGCCGGGGTATGTGTTCGATGACGAGCTATCGAGTTGGGTTGCCCTGCATTTCGATCGCGTCAGCGTCCACCGGGCCGTCGTCGACACGTTCCAGCAGATGATCGTGTTCGGAGTGCGCACCAGGCGCAATGCACTACTGGCCAACAGCAAGGCGAAAGAGGTCAAAATGCTGTTACAGGGAATCGGCTCGAAGGACATCGAGCCGGACATCCTGCCGGAATACTGGAGCAGCGAACCCTACGATGTACCACCGGCTACGAGTAGCACGCCGCACTGTTATCGCGTGTCGCTGGAACCTGAGCAGTTGGAGCAGGAAATGGACCGTCTCGGCGGCCTATGGCCTGACTTCAACCTCGCGTTCTGGACGGATGGCGTCACGCAAAGACGTCCGCTGCGTCAGCTGTCCAGCTGGCACCTCGCGCTGTCACTGGCAGCGGGAGGCATATCGGGCATCGTAACCTCGAGGTCGGGACGTCAACTGGTCGTGAAGGGCGATACCTTCAAGGAGAAAGCTGCGAAGGTCGAGTTTGAGGAGGACGCCGACGGCAACATCACTGAGCGTCGCATTCTGACTGACCGTTTCGTGCCGGCCATCATGGCCTGGGACGTGACGCAGAGCTCTCCGGAGCGAGGCAAGCTATTCAAGATCACATCGACGCCGGTAAACGTGCCAGTGACTGAAACCGCCGACACCGAGTCGGCATAACCACTAACCCCGATCGCCACGGCGATCTTCCCTCCATGGGCAGCAACACCGCCCATAGAGGGGCGTGTTCTGCCCATTTTTCAAGGAGATGGTCATGAACATGCCATGCGCGACACTGGATAACGTCATCCCACTCAACGATTTCATCGATGAGTTCGGCGACGGGCTTCTAGATACCCTCAACCATACCCACCCCCCGGTTTACGACGGTCGGGGGAACCCGGGTCGCCAGGCGGTGATGGACTCATTGGCGCGAAAGCCGTTCCCGGCACAGGCCGATGTCGTTCAGGCGATATCGGCCTTGTTGCTGGATCAGAATGAGCGTGCCGGCATCATCAACGCCGAGATGGGTACAGGAAAGACGATGATGGCGATCGCCGTCGCTGCCGTGATGGCGAATGAAGGTTATCGCCGGTCGTTGATCGTCTCGCCGCCACACCTGGTCTACAAGTGGCGACGCGAGATCCTCGAGACGATACCCGAGGCGCGGGTCTGGGTGCTCAACGGCCCGGACACACTGGCGAAACTGCTCAAGCTGCGCGAGCAGCTGGGACAGCCCAGTGATGGCCGGCCGGAGTTCTTTGTGCTGGGACGTGTGCGGATGCGAATGGGGTTTCACTGGATCCCGGTGGCCACCCCAAAGCGTACGCTGGACGGACGCTTCGCGGCGTGCCCGGACTGCGGCGGTATGATCCACGACAGCGATAACGAGCCGATCAGGTTCGAGTTGTTTCAGCAGTCCGAACGTCAGCAGCGATGCGAAGAATGCGGTGGCCAGCTCTGGACACTCATACGACAGCGGCAACCCGAAGGGGGTGCCCGCCGTCGTTCGGTGCTCAAGGCGCTGCAACGCATTCCGACCATTGGCAAGGTGACATCGGAGAAGCTGATCGACCAGTTCGGGGAGGCATTTCTCTCGTCGATGCTGGCTGACAATGTGCATGAGTTCATCAACCTGATGGACGAGAACGGCGACCTGGTGTTCAACGATCGACAGGCGACGAGAATGGAGCGGGCGATGGCCAACATCGAGTTCGGCTTCGGTGAGGGCGGTTTTCAGCCGAGCGAGTTCGTGAAGCGCTATCTGCCTGATCAGTTCTTCGACCTGCTGATCGTCGACGAGGGGCATGAGTACAAGAACGCGGGGTCGGCACAGGGCCAGGCCATGGGCGTTCTGGCAGCAAAGGCACACAAGACGCTTCTGCTGACCGGCACGCTGATGGGGGGCTATGCCGACGACCTGTTCTATTTGCTCTTTCGGGTTCTGACGCCGGTGATGATCGAGGACGGCTACCGTCCCCAGCGCAATTCGCTGGGTGCGGCGTCCATGGCCTTCATGCGGGAACATGGCGTTCTCAAGGACATCTACTCCGAGCGTGAGGGCATTGGACACAAGACGGCGAAGGGCCGGAAAACGTCGGTGCGCACGGTCAAGGCACCGGGGTTCGGGCCGAAGGGCATACTGCGGTATGTGTTGCCCTTTACGGTGTTCCTCAAGCTCAAGGACATCGGTGGTGATGTACTTCCGCCGTATGACGAGGAGTTTGTGGAAGTGCCGATGTCGTCAGACCAGGCCAGTGCCTATGACAGGCTCTCCCGGGAGCTGACACAGGCGCTCAAGGAAGCACTGGCACGCAAGGACACCACCTTGTTGGGTGTGGTGCTCAATGTGCTTCTGGCGTGGCCTGATTGCTGTTTCCGGCCTGAGATGGTCAAACACCCGCGATCGCGGGATTTGATCAACTTCACCAAGTCGATCTTTGATGACGAGTCGACGATGCCCAAGGAGGGCGAGTTGGTCGAGATGTGTCGGTCGGAGAAGGCTGAGGGCCGTAAGGTCCTGGTCTACTCCTCCTATACCGGCAAGCGTGACACGACGAGCCGCCTGAAGCGCGTCCTCGAGCAGGCAGGGTTGAAAGTGGCTGTGCTGCGCTCGAGCGTCGACACCAGTCGGCGGGAAGACTGGATCGCGGATCGGGTCGAGAAGGGGATCGATGTCCTGATCACCAACCCCGAGTTGGTGAAGACGGGCCTCGATCTACTCGACTTTCCGACGATCGCATTCATGCAGACGGGCTGGAACGTCTACACACTCCAGCAGGCGGCACGCCGATCGTGGCGCATCGGTCAGCACCGGGCAGTGCGTGTGATCTTCTTCGGCTACGCCGAGACGTCACAGATCGCCTGTCTGCGGCTGATGGCCAGCAAGATTGCCGTGGCGCAGAGTACGTCCGGGGACATACCCGAGTCGGGTTTGGATGCACTCAATAGCGATGGCGTGTCGGTCGAGATGGAACTGGCCAGACAGCTGGTCGCTTGAACCTTACCCCCTCTTCGGAGGGGGTTCTCATCTGGTTCTGATGCGGGTGGTTGGTGGATTTTAGTAGACTCATGGAAGGGTCGGGAAAAAATGGCAACACGTGTTGCCACTATGGTTTTGGCAATGTATGTTGTCATTATCGATACATCAAATGGAGTCTACTATGTCATCGCGAAAATTCTCTGTACTGAGATTGCTTAGCAACCTCGCCAACTCGGCCCCGTCTCCCTCTTCTTCAATAACCCCAGCAGAAGACGACGATGGGAGTAGGGCTAACACTACATTAAGGTTGGAGCCAGCCGTCAGGAAGTTCGTTGACGATCAGGCGAAACATTATGGCGTGTCTTCTCAGCAATTCATTGCAATGATGTTAAAAGGGTTGATGACCGGTGGGAGCCACGAGATGGTTCAGCAGGCCAGTTTGATGGAAAGCCGGATCTATGATGTATTTGCAAGGAATAAGCTTTCACCTTCGCAAGTTGCAATAATGCTATCACCCTTCGGTATAAATGCGTCGGTCTTAAAAGATCCGCAGTCACTTTTAGAAAAAGTGACTCCAGAGATGATTTCTCATCTTTCTGATAAGTTTGGTGTGAAGGAAGAATGGCTGAATGGAGTAAGCGATCAGATATTTTCTGATAGAAATTATGACCGATCACAGTTTCAACTGGTCCAAGAAATCCTTAAGGAAAAAGATTCCACTGATAGAGTTCATGTTCATTTCGTGATGGAAGATGGATATCAGCCTCTAGAGGATGAAGGTGAAAGCAGCTGGGCGAAGTCTAGGGTGCATGCAGGATTTATTATCGAGTTTCAAACAGAAGAAGCCACTAAATATCTTATCATCAGACATCAGCCCTGGGGCTATAAACGAACACGAATAGAGATGAAGACTTTCCTGATGTTCTTAGAAAGAGGTGAGGAAGTCTACTATCCTGTGAGAGGCTATCAGGGCTGGATTATTGAGAAGAACAAGTTTGACGCTCTGTTCTCTGGCACTGTTTGGCCAAGTGATATTTTGGAGTTTAGAGCGCAGGGCGTTAAGACAGGTGCGAATGCCGAAGTATATCTGGAGGATATGGTTGACCAGGATGGCCAGGCGCTGGAAGAGTTTGAAGTAGAGGATGTTTCTTTGGCTTATGAGTCGTCTAAGCTTCCTTTGTTTCACAAAGCTTATAGAGAAATATTTACAACCGACCCTGAAGTGATAAAGAAATACATTTCTGCAAGCGAAGAAGAGCGGGCCGAAATGAAAGAATCTCTGTTAAAATCTTGCGACTAGAGGTTTTTCTTTGCACTATACACTTGGAGCGGTAGAGGTCGTTTCAAGTGTATAAGAGATTATTGCCTCGCGACTAGTATTCGTCAGAGTTGACTTTCTTGCGCCGTTGTTCAGCCCGCTTCACCGTTGCCATTTTTTCGGGGTGCTTCATGGCTTTCCAGCGGCGTATCTCTTCCACCGAGCGCCCACAGTCGACGCATAGCCCGCCTTGCAGACGGCAGGAGGCTATACAGGGGCTCTCTATTTTCTTGGCCATGTTAATGATGTCCTGTCCTTGAACGTAGACGAAGTGGCCAGCTGCCCCCATGGGTACATTGGCACTCCTCTTCGCTGTCGAAATCGACATGTCGTTCGACACATCCAGACTGATGCGATCACACACTGGCTGGTCATCACGCGGGTCAACCGCCCAGGCATAGATGACCCGGCCTTAATCGAACGAGTCCCTACTGGTAGTACCGGCGTTTAAAGTTCACCCGATTTGCATAGACTCTCCTGCAAAGATAGAGTCCAGCACAAAGCAGTATCACAAAAGTCCCAATCTGAACGGGGAGGCCGATTTGCCATTGCGCATGAGCATACGCTGCTGCTTTGGTGGCAATAAAGATCGGTAGCAAGATGGCCAGTGCAATCGCCCCCTTTGGGGTACCGTAAGAGATCTCCGCTCCACAGCCGGTGCAGACCTTTGCTCCACGGGGCACTGCTCCCATGCAGTGAGGGCATTGCATTTGTTCCATGGATATCACTCCTTGAATCCTATGTTCATGAACAGTTTACCAATGCAAACTCATTCCATCGAGTCGTGTAACGTGACCTCCTACTCAGGCACCGACGCTGCCAATAGACCTCCGGTCTCGGCCGATGCCTGACGGATGGGTCGGATGGGGCTAGGGTTGAGGTAGGGGCGTTGTCATGGCGGAACCTGGTAGCCGCTCTCACAGCAGGGAACTCTGGGGGACATAACAATGTATTGTCGTGAATGTGGTGTGGAGGTTGATGCCAGCAGAGACCGGTTCTGCTACAACTGCGGGACTGCTATCAAAAGTGAATCTGCAACCAAGGCCGTTGAAGCCACATGGACACCGGGAGAATCTAGCACTGATGAAGAGCTTGAATCGTCGCCTATTTCAGCACCGCAGAGACAGGCTTCGGAGTTGACAAGCAAGAGAGCTGAAGGGGGTGGGTGGTTGGCTAAAGTTCTATATCATTTTCTTCTGCATTGTTGCCCCCATACTGGGCTTCCTTGTAACTTTGACAGCGGTTCTTGGTCTTGAAAGCAACTCAGATTTTTCAGGGTTCTACAACTGGGAGACATATAGGAACGCGATGTATGGCATCGTCGTTGTGAATGTCTTTGTCATGTTCCGATTGGCTTATATCCTGAGCACGAGCGAACTTCAAACGACCAAGGGCGATGCCATTATGATGATGTGGGTTGCAGGACCTGTAGCGCTTATCGGAGGAGGGATTGTCATGCACTTTGCCCTTCCCGAGGGTCGTGTCTTTGAAGAGATCATTCCAGCGGCCCTTGGTAGCGCATTCTGGACCACAATCTGGACTCTCTACTTCAAGAAGTCGAAGCGTGTGGCCAACACCTACTGGAAGCCTGTATGACCCGACTCTCAGTGATCGTTGGGCAGTCGGTCTCTCGAGCGCTGTTATCTGATTCTTGATGGCCTCTCGATCTTGTCTCGGGGAGTTTTCCGACCAATATGAGTTGTTCAGTTTGGGGTTTGTGGCTTCCACTTGTTTGCAAATTGCCTTTAGGGTTAGAAACGAAACTAAAAGGAGAGGTATTAAAAATGTCACAGAAATCGTCTGCTCAGCATCAGCCTTTACTTACTCGTTATGCCGTTCCTAGAAGTGCGGGCCAAAGTATGCCTGGTGGTTTTTCTAAAGAAAAAAATGTTTGGGTCGTTAACTGCGATGGGAAAGAAGTTCCAGTAATACTTAGTCACGGCATGCCGTCTGAAATGATTACAAAGACAAATAATTATAATGAGCAAGACGATGAGTCACCTTTTTTTCATCATGAGCTGATAACTAAGACGGACGTTCAAAGTGAGAGGGATGATTCTGATTTTTTATATGGCGACGTCGTACCATTGTCGACTAGAATGGCTGCCGGTGATGGTAAAAAAATCAAGTGCTCAGTAAAACTCAATGAGCTATCGACTAAAACTGAAGTCGATGCAGAAAGCGACGATGAATTTCCATTTGTAGATCCGTTGATAGAGTTGCTTACAAAAACAAAAGTGGATGAGGAAAGAGACGATGAAGATGGTTTTTAATTGTGAGCAATGGTCATGATTATTAAATTTGAGGGCGGGGCATGATACTTCTAGTTACGAATGAGCGTGATATAACTATGGACTATGTAGTCCTTGAATTACAAAGGCGCGGCCTCAAGTATTATCGTCTTAATACAGAGTCATTGCCCCAATATCGTGTCGAAATGGGCATTCATTCTAGGGATGACTGGAAGATATACGATGGTGAGAATATTTTGTCTGGGGGCGATGTTAGAGCAGCGTATTTTCGTCGCCCTGGCAAGCCGGAAGTTAAACAGGATCTAGAAGAACGCGGACATCTCAATTATGCTGAATCTGAATGGGCATCATTCCTAAAAAGCCTTTACAGTCGTCTCGATAAAATGTGGTTGAATTCGCCCGCTAATATTCTACTTTCTGAAGATAAGCCCAGGCAGCTTTTCTTGGCAAAAGATATTGGCTTTCTTATCCCTGAAACCTCGATCACCAATGATATAAATTCTTTCAAAAGTATTGCTGCTCTTCGCTCAGTGATTGGAAAACCTTTGCGCCAAGCTCTGATTGAGGATAAGAATGAGAAGATTATTTTTACGACTTCGCTTCCTGCTCTTGATTCGGTAGATGAGATTGATTTGTCTTTTGCTCCAATAATAGTTCAGCATGAAATAAAAAAGGCCTATGATATACGCATCATTGTGGTGGGCAGCAAGGTTTTTCCTGTGGCAATCCACTCTCAAGACAACACTGTAACTGTGGTGGATTGGCGTCGAGGAGAAGTTCCAGATTTATTGCACGAGCCTATCATTTTGCCTGTGAGCATAGAACAAAAATGCAAAGATATAGTCAGAAAGCTAGGGCTCAAATTTGGTGCAATTGATATGGTAAAAGATCTCGATGACAGGTATTGGTTCCTTGAAATAAACCCAAATGGACAGTGGGCATGGATTGAAAATAGAACAGGGCTTCCAATTGCCAGTGCTATCGTCGATGAGCTAGTAGGAGAGTTGAGTTGATGGATCTGCTTAAAATCATGTGGCCTATGCTTGAGAAACCATCCAAGGATGAGATTTCTCGTATTGAATCCAAAACAAAAGCAGACATTGAAAAGGTGAAAGATAACGATTGGGGAAGTGAGGTCGATGTTTATATTGATGAGGCAAGGAGGATTCATGACCAAGAAAACAACCGTCGGTCAACGGCGGAAACAAAAGCAGGGGTATACTTAGCAGTCGTAGGTGCTTTCGCACCTCTCCTTGCTTCTTTGGCAACATTTTCCATGGAAAGAATATATAGTAAATATATTCTTTTCATTTACTTCGGCCTAATAGTCTTGTCGTTTTCTTGTTTATTTTTTAGCGGGCTATGGGCCTTGCGAGCATTAAACGTTGTACCTTCTTCTCGTGTGGATATTGAAGAGTTGGTGAGCATGTCCAGTGAAACTGATCCAAAAAAATATCTCTTGATAAAATTGCTGGTTTCTTCAAGGTTTAATAGAAAGTCGGTGAATGACAAGGTTACATGTGTAAAGATGGCTAACGCATTTTTGGTTAGAGCAGTTATATTAATTACGTTAACTCTTTTGTTGCAGGGGGGTTATCCAGCCATGGGTAGCATTTTTGCCGACGAGGAAAAACATATAGATGTTTTGCTATTTCAGGATGTTATATATGATAAATTTGACAGTTCTTGCCATGTTCAGGTGCCATTGAAGCCGAATGAATTGTGCGTTAATGGGAGCATTTAAATAAACTCTTATAATGGAAGTCCTGTTACGTTTTGACACAAGGAATGTCTGTCCACCGCGTAGTGTACTCTGGAGATCTGAACTTCTGGCGCATGTACCACGGCTGGCTTACGCCTTGTGCTGCCAGGAACACGGCTCCCTTGCCATGCCTCCGCTTGATTGCATCCAACGTCGCCATCAGCTTATCAGACTGCACTGACTGTCCGGGTTCTAGCATGTCGAATTGATGGTGCCGACGGTCCAGAATCTCAATCATTCCCACCCCAGCTTTCACGTACTGGTGACCCGGGCGGTATAGGCTGGCCACCGTGCGACGGGCCAAGGCTGCAACCAGGCGAACATCGTCAGTTGGGTACGGAAGCTGCGCAGCGGCACTCGCACTTACAAAGTTGGGCTCAAATGGACTGGTGTGCAGGAACACATGCAGTGTTGTCACCAGACTGCGCTGAGCCCTGAGCTTATCGACAGCTCTGGAAGCGTAGAGAGCCACTGCCTCCTGGATTGGCTCTAACGTGTCGGATCGCTTACCGAATCCTCGGGTACAGTAGATCTGTTTCTTTGCTGGTGGCACGTCCTCAAGGCCGAGACACGGGCGTCCGTTCAATTCCTCGATCGTCCGCTCAAGATTCACGTTGCTGGCCCGTCTGACGATCTTCGGGTTGGCTGTGGCCAGATCCCATGCGGAGTAGATACGCAGGTCCTCGAGGCGCTTGGCCAGTCGCTTCGCTATGCCCCATACGCCGGTCACCGGCATTCTCTTCAGCAACCATTCCCACTTGTGAGGCTCATCCAGTACGCACACACCCCCGCATTTCGGGATCTTCTTTGCAGCGTGGTTGGCCACTTTTGCCAATGTCTTGCTCGGCGCTATTCCAACGCCCACGGGCATCCGGACGTTCTGCCACACACTGTCCTTGATCTCTCTGCCCAGCTCGCTGAAGTCACCGGGCATGCCGGAGAGATCCAGGAACATCTCGTCGATGCTGTAGACCTCGATTCTCCCACTGAACGCCTGCAGAGTCGTCATCACCCGGTCGGAGATATCGCCATACAGAGGGTAGTTTGAGCTGAAGATCGTCACGTTGTGCTGACGCAGCAAATGCTCAATCTTGTGAAACGGCTCCAGGTCCGGGATGCCCAGCGCCTTGGCTTCCTTCGACCTGGCCACGACGAACCCATCGTTGTTCGATAGGACCACAACAGGCCTGCCGCGCAGGTCTGGCCTGAAGATCTGCTCACAGCTGGCGTAGAACGAGTTGCAATCAACGAGCGCGAGCACGGAAGAGCCTCACGGAGCTGATCACAGTGCCCTCAACTTCGAAGGTTGAGCCCTCGGAAATGACGATCGGCGGGTAGTCCTTATGGGCGGCGATCAGCCGGCGTCGGGCGACGTCGAGGATCTTGCAGGTGAGGTCGCCATTCAGGCTGGCCAGTACAACATCCCCGTCACGCGCTTCCTCGGCACGGTCTACGATGAGTAGGTCACCGTCGTAAATGCCCACACCTTCCATCGACTCGCCCTGCACCCAAGCATAGAAAGTCGCCTCCGGCCGATGGATCAGGAACTCGTTGAGATCGAGCTTTCGGTCCATGTAGTCGTCAGCCGGTGACGGAAAGCCGGCGCGAACGCGGGACAGGAAGCAGGGTGCCGAGAAGCGAGAGGCTACCTCATTGCGTGAGACCGTGGTGATGGGCATCATTAAAACCTGGATGAATATACAGGTGAAATTATGTGCACCAACTACGTCCTGGTCAAGAAGAGTGGATCCGCAGAGTTGGCCGATCGCCTGTCAGTGGATCCCAACGAGCTGATATACGGACTGAATTTCAAGCCCGGGAGCTTGATCAGCATTATCACCGGCTCTGGTGATGGCCACGTCGTCCGTCCAGCGACTTGGTGGCTCTACCTGCAACAGACAGAGAAGGGGCTAAAGCCGCACCGGGACTACTTCTCAGTGAACACGCGGTACGACAAAGTAGGGAAGAAGCTGGAGTATAGGCGCAGACGCTGCATCGTGCCGGCCACTGCATTCGTTGAGAGTCAGGACGGGAAGCATCCTCACCTACTGGAGCCTGCTGATGGCCGCGGCATCGCGTTCGGTGGGATCTACAAGGAATGGACGGACAAGGTCACGGGGGAGGTCGTGCATTCGGCATCGATCATCACCCTGCCAGGAATCAAGCCTTTGGAGAACATCCACCGCAAATCGGTGCCGATGTGGCTGCCTGACGATGCCTATGAGAAGTGGCTATCGCCGGAGGTGACCGATGCCGAGGAGCTGAACTACTTGCTTGAGTCTGCCTTGCGGTGCGACCTAAAGGCGACTCCAATCGACAAGACCTTCAGTAAGGTTCCTATTGGCATGCCATTCGTAATCTCACAGAAAAACGATGACTAGTAGATGTCCTACCTAAAGCATAACTTAGTCATCTTTGTCCATATGATGTTGGCCTGAGCAGTAATAGCAACGGTTCTCTAAATTGCCATGTTCGTCATCCCACCAAGTGACCATGTCATCTGCAACGCCTTCACACCCACACATGGTGCAATACACTGGGATCTCATCACTATCTTCATTACCACAAAATTCACATTTGTAGCCAGTGTCAGAGTCTTCGTTGGGGATCATGAGCGAATTTCCGCAATCAGGGCAATTCAGCTTTCTCCAGCTTACTTGATCATATTCTTTTAATCGATATCCGGAGAAAGCCTCAGATTCAGCATTTTCTACAGCCCTTGTCGCCCTTTGTAATTTTTCTTCATATTCGTCTGATAGTGCGCGGAATGTATCGCTTAATTCCGCAGGGACATAGCTTTCTAAATTCAGGATGCCTACAAACTCAAAAAACTCTAGTACAGATCTAAATATTCTTCCAATTGTCTCTCGGGCTTCTTCGACATTCATGTCGAATTTGTAGTGTTCAATATCGTTGCGCAATTTTTTGAGCCAATTTAGATCTCTTCTGAATTCAGAATTTTGCGCAATCTGACCTGTTTCATGAGAAATGAAATTGACTGACTCCCAGAAGCCAATTGTTTTGCTCCGATCAAGTTTTTCGGCAAAAGGGTTTTTGTATATCAATAAGCTGTGTTGTTCAGATATGTAATGCTTGAATATCAGTTCGATGAAATGAGAGAGATGTAATATTGCGAATTTATAGGACTTTTCATTGCCTTGCTCACCCTCGTTATATTTTGAAAGAGCCTCAGATAGGCTGTCGATGGCATTTTCTAGCAAGTCTAGAGAGTGCTTTTTCACACCACTATCTCCTATCGCGGAAGCAAGAACGGCTTACGATCTCAGCTCTTTTTCGGCTTTAGCAAGCCTCTCTGGGGTCACGCCTGGTAGCTTCGACCATCGCTCGATAATTTCACCTTTTTTCCCCGGAAATTCAAGGTACTGCCGAACGACCATTCTGGCTTGGCACTCAAGGGTCCACTCTTCATCAGACATTCCTGCTGGGCGTACGCCGTACTCGACTGCCATGAGAGATTCTCCTCTGTAAAGAGAGACACTGTACCACGCCATAGCTGTTCAAATATCCAGTAACGAGAAAGGCATCTCATGCAGTGCAAGAAACCATAGCCCTTGGGATTAACGTTTTGGCTTCGCGTAGCCCCCTTTCCCTGTCACATCTATCGATTGATTGATAGCTGCAGGGAACCACCGATGCTCCGACGGCTATTCTCGCGTTCCGCGATCACCTCGCAAACATTAGAGGGGGTCCATACTCCACTGCAGCCACGAAGCACCAGGACCATCTCCGCAACAGCGGACCCTCAGCGAGATAAGTAAGATGGGCTTTTCTGATGCTGCGCGTTGCGCCGATGACTGCGAGCGCAGGAGCTGATGTTTAGTTTCGCTTCATATTCCGACCAGAACAGCAGGATCACCGGTCCGCCAGATATTGTCGATGGTCACCCGCTGGATGATCCACCTACCGCCCTCGCGTACCAGTTCGACGTCATACCTGTTTTTCATCAGGTAGTGGCGCGAGTGATCTGTGCGCGGGAGATGTTGTGCTTCCACCAACGCATCCAGCCGTGCGAGGTCACCACTCAGAAATACGCGCGGATTGCTGACAGAATGAGAAGTGTCCAATGCAGCAAGTGATCCCAGCAGGGCAGCTACGATCGTGTCTCTGCCTTCGAGCACCGGGTATTCGAACCCCGCCTTTTCGCCGGCGGGTCGAAAGTCGGACACGGCTCCCTCAGCAAAGGCAGAGGTAAGAAGGTCTTTGTCTCGTAGATCGATACCTGCGGCGAAGCGATAAAGAGCATCGGTCACCGCAATGATATCGGATGGGTGATCTCGGTTCGTCATGGCTTCAAGCCTCCGTATGGGCTGGTGCGTCCAGCAAGGTGATCCGCGTGTCAGCGATGGTTTCGGCAAATTCATGTCCGAACAGGCCAGCTGGTGTCTGGAATCCTGGGCGGACCTCGCCGCTCATCACGCGGCGCGCCGCTTCCGCCGCCGCGAGAGGCGTGAAGCTGTAGCCGTTGAGCGTGTCCAGAACCGCGCACACAGTGCTGCCGCTGGCGTCGGTGACGCGAATCGAAGCCTGGTAGCGGTTGGCGTTGCGCTCTTCCCCAGTCGGGCCAACGGGCAGGTCGGAAAGATCGCCTTCGGGAAAAGCGTTTCCGGACATATGGACAAAGGTCTCCACGTCCGATGCCCCGGTGCTGCGCCAGATTGTGATGAGATCGGGAAGCGTCACAGGGAAGCACGCCACCATCCCTTTGCCGAAGTCGAAATCCACCAACTCCGACGGCTCACGGTCTACTAGAGTGCCAGCCACGCGTGCCAGGGTCTGCGTCGTCAGGTTCTGCGACGCGCTAATCGCCGATCCCCGCGACATGGAACCTGTAACGTGCAGCGCGACGCTGACCTTGCGCGGTTCCGCTCCCTGGGTGGCCGCAAATCCAGCCAGGGAGCCGAGCATTGCGACACTGCCGCCACTGCCGGGCAGAAACATCACACCAGCAGCCTGGGCTGCGCGATCCAACTTCTCGGCCAGTCGGTAACTGTCCAGTTCCGCCGCGATGTCGAGATAGTGGGCGCGGTTTCGCAACGCACCCAGCATCAGGGGTTCAGCGGTGTGCATGAAGGGCCCCGCGCAATTCAGAAGCACTGCCACATCCGTTAGACCGATATCGATGGCCGCAGCGTCGTCGAGTGCAAAGACGCGGTGGTCCACCCCGAGCTCCTCTGCCAGAGCGAGCAGGGGTTCTTCATCGCGTCCCGCAACGAGTATCTGGAGACCCATTGCCTTGGCGTGGGTTGCCGCCATGCGCCCGGTAAATCCGGCGGCGCCATAGATCATCAGGTGTGTCATCAGTGTTGCCAATCCTTGTAGACGAATTCGAGGCTGTAGCCGTCGGGGTCACGGACCTGCGCCGCAAAATACCTCGGGTCGTAGTGAAGCTGAGGGCCGGGGGCGTGCAGGCTCTGCGCTCCGGCGCGGATTGCTGCGGCATGGGCCGTCTTCACCTTTGCCTCGCTGTTCGCGACGAAACCCATATGAACGGCGTCGGGCGCGGGATCGCCCTTGCGCAGCCAAAAGAAGATGCGGCCATTGGCACCGAACCCCTTGAGGTCAGGATGGTTGTCTGCCCCGTCGTAATTGTGCCGGACGGTGATACCGAGCGTCGGCAGCACGGCCTCGTAGAAGGCGATGGATCTGGGAAGGTCGTGGACAGTCAGAAAAATATGGTCGAGCATGGGCGTCTCCTCAGATCATGATGATGCCCATTCCGTCGCGGGCACATTCGAGGGCTGTGGCAGCACTGATACCGCGGCTTCCACCTGTGATAATCAAAATTTTCATTTGGTGTTCCTTCCTTTATCTTGTCTAATGGTAGAGACCCTCACAGCGCCACACCCACCCGATCATGGCGCAAACTTGCCTAATCCTGCATTCCGGCGTGTTCGACCTTGGCGAAGCGCGCGAAGTCGGGCACCTGTGTCAGGTCCCTCGCGAAAGCATGGTTATGACTGCAGACATCACCCAGCAAACTCTCGAAGAGTTGTGCCACCTCATGGCCCATTCCGAGACCAAACGGACGGAAACCGGTATTCCGCGCCTTGCGATGGTGAAGGGACGTGTGCCAGAGCACGAACTTGCCGCAGTCTATGAGCCAATGATCAATCTGATCTTGCAAGGATCGAAGACGATGTCGATCGGCGATCGGACTCTGCGCTACGATCCTGCCACCTACTTCGTGATGTCGGTCGATCTCCCTGCCATTGGCACAATTCACGCGGCTGAGAATGGCGCGCCCTATCTTGCCGTCGCCCTGACGCTGGAGCCTGAACGCATAGCTTCCTTGCTGGCCGATATCCCCCCGATCCGCCCTAACGCGCGTCAGGAGGGGTTTTCCGTCGCGGCCGTCACGCCTGAGCTGCTGGATGCGTGGGCGCGTTTTCTGCGCCTGATGGAGCGGTCCGAGGACATTCCGGCTTTGGCCCCGATCTACGAACGCGAGATCCTCTATCGCGTCCTATCCGGCCCGATGGGTGCGATGATGCGCGACATCGCCACGCCCGACACGATGCTCCACCGCGTTCATCAGGTCATCCAGTGGCTGCGGAAGAACTACATGGAGCCGGTGAACATCGAGGCACTGGCAAGTCGTGCCGCCATGTCGGTGTCGGCCTTCCATCGGCACTTTAAGACGGCGACCTCGCTCAGCCCGCTCCAATTTCAGAAGCAGTTGAGGCTGTTGCAGGCAAGGACGCTTCTGCTGACCGGCGCAGGAACAGTAACGGCGGTCGCTTTCTCGGTTGGCTATGAAAGCACGACCCAATTCAGCCGTGAATATGCACGCCTATTCGGCCTGCCGCCCTCGCGCGACGTCACACGGGTGCTGGCCGAGATCCGAAACAACCCGATTCAAACCTGAGGATATCAAGATGGTCTTCACCCATGTGGCAGTCGGCACGAACGATATCGAAGCGTCACGCAACTTTTACGACAGGGTGTTGGCAACTATTGGCTGGACGCGGATCGTGGACCTGGGGGACACCGGCTCGTTTTGGGGCGACGGAGCACCCAGCTTCATGGTCACAGTCCCGCGAAATGGCGAGCCTGCCACGGCGGGAAATGGAACGACGATCAGTTTCCGAGCACCGGATCATGCCTCTGTCTGGGCGTTTCACGAGGCGGCACTGGCTCTCGGGATGCCCGACGAGGGCGCTGTCGGTCCCCGGTCTTGGGCTCCCGGCGCGGTCGCGTCCTACACGCGCGATCCGGACGGGAACAAGCTGGCGGTTTATGGAATGGAAGGCTCAAGTTGAAGGTTCATGCCATACGTGTAGATCTGCATTATCACTGGATCTAACGCTGACCATGTAGTGCGGCCGTCTACATGGTGGCCGTACCTGCAAAGACGGAGATAGGTCTGTCGCAACACCGTGACTACTTCTCAGTGAACGCACGGTACGACAAGGTGAGGAAGAAGCCTGAGTACCGGCACAGGCGGTGCATCGTGCCGGCCACTGCATTCGTCGAAAGTCAGGACGGTAAGCATCCTCACCTACTGGAGCCGGCCGACGGCAGGGCCTTCGCGTTCGGTGGGATTCACAAAGAATGGATGGTCAAGGTCTCGGGTGAGTTCGTGCACTCGGCCTCGATCATCACCCTGCCCGGGATCAAGCCGTTGGAGAACATCCATCTCAAGTCAGTGCCGATGTGGCTGTCCGAGGATGCCGACGAGAAGTGGTTGTCGCTAGGTGTTACTGACACCGTTGGGCTAGACTACTTTCTAGAACTTGCGTTGCGTTGCGACCTGAAGGCGACCCCCATCGATAAGACATTCAGAAAAACTCCAGTGGGCAAGTTTTTCACTATTCCAACATTAAATTGAGGAACAGCCTGAGATCTACAGGATTCCATTCTTGTGACTTCAAGCTTGAGTGTGGCCGATCAATAGGCTACGAATTCACTAGAATGATAAAATAACCATTGAGCTGAGCTAAGGTGCAGACTCGAAGTTGCTGAAATGAAGGAGTGAAAATTGGAGATGTCGGAATTGGTTTTAGAGTATGTGAAAGCGATTCTCACTCCACCGTTAATATTTGCTGTGATTTTGGGCGTTTTTATATTCAAGTTCTCAGAGGATATTAGCGCTCTTGTTCGCCGCGTGGCAAAAATAAAACTTCCAGGTGGAGCAGAGGTCAGTACTCACCAAAGTAATAGAAACCCTGAAGAAAAAGATAAAGCTCCCCCTGAGCCCGGGCCTATACCAACGGGTGTTATCCCTTCAGGGTTAACTGTTGAACAAAAAGCAGCAGTTGAGAAGCTCTTAGAGTCACATGTGGCTATTGCATATCTATGGGAATATCGCTACCTGAATTATTTTCTAGTGCGTGGAACTCAGCTAATTCTCGATTGGCTTTCAAACTTGTCGCAACCGGTCACATATGCATATTTTGATTCTGTCTGGTTGCCGCTTATACCCTCCGCAAATGAGCGTCAGGCGATTATTACAGCTCTCGAGAATCATCATTTGGTAGTGCATGATGAGGCTACTAATATGTTGACTGTTACTCCTAAGGGGCGTGAATATCGAGAATGGCGCGGGCCAGTGCCTGAATTAAATAACTTTTCGGAAGAGAAGAATTGATGCCATTCAAGATGTCATTATTGGTAAATGAAGGGGCGTGATAATTAATCATCGATATTACTTGTTGAATTTAGGTGGCGGTGATTGGGTTCAAAGGACCATGCAATTATCTGGCAAGATGCGGTCAGTTTTCTAATCAATATATTCTGACGTGATGGGACATCAGCACTGGAGTATTCGGTTCACCAAGTGCATTCCTGAAATATTGCGAGATTGCTGAGTAGTGGTAGTGCATCTATAGAACTGTGACATATTCGTTAGCTTCTTCAATAGAGTTGCGCATGAAATATTGGACCGTCCTGTTTGTTTATACAGGGTATGAGTGCGCTCCTTGCAATGCAGGAAACGCTTTCTCCTGGACTTAACGTTTTGGCTTCACCTTGCCCCCATTTCCCTGTCACATCTATCGATTGATTGATAGCTGCAGGGAACCACCGATGCTCCGACGCCTATTCTCGCGATCCACGACCACCTCACAAACATCAGAGGGGTTCCATACTCCGCGTGCAGGCAAGGAGCTCCTGGCGACACCGCGTCGCCAGTCCATGGTCAAGATGCTGTGGGACACAACGTCCCTGACACAGCCTGTCTTCAACGAGTATTTGCTGGCCCCGATAGAGCGGTACGCAGAACTGGTGCAGCTACTTCCTGCGTCGGAGTCCCATCACCATGCCTACGCCGGCGGCATGCTCGATCACGCGCTCGAGATGGCCTGTTATGGGTTACGTCTTCGACAACGCCACCTTCTGCCTCCCAATGCAAAACCAGAGGATCAGAGCTCAGCCGGCGAGTTGTGGAGTGCCGCGATCATCTATGGCGCGCTGATGCACGACGTCGCCAAGGTGTTGGTCGACATCGAGATCCACCTTCAGGACGGCAGTGAGTGGCGCGTATGGCACGGTGTGATTCCGAAGCCTTACCGGGTGCGGTATCGGGCAAGCAGGGAATATCACCTCCATAGCGCCGTCAACACCCTGCTGGGACAACAGGTCCTGGGAGGAAAGGTTATGGACTGGCTGATGAGCCAGCCCAAGCTCTTCTCACTGTTCATGTACACCATCTCAGGACATACCGAGCGAGGCGGCATCATTGCTGAACTGATCCATCAGGCTGACCGCGCCAGT
Organism: Halomonas huangheensis; assembly: GCF_001431725.1. NCBI lineage: Bacteria > Pseudomonadati > Pseudomonadota > Gammaproteobacteria > Oceanospirillales > Halomonadaceae > Halomonas > Halomonas huangheensis. The sequence continues at coordinate 4,318,132 of NZ_CP013106.1, read as the reverse complement.
GTTGCCAAGGCGCTCGGCGGGGATCCGGTTCAAGCACTCTCCGCACCCATCGAGTCCATTCAGCGCAAGCTGGCCGAAGGTCTGCGTTACCTGGTCAAGGAGCAATTCAAGCTGAACAAGCGAGGGGGGCAAGCCTGGCTGACCGATGAAGCGCTGTGGTTGGTATCTCCTCGTGCCATCAACGAGCTCAAAGCGCACATCTATGCACAAGGGATAAAAAGCATTCCTGCCGACCTGAACAGGCTTCAGGGCGAGATGCATGCCCACGGCATCATCGAGGAAGTTGAAGAAGGCAAACACGTATGGAAATGCGACATCACGGATGGTGATTGGCAACAGTCCTTCAACATGATCAAGGTGCCCCCGACCTTGATTTGGGGGGTCGATGATAGACCGAGTTCCTTCAGTGGTAAATTGACTGTCCAGGGAGCAGGGACAGTCGAGGAGCAGGAGAAGCAGCCACCCTCAGCTGCGGCTCCCCAGGAAGAATCTACCCCTGCACCAGAACAACCATCGCAGAACCAGGCCGATACGCCTGCCGCCGTACCCAGACCAGCGGAGACGGGGACAACCTCCTCACAAGCGTCAGATGCTGCGTCGACGTCTATAGACGACGACATCATGGCACTTTTCCCGGAAGTTAAAAGCGAGGACAAACAGGATGATATAACGAAAAACGATAGTAACGAATCAGAAACATCTCAGCAAAATGCATCAGAATCTGCTAAAACAGCTCCCCTTATACGAAAGTCTAGTGAGGTCACCAACAATTCCAATGATTCAGCAGACCTTGGAGAGCGGTTCTGGCAGTGGCTGAAGGCGGGTCTAGCGGACCATTCAATCGTTATCAATGACACAAAGGCTCCAGTTCATACAGTAAATGGTACCTACTTCCTTGTCAGCCCCGGCATTTTTAAGCGTTTCTGCACCAGTGTGTTGAATGACAAAAATCAATGGCAAACGGTTCAGAAACGGTTTCAAAAATTGGGTGTACATGTCAGAACCCAGGGGCAGAATATTCATAAAGTTTCTGTCGAGGGGCAGAATAAAACCGGAACTTTGATGGGCTATTTAATCAAAGATCCGGGACTTGTGAGTCAGAAGATCCCACCTGACAACTGGGTTTTGACTCTTGTAACCACCAAGGGAGAAAAGGGAGTTTCCGATGAATGATGTGTCGTTCCTGGAGTTAATGAGCCGCTATGCTGCCGATAAACATCTTCGCCCTAAAAGCGTAAGCACCTACACTGGTGTCGTCCGATTGTTTCGTCGCTACTTAGGCCATGAAGCTTATCCAAGCATGGTGACACGACAGATGGTGATTGATTGGCGTGTGTCGATCATTCGTACCAAGGACAAGCCTGATGGCATCACTGAATCAAGCTGGAATAACTACGTGAGGCACCTCAAGGCGCTCTATAGCTTCGGTATCAAGCATCAGTTGATTGCGTGTAACAAAAATCCTTTCCTGGATGTATCGGTCAAGCAACCAAAGGTACCCAAAAGATCGTTGCAACCCTTGCAGATACGATATGCCAGGGAGGTGCTTGAGGTCTGCCGACGGTATGAACATTGCTACGATGAACGCTCAAAAATACATCCTGCCTGGTTCTGGCAGAGCCTGATGGAAACATTCTTCTACACGGGAATACGATTGAACCAGTTGTTGCACATAGAGGCTGGTGACGTAAATCTGAAAAAACGTGTTTTCCGTACGTCCGCTGTAGGATCGAAAACGCATTCTGAGAGTATAATGCCAATACCTGATGGGCTGTATCCGCACATGCGCAAGTTGATTGTCGCAGCCCATAACTCTGGGTTCAAAAGAGAGGATCAACTCTTCAATGTGAACCGGTTTAGTCACCGCCATAAGCGAACGACGATGGACACATGGCAGGTGGAGCGATTCTTTCAATCGTTGTCGGAACTCACGGGGTACAAGATGTCTCCCCACCGTTTTCGTCACTTCCTGGGAACGAGCCTCATGGATAGTCCCGAAAGGAATATCCATATCACGCAGAGCATACTTCACCACACCGACATACGCACCACGATGGAGTACATCCATCCAGACGTTGAAGCGATGCGTCGCGCGTTGAACACGCGGCTGCCGGTTTAGCTCACAAGGATGATGAGAGGTGAGGGGGCTGACTCCCTCACTGAGCCAAAACGTATGTTTAGTGGGTTGACATCCCTGTCGGTGCTGATTGGTATTGATCCCGGTAAACATTCGTTCCACTTGCATGGTATGGGTACTGCTGGTCGAGAAATGTTTCGTGCTAAAGCACCGCCTCAGCAGATGATGCGATTCTTCGGCAATTTTCCTGCCTTGTACCGTGGCGATGGGAGTCTGCACAGACTCCCACTTCCCCAATCGCTGAACAATTCAACTCGGTTCCGGTCGGCTGACGTGTTCAGCGTGGCCAAGATCATCGCCTCAGCGGTCATTGCAAGACTGCCTCAAGTGACCTGTTTTCCCGGCAGCGGGGGTACCCGGCTGCCAAGCCAGATTCCAGACACCCGTTAGCATGGCCATGGCATCGCCTAGCCAGCGCCAGATTGCCGAAGGTGAACAGCTGAGCGAGGAACCGATCCCGGCGGGTGACCTTCTGCTTGCTCTGATGCTCAGCTCAGCCTAGGCGAACGAGACCTGCTTCATCGAAAGCTCTGTCAAACGGCGGCTGGATGGCTAGAGGTGGCAAACAGGCGGCTCCGGCGGGGTTTATGCCACGTTTCCTTAGGTTTTTGACGTTGATGAGAGGATATACGCGCGAGGTGTATGTCCTGTCATACGCTTGAAGAAGGAGATAAAGGCGCTGTCGCTAGCAAACTCGAGGTCAAAGGCCACGGATGCGATACTTTGCTGTCTGGCAAGTAACTCCACTGCTTTGAGCAATCGCCACTGCTGCCTCCATTGTTGGTAGCCGAGCCCCGTCTCTCGACGAAATATCCTGCTGATGGTTTTCTCACTTGCTCCTACCTGGGTTGCCAACACTCCGAGTGAAGGTGGCAGTCTGTCAGTTTGCAATCTCGCAAGTCGCCGATCCATAGGTAATGGTAACAACATGGGTTCGCGCCGGGCGGCGCTGATTTCATCAAGGCACACTGCCAGTAGGTTGGCTCCGACTCCACTATCCCAGTTCATTCCGATTTCAGCCGTGGCAATTCTTTCCAGCGCCGCGCGCAGCAGCGGTGTCACATCCATTATCTCGACTTGGGTCGGCAACTTCCAATGTGGCGCCACCTTGAGATATACGGACCGATAGTCGACCGCTTCCGTCATTTGTGCCCGATGCAGGGTGCGCGGTGGAATCCAAGCGACACGTGTTGGCGGCAACATGCAGAGGTAGTCGGCCAGCATGATGCGGATACAGCCGCTCTGTGTGAATAGCAATTGTCCCATCTCGTGCTGGTGCAAGCCAGAATCGTGCCGTCCAAGATCGGCGGCGATACCGATCACCGGCTGCCCCAAGCTATCCGGGTTAAAACTGTCATCAGATTTCAGCCAAGGCATGTTCTGTCCGATTTCCGATGCTTATTGCCTGATTGTTTGTAACAGACTCTAACGAATAAAGCGACATTAGGGCCAGCGAAAACACTGGAAAGAGAATGGGAACGTCATGCAACGTAACATTGGGCTCACATTAGCCACGGCTCTAATGATGTTTCCGCAGATCGTGGAAACCATATACAGCCCTGCACTACCGAAGATTGCACAAGGCTTTTCGGTAACCGCCGAACAGGCCGCGCAAACCCTGTCGCTCTATTTCCTGGCCTTCGCACTTGGCGTAGTCGTTTGGGGGCGGATGTGCGACCGGATCGGTCGCCGACCGGCAATGCTCGTAGGATTGCTCGTCTACGGCGTGGCCTCGGTGGCAGCACTGCTCAGTCACCAGTTCGAAATGCTGTTGGCCGCTCGGATGCTGGCCGCCTTTGGCGCCGCCGTTGGGTCGGTCGGTACTCAGACCATGCTACGTGACACCTTCGCCGGCGCTGAACTTGCCAAGGTGTTTTCTGTAATGGGCATCGCTCTGGCGATAAGCCCGGCAATCGGGATGATGACTGGCTCGGCCCTGAGCAGTCAATTTGGTCATCAGGGCGTATTCACTGGCCTTGCCCTGTTGGCTTTCGTGTTGTTCGGATGGTCAGCGGTGACGCTTCCAGAAACGCGACCTCGTCATGTGCTAACGATGCCACTGCTGAAGACACTGATCATGATGCTGCGTGACCTGGCAATCTGGCGCACAGCAATTCTGGTGGCACTCTTCAACCTCGGACTATTTGGTTATTACCAGTTGGCACCGTTTGAGTTCGAACGGCTGGGTCTGTCTACAGAAGCGTTCGGTTATAGCGGGCTGGCACTGGCCTTCGGTGTGGTACTCGGATCGATATTGAACAAACGTCTCCTTCGACGCGGCTGGAGCTCGGAGCGACTGGTGACGCTGGCTTCGCTATTGACATTGGCCGGTAGTGTACTGGTCGCAGCGTCGATCACAAGCTGGCTATTCATTCTTCCAATGATGCTGGTGGTACTCGCCTACGGGGTTGCGATCCCCAATATTCTGGCAACTGCCCTGACCGCCTATGGTGACCGAGCCGGAACCGCAGGTGCACTCTTGGGATTGCTCTATTACCTGATGCTGGGGGGAGGGCTTGTCCTTGCGGCATGGAGCCAAGCGCTCGGTCTGGTACTGGTATGCTGTGGCGTTGTCGCCGTGCCGTTGGCAATCGCATCCCACCACCAAGCGCTTGCCGCAAGCGAGGATTGATCGCGGACACTACCGCCAAACCACAGGTCGCTCGGTAATCAACAATGGGCGGCGGATGATTTGAGGTTTGTGGTGCCACCCATCACTTTGTGTCGTAATCCACTACAGCTCTTTAGCTAACAAGAACGATGAGAGGTGAGGGGGCTGCCCTCCTCACTGAGCCAAAACGTATGTTTGGTGGGTTGACATCCCTGTCGGTGTTGGCCATGCTTCTAATCGCCAATGTGATGCAAGATCGCAGATGGGAATAAACAGCCCCTTCTTGCACGCTTGGTCGTAGAGACGAATTTTATTGCGCATGATGTACTGCAGCTAGTTTTTGTCCGACCGGAAACCCGCAACTGACTTGTAATCAGTAGGTCCCGGGTTCGACTCCTGGTGTCGGCACCATCCTCTAGATGGTTGTAAATCAAAGACTTGCTGCAACATCAAAACCGCCCTTGGAGGCGGTTTTTTTGTGTCCGTAGCTCCTTCCTCCAGGCAAACTCTACGGCACGAACTCCAGCCCTTTGCTGCTGTGTTGAGCTGTCGAAGCCGGCGGTATCTACGAGCTACTCGCCACCGAGTTGATAGGCCTCGATCAGATTTTCTCCACCTGATGCTTCGCCTGAGCTACCTCAAACACCAGCTCACGAAACCAGCGATGCGCTGGGTCGTCTCTCATGCGCGGATGCCAGAGGGCGTAGAGCTCAATGTTGTCAACATCCAGCGGAGGAGCAAACAGGTCGACCATGGTTTCGAAGCGTCGCAGGAAACGGAGAGGCAGCGTGCATAGGTGATCACTGTTGCTGAGGATGAGCGGTGCCAGGCCATAGCTCTGGACCGACAGACTGACATGACGCGAGCGGCCCAGCTTGTCGAGCGCACGATCCACCGGCCCCCTGTATCCTCCTCCGTTGGTCGACACCAACATATGTTCGGCGGCGCAGAATTCGTCCAGCGTGATCGGTTGGCTGCCCCTCGGGTGACCATGTCGTTGCGCGGTCACGAATTCATCGGTGAACAGTGTCCGACCAATCAAGCCGCCATCGTCCGGTCGGGGTAGACCGATGACCATATCGATATCCCCACGATCGAGGGCCTGCGTGATCGTCTCGGGATTCGGCACCACGAATGAGATCCTGATATGGGGCGACGCCCGCTTGAGCGCGGGAACAATGTCCGGTCCCAGCATGATGGCGGGGTTGTCATAGGCCGCAATGACAAACTCACGATCGCTTTCCTGCGGGTCAAACGAGGGAGATGGCCCGATGAACTCGCGCAGATGGCCCAGCAGTTGGGGCAATGTCGCTCCCAACACCTTGGCATGGGGAGTTGGTGTCACGCCTCGACCGGCGACCGGGACAAAAAGCTGATCACCGAAGATTGTACGCAAGCGCGTCAGTCGCCCCGAAAGAGCCGGTTGGGTAATTCCCAGCCGGTCTGCCGCGCGGCTGACGTTTCGCTCCTGGATCAGGGCTTCGAACGCCATCAACAATCCAATATCAATTTCGCTCAAGCGGTCGGGCATTGGAGTTTCCTGGTTTCATTCCTGTTCTGACAGGTCGATACATGAGCTATCAGTGCGGGTTATGCAAGATATCGCGGTCATCGATTTCCCGACAATCATCGCGCCCCCTATGCTCTGGCCCTGACATTCACTGGAACAGGGACACAGACCAATGGCTGTACGTACCTTTATGCTTTCTGCTGTATTGATGGGGGTGGTTGCTTCGGGACCGGTCTTTGCGACCGCAGACCTCGCTCAAGACCATGCGCCGGGTATTGTCCAACAGGGCGCTGATACCTATGCCGTCATGATAGGGGATGTTCGGGTCACGGCTCTCTCCGATGGTACAGTGCCACAGGACCTGCATAAGCTCCTGCATGGTATTACCAACGAAAAAATCGATGCCATGCTGGAAGGGGCCTATCAGGCCAACCCCGTCGAAGCATCGATCAATGCGTTTCTACTCGAGATGGGCAATCGGCTCGTCCTTGTGGATACGGGCGTGGGCACACTGTTCGGACCGGGGCTGGGCAACCAGGTGATCGACAGTCTGCATGCCGCAGGAGTTGAGCCTGAGCAGATCACCGACGTCCTGCTCACCCATGTTCATTCCGACCATATGGGCGGACTCACCAGGGATGGACAGCTCGTCTTTCCCAACGCCAGGGTCCATGTCGGCAAGCCGGACGTGGACTTCTTTCTGGATCGTCAGAACGCAGAGCGTGCCGACTATGACATGAGTTATTTTGAGCAGGCAATCACCAGCCTGAAGCCCTATGTCGACGCCGGAAAAGTCGACTCCTTCGATCGGGCTACGGAAATACTCCCCGGCCTGACGGCGTCTCTTCATCCGGGCCACACGCCAGGCAGTGCCTTCTACACGTTGGAGAGTCAGGGACAGACGCTCACCTTCATCGGCGATATCATTCACGTGGCGGCCGTGCAGTTCCCGGATCCATCGGTGACCATTGCCTATGACGTCGACCCAGAAAAGGCCGCTAGCGCGCGCTCAACGGCCTTTTCGGCCCTCGCCGAAGACGGTGAGCTTGTTGCCGTGCCCCATATGCCTTTCCCGGGTATCGGCCATATTCGCAAGGCACATGAAGGCTATGCTTGGGTGCCTGTCGATTACGGCAATCGAGCGGCACCAGAGGTGCGGTAAATCACCGTAAAGGTAACGCCCGGGAGCACTGAGCTGCACCCCGGGCCTTTTCTCGAGAAGTTCCCACCTGCCAGGTAATAGGTGGATCATTCCCCCCGAACCGGGGCTTTCCGGGTCAGCCAGGCTGCCTTCCCCGGGGATATGGTGGTGACGTTCGACCGCCTCCAGTCAGTCATTGAGCGGACTCTGAAGCGCCTTTATCAAGCACTGCTCCTCGATTTTTGGCAACCCCGGGACCCGCTTGGTTTCACTCCTCTCATACCGCATAACGTGGTCTTCGGTCCTTCGAAAACACTGCATGTTCTGACAATTCCCCAATGATCTCCTATGCTTGACTCGTATGGGCAAATGACAGGTCAAAAGAACTAAAAACGATAGTCGATCAGTATGCGATTCGGCCTGTTTCCCGTTCAAGATCTGGACGAGGGCATGCATGGACCAGAATGCTACCGTGACCGTTGCACAGTACTGGGCTGTCGGACTTTTTGTCGTTGCCGTTATTGCGCTGTGCGCTTTCATGATCGGTGTCGCAAGCCTGCTCGGAGGGCGCAGTAAAGGGCGCAGCAAATCCCTGCCTTTCGAGTCCGGCGTGATCGGTACGGGGAGTGCTCGCCAACGTTTCTCCGTCAAATTCTACCTGGTCGCGATGCTCTTCGTGATCTTCGATATTGAAGCCGTATTCCTGTTTGCCTGGGCCGTAGCCGTGCGAGAGACGGGCTGGACAGGCTTCGCCGGGGCTGCGGTGTTCATCTTTATTCTGCTTGCAGGGTTGATTTACGACAGCCGTGTAGGCGCCCTCGATTGGGCCCCGAAACGCAACACGCGCGATCCCGGCTCTTGACCTGGCCTTGGCCCTGGCTCCAGGCGAGGTCTGACCGACGCCGGTTTCGGGGGGTCGATCACGAGTTCGATAACGATGTGACAGTTAGCCTTTAGCGGGAGGAGATGTATGACTTACACCCTCACACGTGCAGAAGAGGATGCGCCAGCGAATGAGCGCTACCCACTGGGCGAGCGCCAACGGGTCGAAGACGACCCGATGAAGCAGCAGATCCATCGCAACGTTTTCACCGGCAAGCTGGAAGAGGTCCTCAATTCAGCCGTGAACTGGGGGCGCAAGAACTCTCTGTGGCCTTATAACTTTGGCCTGTCGTGCTGTTATGTGGAGATGACCACGGCGTTTACTGCACCCCACGACATCGCCCGCTTTGGTTCCGAGGTGATTCGTGCGTCCCCGCGCCAGGCGGATTTCATGGTGATCGCCGGGACCTGCTTCATCAAGATGGCCCCCGTGATCCAGCAGCTCTACGACCAGATGCTCGAGCCCAAGTGGGTGATCTCGATGGGCTCATGCGCAAACTCTGGCGGCATGTACGACATCTACTCGGTAGTTCAGGGTGTCGACAAGTTCCTGCCTGTCGATGTTTACGTGCCCGGCTGCCCGCCTCGCCCCGAGGCTTTCCTGCAGGGCTTGCAGCTGCTCCAGGACTCTATTCAGCAGGAGCGGCGGCCGCTGTCGTGGGTGGTTGGCGACCAGGGCGTCTACCGAGCCGAAATGCCTTCGCAGCGCGAGAAGAATCGCGATAGGCGCATCCAGGCCACCGAGTTGCGTACGCCCGATAGTATCTGATCCGTGAGTCCATTTTTCGTTGCAGGAGCCAGGTCACGTTCATGAGCGTTGCCACATCAACACCCGATTCGACAGCCGCCGACGACCCCATCGTTGGTGCGCTCAAGCAGAGTTTCGGTGATCAAGCGGTTCTCGAGCAGTCGACGCTGACTGGCATGCCGGTATTGTGGGTATCCCGCGAAATATTGACCGAAGCACTGAGTTTCCTGCGCGATGTGCCCGAGCCATTCGACATGCTCTATGACCTGTCGGCGATCGATGAGCGCCTGCGCAGCAACCGACGCGGCCTGCCGGCTTCGGATTTCACGGTGTTCTATCAGTTGCTGTCGATAACGCGGAACCGCGACATCATGCTCAAGGTGGCGCTGCACGAAGAGGACCTGACACTACCGACCAGCGTGTCACTCTATCCCAATGCCAACTGGTACGAGCGTGAAGTGTGGGACATGTTTGGTATCGATTTTCGTGGCCACCCCCATCTTGCGCGGATTCTCATGCCGCCGACCTGGAATGGCCATCCCTTGCGCAAGGATCATGGCGCACGAGCTACCGAGTTCGATCCCTATACGCTGACCGTCGAGGGTCAGGATATCGAGCAGGAGGCACTGAGGTTCAAACCTGAAGACTGGGGCATGCAGCGTGCGCAGGCCGACACCGAATTCATGTTTCTCAACCTCGGGCCCAATCACCCCTCAGCACACGGCGCCTTTCGTATCGTACTGCAGCTGAATGGCGAGGAAATCGTCGACTGTGTGCCGGACATTGGCTATCACCATCGCGGCGCTGAGAAGATGGGCGAGCGCCAGACCTGGCATAGCTACATTCCCTATACGGACCGGGTCGATTATACCGGCGGGGTGATGAACAATTTTCCGTATATCCTGGCGGTGGAGAAGCTTGCCGGTATTCAGGTGACTGAACGCGCCCAGACCATTCGTATCATGATGGCTGAGCTATTCCGTATCAGCAGCCATCTACTCTTCCTTGGCACCTATCTGCAGGACCTGGGCGCCATGTCGCCGGTGTTCTATACCTTTACCGATCGTCAGAAGTCCTACGAAGTCATCGAGGCGATCACCGGCTTTCGTATGCACCCGGCGTGGTTTCGCATCGGCGGGGTGGCTCAGGACCTGCCCAGGGGCTGGGATCGCCTGATGCAGGGCTTTGTCGATTGGATGCCCAAACGGCTGCGCGAGTACGAACGGGCCATGATGGAGAATGCCATCGTCCGCGAACGTACTCGACACATCGCGGCATACACCACCAGAGACGCTCTGGCCTGGGGGATCACCGGCCCCAATCTACGCGCTACCGGCTGTGACTTCGATTTGCGCAAGACGCGCCCTTATTCGGGTTACGAGAAGTTCGATTTCGAGGTGCCACTGGGTAGTAATGGCGACGCCTTTGACCGCGGCCAACTGCGTATCGAGGAGATGCGCCAGAGCTTGCGCATCATCCAGCAATGCATCGACCACATGCCGGACGGTGATTACAAGGCTGACCATCCGCTGACTACGCCTCCGCCGCGCGAAAGGATGTTGCAACACATCGAAACCTTGATCACCCACTTTCTGCAGGTCTCCTGGGGGCCGGTACTCGAGCCCAATGAGTCGCAGCAGATGGTCGAAGCGACCAAGGGGATCAACAGTTATTACCTGACCAGTGACGGCAATACCATGAGCTACCGAACTCGCATTCGCACGCCGAGTTTCCCGCATCTTCAGCAGATCCCGGCGGTAATGCGTGGTGGCTTCGTACCCGACCTGATTGCTCACCTGGGCAGTATCGATTTCGTGATGGCTGACGTGGATCGCTGACATGACCGAGAGCGCACGACAGATCGCCAGTGATGGCGAAGGTTTCAATCTCGCCGAGGAGGATCGCCATGCCATCGAGCATGAACGCGATCATTACGAGCAGCCTCAGGCGGCCTGCATCGAGGCGCTCAAGATCGTTCAGCGCCGTCATGGTTGGGTGCCCGATGCAGCCATTCCCGTTATCGCCGAAGTATTGGGGATTGGCCCGGCCGCCGTCGAGGGCGTGGCGACCTTCTACAGCTTGATCTTCCGTCAGCCGGTGGGGCGGCATGTGATTCTGGTCTGCGACAGCAGCTCGTGCTTCCTCAACGATTGCGATCAACTGCTTGAGGCATTGTCGGCACGGCTGGGTATCGGTCTGGGCCAGACCACCGAGGATGGTCGTTTCACGCTGCTGCCGGTGTGCTGTCTGGGCGCTTGCGACCGTGGTCCGGCGCTGATGGTCGACGATGACACCTACGGCCCCGTTGCAGCCGATGACGTGGCCAACTTGCTGGAGGGCTATGCATGAGCGTCAGCCGTTATCACTGCCAGCTGCGTCAGAGCGCCGCCGAGCGCCGCGCCGAAACTCATCCATTGACCTGGCGACTGGCCGACGACGGCGCAATGGTCGGTCTAGACGAGTACCTCGACAAGGAAGGGTATGTCGCCGCACGTGAGGTGCTCAATCATCAGTCTCCCGATGACGTGGTCGCGACCATGAAGGACGCCAATGTTCGCGGGCGCGGCGGCGCTGGCTTCTCGGCGGGCATGAAGTGGAGCCTGACCATGAAGGGACCGGATATCCCGCGTGGCTACCTGGTCTGCAACGCCGACGAGATGGAGCCGGGCACCTTCAAGGACCGGTTGCTGCTGGAACAGCTGCCACACCTGCTGATCGAAGGCATGATCATCGCTGGTTATGCCAACCACTCGCGTTTCGGCTACATCTTCCTGCGCGGTGAGTACGTCGAGGCCGCCCATGCCTTGACGCATGCAATCAATGAGGCGCGTGCTGCTGGTTGGCTAGGCAATGATATCGCGGGCCGCGGTTACGACTTCGACATTGCGTTGCACACCGGTGCTGGGCGCTATATCTGCGGTGAGGAGACGGCGCTGATCAATTCGCTGGAGGGTAATCGTGCCAACCCGCGTGCCAAGCCACCGTTCCCTGGTCAGTCAGGGGCCTGGGGAAAGCCCACCGTGGTCAACAATGTTGAAACGATCTGCAACGCTCCGGCGGTGATGCTCCGCGGCGCCAGGTGGTATCAGGATCTGTCCGGTGAGCTCAGCAACGACGGTGGGACCAAACTCTATGGCGTCTCCGGCAAGGTCACTATGCCGGGACTATGGGAGTTGCCGATCGGCACCAGCGGCAGCGAGTTGCTAGAGCGTGCCGGCGGCATGCGCGATGGCCGAGCACTCAAGACCTGGCTTCCGGGGGGCGGCAGCACGGGCTTTCTATTGCCCGAACACCTCGACGAACCGCTCGACTTCGACACCATCGGTAAGCTGGGAAGCCGTATGGGGACTGGACTGCTGACCGTGGTCAACGAGGATCAGAGCGTGTTGTCGCTGGTGCGCAACCTGGAGCAGTTCTTCGCCCGAGAGTCGTGCGGATGGTGCACGCCGTGTCGTGATGGTTTGCCGTGGACCGTCAGGATTCTCCAGGCGCTCGAGAGTGGCGAAGGCGAGCGCGGCGATCTGGAAATGCTCGACAAACTGGGCAGCGACCTGGGGCCGGGCAAGACGTTCTGCGCCCATGCTCCGGGGGCGGCGATGCCGCTGCAGTCGGCGCTCAAGTATTTCCGTGAGGAGTTCGAGCGTGGTGTCGTGCATCCACCGCGCAGTGCCCATGCCGATCCGATTCCTGTGGGTGCGGTATGAGCGGACTCGTTCACCTGAAGGTGAGGTAACCGAATGGCGACGATTCACGTGGACGGACAGAGCTACGACGTCGATGGGGCGGATAACCTGCTTAGTGCCTGCCTGTCGCTGGGTCTCGATGTGCCCTATTTCTGCTGGCACCCAGCGATGGGTAGCGTCGGTGCCTGTCGCCAGTGTGCGGTCAAGCAATACAAGGACGCCGACGATACCAGGGGCATGCTGGTGATGTCGTGCATGACCCCGGCGGCCGATGACAGCAGGATCTCGATCAACGACGACGAAGCGCGCGAGTTTCGTGCCAGTGTCATCGAGTGGCTGATGATCAACCACCCGCATGATTGCCCGGTATGTGAGGAGGGCGGCCATTGTCACCTGCAGGACATGACGGTGATGACCGGCCATGATCGGCGGCGTTATCGTTTTCGCAAGCGCACTCATCGCAATCAGTATCTGGGGCCGTTCATCGCCCACGAGATGAATCGCTGCATCACCTGCTATCGCTGCGTGCGTTTCTATCGTGACTACGCTGGAGGCACCGATCTTGGCGCCTTCGGCGCCAACAGCAACATCTACTTCGGCCGTCACCAGGAAGGCGTGCTGGAAAGCGTCTTCTCCGGCAACCTCACTGAGGTCTGCCCGACCGGAGTATTTACCGATCAGACTCACTCCGAGCGATACACCCGCAAGTGGGACCTGCAGTTTGCGCCGAGCATCTGCCATCAGTGTGCCTCGGGCTGCAATATAAGTCCCGGCGAGCGCTATGGAGATATCCGACGCATCGAGAATCGTTACCATGGCGAGGTCAATCGTTACTTTCTTTGCGATCGCGGCCGTTTCGGTTATGGCTACGTCAATCGTAGCGATCGCCCGCTTCGCCCCGAGTGGCGCATCGACCGCAACGACGCAGCGCTCAACCTGGAGGTCGATGCGGCACTGGATCGCGGCGCCGACCTGTTGCGCAACGCACGTCGGGTGATCGGCATCGGTTCGCCACGGGCGAGTCTCGAAAGCAACCATCAACTGCGTGAGTTGGTTGGCGAGGGAAACTTCTCGACCGGTATCGCCGCGCAAGAGCTGGTGTGCCTGGCGACAATGCAGGCGCTCAACCAGTCTTGCGGATTGCCCACTCCGACGCTGCGTGACGTTGAGGATCACGATGCTGTGCTGGTGCTCGGCGAGGACTTGATTGCCAGCGCCGCCCGCGTCGGGCTGACGGTGCGTCAGGCAGTCACCGCGCGACGTACCGAACTGGCCGCCGAACGTGATATTCCGAGCTGGAACGATGATGCCGTCAGGACGCTCGGTCAGGACAGCTATCATCCGCTTTTCATCGCCTACCCAATTGCCTCCGGGCTCGATGACATCAGTACCGCCAGTTGGAGGCTGGCACCGGACGATATCGCACGACTTGGCTTTGCCGTGGCGCACGCCATTGACGCAACGGCACCGGCGGTCGAAGGCCTCGAGGAAGCCACACGGCGGGAAGCCGAAACGATCGCCGAGCGCTTGCTTGAGGCGCGTCGTCCGCTGGTCATCAGTGGCGGCTCGCTGGGCTCGCCGATGGTGATCGAGGCCGCTGGCAGCGTGGCCCGAGCGCTGTCGCGGCAGACTCGGCAGGGTAGTCTGTTGCTGGTGCGCGGCGAGGCCAACAGCACCGGGCTGACGATGCTGGGCGGCGAGTCACTGGAGTGGGCGTTCGACGAACTCGAGAACGCGCATGCCGATGCCGTGGTAGTGCTCGAGAACGACCTCTATCAGCGTGCGCCGCGAGAGCGGGTCGATGCGGTGTTGGCGCGAGCCGAGACGGTGATTGTGCTTGACCACCAGCGCACCGGCACCTGGCAGCATGCCCATCTGGGGCTGCCAGCGGCAGCCTTCAGCGAAGCCGACGGCACGCTGGTCAGTCTGGAAGGGCGCGCCCAGCGTTTCTTTCAGGTGTTTGATCCGCGCTACATTCGCCCCGAGACGCGCATCCATGAAAGCTGGCGTTGGCTGCATGCCTTGCGTGCTGAGGTGCTGCGTCACGATGTCGGTGAGGTCACCTTCGATACGGTGACTCGGGCCTGTGCCGAGCGCTATCCCGAACTACATGACATCCTCGATGCATCACCGAGCGCCGATTACCGGGTGCGCGGGCTCAAGCTGGCTCGCGAGCCGCACCGCTACAGCGGGCGCACCGCGATGCGCGCTCATCTCGACGTCAGCGAGCCGCGCGCTTCGCAGGACGTCGATTCGCCGCTCACCTTCTCGATGGAGGGCTATAACGGTTTCGATAGGCCGCGTGAAGAGGTTGCTTTCGCCTGGGCGCCGGGCTGGAACTCGCCGCAGGCATGGAACAAGTTCACCGACGAGGTCGGTGGCCACTTGAGCGCCGGCGATCCCGGGGTGCGACTGCTGCATCCACGCCCGGGTAAATACGAATACTTCATCGCGCTGCCAGAGCGCTTCACGCCGCGCGATTCAGCCTGGCAGATAGTGGTGCTGCCGCGGCTGTTTGGTGGCGAGGAAACCTCGTCACGCGCCGCACCGATCGTCGAGCGTACTGCACCGGCGGCGTTGCGACTGTCTGTCGACGATGCTCAGCAGCTGGGCTGTAGTGAGGGCGATCTGCTCAGTGTGTTCACCGGCAGTGGCCGGATCAACCTTCCTGTGCAGCTCGATGCCGCGCTCCCTGCGGGGCTGATCGGTGTTCCGGCGGGCATCGAGCCAGCATTTGTCAGCGGTGACTGGGCCGAGCTTGGCCCGGTGATGATTGGCCCGGTGATGAATAACGGTCACGATGCAGAGGCCATGGCCCGGCGTGGCGATGAGACAGGAGACCGCCGATGAGCTGGTTGACGCCGCTAGTCGCCGCCAGCCTGATCGCCATGCTCCAGGCGTTGGCCATCCTGCTGGGTACAGTATTGCTGGGTGCGGCCATGACGGTGGTCGAACGTCGCTTGTTGGGGCTCTGGCAGGACCGTTACGGGCCCAACCGGGTTGGGCCGTTCGGTTCACTGCAGTTGGTCGCCGACATGATCAAGATCTTCTTCAAGGAGGACTGGGTCCCGCCGTTTGCTGATCGCACGCTATTCGTGCTGGCGCCGGTGATCGCCATGGCCTCGTTGTTGCTGTCGTTCATGATCATCCCTATCACTCCCGGCTGGGGAGTGGCTGATCTCAATATCGGTTTGCTGTTTTTCCTCGCGATGGCCGGTATCAACGTCTACGCCGTGTTGTTCGGCGGCTGGTCGAGCGGCAACAAGTACGCGCTGATCGGCGCCATGCGCGCTTCTGCGCAGACACTGTCTTACGAGGTCTTCATGGGGCTGGCGCTGATGGGCGTGGTGGCGATGACCGGCTCGTTCAACATGCGTGAAATCGTCAACGCCCAGCAGGGGCTGTGGTTCGTGATCCCGCAGTTCTTCGGCTTCTGCACTTTCCTGATCGCCGGGATTGCGGTGACCCATCGTCACCCATTTGATCAGCCCGAGGCCGAACAGGAGCTTGCCGATGGTTATCACATCGAGTATTCGAGCATGAAATTCGGCATGTTCTTCATCGGCGAGTATGTCGGCATGGTGCTGATCTCAGCGTTGATCGTGACGCTGTTCTTCGGTGGCTGGCACGGTCCGCTGTTGCCGCCGATCGTCTGGTTTGCGCTCAAGGTCGCGGCCTTCCTGATGCTGTTCGTGCTGTTGCGCGCGGCATTGCCGCGGCCGCGTTATGACCGGGTCATGAGTTTCGGCTGGAAATTCTGCCTACCGCTGACGTTGATCAATCTGCTGGTGACCGGGGCGGTAATTCTGATTGCCGATCCGGTGTGACAAATCCGCCTCGACCGAGGAGCTATGGCCATGTTCAGGAATGTGATCAAGGGAACCATCTCCCAACTGCGTACGTTGGGCATGGTCTTCATGCACAGCTTCCGCAAGCGCGAGACGCAGAATTACCCCGAGGATCCCGTTTACCTGCCACCGCGCTATCGAGGACGCATCGTCCTGACCCGGGACCCTGACGGTGAGGAGCGCTGTGTGGCCTGCAACTTGTGCGCGGTGGCCTGTCCCGTCGCCTGCATCTCGCTGCAGAAGGGCGAACAGGAGGATGGCCGCTGGTATCCCGAGTTCTTTCGCATCAACTTCTCGCGTTGCATCTACTGTGGCATGTGCGAAGAGGCCTGCCCGACCTCGGCGATTCAGCTCACCCCCGACTTCGAGATGGGCGAGTATCGACGCCAGGAACTGGTCTATGAGAAGCAGGACCTGCTGATCGATGGCCCGGGCAAGGACCACGATTACCACTTCTACAAAGTGGCGGGGATGTCGATCGCCGGCAAGGACAAGGGACGGGCGAAAAATGAGGAACAGCCGATCGACGTCAAGACGCTGCTGCCGTAAGTCGCATTCACCAGCAGGAGATAGCCATGGAAATCGCCTTCTACCTGAGTGGCCTGGTTGCTGTACTGGCTACATTGGGCGTCATCACCAACACCAACCCGGTGCATGCGCTGCTCTACCTGATCGTCTCACTGATCTCGGTAGCGCTGGTGTTCTTCGCGCTGGGGGCACCATTCGCCGGGGCCATGGAGGTGATTGTCTACGCTGGGGCGATCATGGTGTTGTTCGTATTCGTGGTGATGATGCTCAATCTGGGCGACCAGGGTGAAGCCCAGGAGCGGGCGTGGCTCAAGCCACGGATCTGGTTGGGCCCGTCGCTGCTCGCGGTGGTGTTGCTGGTAACGCTGATTGCCACGCTATGGTCGGGGGATACCGGGCGCATGGTGGATGGCGAGATCCTGACCGCCAAGGCAGTCGGCACCTTGCTGTTCGGTCCCTGGCTGATGGCTGTTGAGCTTGGCGCCATGCTGTTGCTGGCGGCGCTGGTCACCGCCTCTCATGTCGGTCGCACCGCCCATCCTGACGCGCCTCACAGCAATGCCGAACCCAGCGCTCGCAAGGAGGTGTCATGAACGGAATCCCCATGGAACATGGCCTGGTGCTGGCATCTATCCTCTTCGTGCTGGGCTTCGCCGGGCTGATCTGCCGACGCAACATGGTGTTCGTGCTGATGAGTCTGGAGGTCATGCTCAATGCCGCAGCGCTGGCTTTCATCGTCGGTGGCTCGGCCTGGGGGCAGCCGGAGGGCCAGGCGATGTTCCTGCTGGTGATTGCACTGGCTGCAGCCGAAGCGAGCGTAGGTTTGGCACTGTTGATCCAACTCCACCATCGCTTCAAGTCACTTGATGTGGACGCCGCCAACCGCATGCGCGGATAAGGGAGCCTGCTGATGTCGCCGTTGCCACTGACATTCCTGCTGCCACTGACGTTCCTGCTGCCACTGGCCGGTACCCTGATCCTTGCGCTGTCACGAGGCAGGCTCAACGCTCGCTTGAGCGCTGTGGTAGGTGTCGCCAGTGTTGGGCTGGCTGCACTGGTCACCGCCTGGCTCGGTTGGAATTTTCAAGCCAGCGGCGACGCCAGTACCGACATGACGCTATGGACCTGGCTCTCGGTGGGTGACTTTCAGCCGACCATCGGTCTACGCCTCGATGGTCTGTCGTTGACCATGCTGGGAATCATCACCGGTGTTGGATTCCTGATACACCTGTTCGCTGCCTGGTATATGCAGGGCGAGAACGGTATCACTCGCTTCTATGCCTACATGAACCTGTTCGTGTTCAGCATGATTCTGCTGGTGCTTGGCGACAACGTATTGCTGCTGTTCCTGGGCTGGGAAGGCGTCGGCCTGTGCAGCTACCTGCTGATCGGCTACTACTATGAGACGTCGGCCAACGGCTGGGCGGCCTTCAAGGCATTTATCGTTACCCGGTTGGGCGATGTGTTGCTGGCCATTGGACTGTTCCTGTTGTTCCGTGCGCTGGGCACGTTGAATATTGCCGATATCCTGACGCGTGCGCCGGAAGTCTGGAGCGAGGGCTCGCTTGAGGCGCGGCTGGCGGCCCTGCTGATTCTCGGTGGCGCTCTGGGCAAATCGGCCCAGTTGCCACTACACACCTGGCTGGCGGATGCCATGGCCGGCCCTACGCCGGTGTCGGCGTTGATTCATGCGGCGACCATGGTCACCGCTGGCGTCTATCTGATCGCTCGCCTGCATGGGATCTTCGAGCTGGCGCCGATGGTGCTCTACCTGGTGGGGCTGATCGGCGCGCTGACATTACTGATGGCCGGCTTTGCGGCGTTGGCCCAGACCGACATCAAACGGGTACTGGCCTATTCGACGATGAGCCAGATCGGTTACATGTTTCTGGCACTGGGCGTTGGTGCCTATGATGCGGCGATCTTCCATCTGATGACTCACGCCTTCTTCAAGGCGCTGCTGTTCCTTTCTGCCGGTGCGGTGATAGTCAGTTGTCACCATGAACAGGACATGCATCGGTTGGGCGGGCTGTGGCGTCGACTGCCGCTGGCCTATGCAGGTTTTATCGTTGGTGGCGCGGCGTTGGCAGCACTGCCGCTGGTCACCGCCGGTTTCTACAGCAAGGATGAGATCCTCTGGGAAGCCTGGGCCGCCGGTGATGGAGGATTGATGCTGGCGGGGCTGGTCGGCGCTTTCCTGACCTCGTTATATACCCTCAGGCTGATTATCGGCACTTTCCATGGCGAGATGAAAAGCGACAACGCGCGCCATGCCGTAGCCGGTCGCGGGCTGGTGCACGGACTGCCGCTGGTGGTGCTGGCGATCCTGTCGACCTTCCTCGGCGGGGTAATTCAGCCACCGTTGGAGGGTGTTCTGCCGTCGAGCCCCGGGGCCAATGTGCACGATGTCGGGCATACCGTGCTGGGTATTTTCGCGGCCGCGGCTTCACTGGGAGGTCTGGGGCTGGCGGCCTGGCTATTCCTGAAGCGTCGACGCTGGCTCGGTGAACGCATGGCTGGCGGTTGGGAAGCGCGACTATGGCGGCTCTGGAATCAGGGCTGGGGTTTTGACATCGCCTACGACCGGCTTCTGGTGCGTCCCTATCGTGGCCTGGTGCATGTATTGCGCGATGACATCATCGATCGTCTAGTGCTGGTGATGGGCTGGGTGGCCTGGCTAGCTCACCGTGGCTTGAGCTACACCCAGACCGGCAAGCTGCGGCTGTATGCCACCAGTATGGCGCTGGGGGTCACGGTGATTCTCATTGTGCTGGTACTGGGCGGTTGAGCAACCTGGTTTGCACATTGTGACTTGCATAACGAGGGGCAGGGAGATGCCAACAGTGTATCGACAACCACAGGGAACACACCGCATATGACGCTGCTCTGGCTGATTCTGATTCCCTTCGTCGGCGGCCTGCTGTGCTGGCAGGGCGAGCGCTTCGGCGAACAGGCGCCGCGCTGGATTGCGCTGGCAACGATGCTGATCGAACTAGTGATTACCCTGGGACTGTGGTTCCACGGCGACTACCATTTGCCGCAGATGGGCACCGCTAGCGAGGGGGTGCGCTGGTCGATGGAATGGCAGGTCACGTGGATTCCGCGCTTCGGCATCAGTGTGCATCTGGCGCTCGATGGTCTGTCGCTGGTACTGATCGCGCTGACCGGCTTCCTCGGCATACTGGCGGTACTCTGCTCGTGGAACGAGATTGTGCGTCGTGTCGGCTTCTTTCATCTCAACCTGCTGTGGATCCTCGGCGGAGTGGTCGGTGTTTTCCTGGCGATCGACCTGTTTCTGTTCTTCTTCTTCTGGGAAATGATGCTGGTGCCGATGTATTTCCTGATCGCGCTGTGGGGCCACAGTGGCTCGGAAGGGCGGACCCGGATCCGCGCGGCGACCAAGTTCTTCATCTATACCCAGGCCAGCGGCCTGCTGATGCTGGTGTCGATTCTTGGCCTGGTGTTTCTGCACCACTCCAACACCGGCGAGTACTCGTTCTCTTATGCAGCGTTGATGGAGACACCGTTATCGGAGAGGGCGGCGATGCTGCTGATGCTCGGCTTCTTCGTCGCATTTGCGGTCAAGCTGCCGGTGGTGCCGCTGCACGGCTGGCTACCCGATGCGCATGCCCAGGCGCCTACCGCGGGTAGCGTCGACCTCGCGGGCATCCTGCTCAAGACTGCTGCCTACGGTATGTTGCGCTTCGCGCTGCCGTTGTTCCCCGAGGCGTCCCAGGCCTTCGCCCCGGTGGCCATGACGCTGGGTCTGGTGGGGATCTTCTACGGGGCGCTATTGGCTTGCGGGCAGCGGGATATCAAGCGTCTGATCGCTTACACCAGCATCTCGCACATGGGCTTTGTATTGATCGGCATCTACGCAGGCACTGAGCTCGCCCTGCAGGGAGTGATGATGCTGATGGTCGCCCACGCCTTCTCGGCGGCTGGGTTGTTCATCCTGAGCGGCCAGCTCTATGAGCGGCTGCATACCCGCGATATGCGCGAGATGGGTGGCTTGTGGGGGCGCATGGGCTGTCTGCCCGGGTTCTCGCTGTGTTTCGTCGCTGCCTCGCTGGGCATGCCCGGAACGGCCAATTTCATCGGCGAATTCATGATCCTGTTCGGCAGCTTCCCCGTCGCTCCCTGGACAGTGGTCATCGCCAGCGGTGGGTTGGTGCTGGCGGCGATCTATTCGCTACTGCTGATGCAATGGGTTCACTTCGGCCCGGCCCGGGATGAGAGGCGCTTTGCCGATCTCGATAAGCGTGAGTTTCTGATGATGTTCTCGCTACTGGGGCTGGTACTGCTGTTTGGGCTCTACCCGCAGCCTCTGCTGGATACCACTGGTGCGGCGATGCTTGAAGTACAGCATCTGTTCGGTGCCGTCGCACAGTCACCCGCGCTGTTGATGGGGGCTCCATGACGCTGACTGCGACGCACCTGCTGGCATTGATGCCGCTGATTCTGGTCTGTTTCACGGCCATCGTGGTGATGCTGGCGATTGCCTGGCGCCGGCATCATACCGCTATCGCCGTAGTCACGGTTGTTGGCCTCAATCTGGCACTCGTTTCGCTGATTGGCGTGTGGTTCATGGCACCGCTGGCCACGCCGATGCTGGTCGTTGATGGCCTGGCGATCTTCGCCGCGGTACTGATCCTGATCGCGGCCCTGGTCTGCGCCACCCTGGGCCATGCCTACCTCGAGTACTACCGTGGACCGCGTGAGGAGTTCTATCTGCTATTGCTGTGCTCCACGGCAGGGGGCATGACGCTTGCCGCCAGCACTCATTCAGCGACGCTGTTTTTCGGTCTCGAGCTGTTATCGATGCCGCTGTATGGGATGCTCGCTTATACCTATCATGAGCGACGCTCGCTCGAAGCCGGTGTCAAGTATCTGGTGTTGTCTGCAGCGGCGACTGCCATGCTGTTGTTCGGCATGGCGCTGCTCTACGCCGAAACCGGCCATCTGGACTTTGCTGGCCTAGCCACGGGGCTGGCTGTCGATGCTGGTGCCTGGGGCCTGGCGGGAGCCGCATTGATGCTGATGGGGCTGGGCTTCAAACTGTCGATCGTACCGTTTCATCTATGGACGCCGGATGTCTACGAGGGCGGCCCGGGACCAGCGTCGACCTTCCTCGCCTCGGCCAGTAAAGTTGCGGTGTTCGTGGTTCTACTGCGTCTGGTCATGGCAGTCCCTGCCTTTCAGGATGCCCTGCTGCATAGCGTGTTGGCGGTATTGGCGATCCTTACCATGTTGATCGGCAACTTGCTGGCACTGACTCAATCAAACCTCAAGCGCCTGCTGGGCTATTCGTCGATTGCCCATTTCGGCTATCTGTTGACCGCGCTGGTGGTCAGCGACGGTCTGGCGCTGGAAGCTACCTGCGTCTACCTGGTGGTCTATATACTGACTACCCTCGCGGCATTTGGCGTGGTGACGTTGATCTCTTCGCCATACCGTGGCGAGGACGCAGCGGCACTGCACCATTATCGCGGGTTGTTCTGGCGGCGGCCCTACCTGACCGCAGTGCTTTCCGTGACCATGCTATCGCTGGCTGGCATTCCCTTCACCGCAGGATTCATCGGCAAGTTCTACATCATTGCTCTGGGGGTCGAGGCCGGACGTTGGTGGCTGGTCGGCGGGATAATCGTAGGCAGTGCCATCGGGCTCTATTACTACCTGCGGGTAATGGTCACTCTGTATCTGGCTGAGCCAGGCATGCAAAAGCGCGATGCGCCTGAAGACTGGGGCGTACGCGCCGGCGGTGTGGTCGTACTGGGTGTGGGGCTGCTGATCATCCTGCTGGGAATCTACCCGACGCCGATGATCGATTGGGTACGGGTCATGGGCGGTGCCATGTTGGGGGCGCCGGGCTGACGTCGCCTTCTGAAATGGAACGCTCTTGTGCTATGGCGGTCTCTGTTTTAGCTTGAGTGCTTGGGTGTGCACGTCGCACATCCTTCGGAAGGACCTGCTGCCTTTGCAACGTATCCTGCTTGCCTGTCTGACGACCCTGCTGTTCTGGGGCATGCTACCGACCACATTCGCGGCCGGAGAAGATGCGTGCACGGCCAGTAAGGCCCCGGCAGCGTTCACGTACGACACCGTCTTCTCGGCAACGGTACTCGCCGACGAAGGGAACGAAAACAACGATGCCTGTACAGGTTGCGTTCACCTTTTCTCGTTGGCCGTTCAGGCAACCGACGCCGCATTGCGCCCTCCGGTGTATGGCGGCCGCTATAGCACGGCCTATTCAATCCGAGCACCACCACAGCACCTCTGACCTCGCCCTTGACGTTCTGGCTTGTGTTCAAGCCGGTATTTTACTGATGCCTTCATGATCGAATGTGGGCACTGCAGAGGCTGCTGTATGAAAACCTTACCCCTATCAAAACTCGACACCGCAGATCACCTGGTGACTCCCCAGCAATTCGACGATATTGATCAGGACTCTCCAGCATTGAGTCTCATGACCGATTTTCGTCAGCACCGCCCCCATGCTGTTGGCGCTGCAGCACCAGCGCTCGGGGTCGCGAGGCTGATGGCAACAGAGGAAGTGGACAGTAAGCTGGTGGTCGACCATCACCGCGAGCTGATTGGGCTTCTGACTCGGGAGCGCCTCTCGGAACAGAGTCTGCTCGTAGCACAGGTAACCATGGGAATTGATCGCGAGAGTCTGACAGCCGCAGATTTGATGCTGCCTCGCAATGCTATGCCGGCACTTGATTACAGGGATCTGGAAAGAGCCACCGTTGCTGATCTTGTGGCTACCTTGCAGGAAGCCGGTGAACCGTATTGCCTGGTGCGGGATCAAGAGCACCAGCAGATCCGTGGGTTGATCTCCATGCGAGAGCTTTCCGAACGCCTGCATCAGCAACTGTCGATCAAGCCCAAGGCTTCGGTACTCAAGGTGCTCAATCAAGCATTGAATTGAAGTTCTCGCCTTGCACCAGAAAAGATAAACGGGCCCGTAACAGGGCCCGTTGTTGTATGCAGCGTTGATCAGCGTTCCCTGAGTGCCTATCTAGCCTGATCGAGAACACTACGCGACCCGGTGGTGATGTCCACGGTTGTGGTCATGTCGGGAATGATCGGGTGCTGCTTACCATCTGGCGGAATGACCCCGCCTGCGGTCGCGTCACCGGTGGAACTGCTTTTCGCGTTCGGGTTGCCACAGGATGGCATCTACACGCAGTTGTGTCGTCGTACTGTTGGGGAGCGGCCAATTGATGACATCGCCGACCTTCAGGCCAATCAAGCCGGCGCCTATCGGGGCCATCACGGAAATGGCATCCTCGACTGAATCCACGGAATGGGGATAGACAAGAGTGCGGATCATCTGCCGGCCTCGCGCCAGGTCGGTAAAGCGAATCTGGCTATTCATACTCACGACGTTGTCCGGAATCAATTCCGGATCCAATACGTTGCCACGCGCCAGTTCCTCTTCCAGCAGTTCGGCAACGGCCAGCTCTTTATCTGTCGCGCTATCGATCAAGCGTTGCAGGCGCTCGGCATCGAGACGGTTGATGTAGATTGGAGGACGCTGCTCCATTTTACTCTCCTCGGAAAGCAATAAGATCCGGATAGGATCTTTAAATGACCAGGCGGCACTTTTATGGTTGCCAATAAAAACAGCCCTCCCGAATAGGAAGGACTGTTCACCATCGGCAGTGTAAGCGATAAGTCACAGGAAGGCGATCACGTCACGCCCTGTTCGATCATGGCATCGGCAACCTTTCTGAAACCGGCAATGTTGGCACCCAGTACCAGATTGTTGGCATCGCCAAATTCTTCTGCGGTGTCAGCGCATTGCTGGTGGATATTGGCCATGATCAGCTTGAGTTTTTCATCGACTTTCTCGAGTGACCATTGCTGCATACTGCTATTTTGTGCCATTTCCAGCTGACTGGTCGCGACGCCACCAGCGTTGGCGGCCTTGCCGGGGCCGTAAGCTACCTTCGCTTCCAGAAAGAGGTCGACTGCTGCCTTGGTGGAGGGCATGTTGGCGCCTTCGCTGATGCAGTGTACACCTTGTGCCAAAAGCACCTTTGCGTCGGTTGCGGTGAGCTCATTCTGGGTGGCGCAGGGGAAGGCAGCATCCGCTGCGATATGCCAGACAGCATGCCCATCCTGCGGGTAATCGCGTGCACCGGTGTAACGGGCATCCGGGTGGTGGTGCAGGTATTCTTCCAGCGAGGTGCGTTGTACCTCCTTGAGGTCCTTGAGGAGGCTCAAGTCAATGCCCTTGGGGTCGTGCAACGTGCCTCTCGAGTCGCTGCAGGTTACGGGAAGCGCGCCCAACTCGTAGAGTTTTTCGATGGTGTAGATCGCTACATTCCCGGCCCCGGATACCAGGCAGGTCTTGCCTTTCAGGTCGTCACCACGGCTGTTGAGCATGTTCTGGGCAAAGTAGACGGCACCATAACCGGTAGCTTCCTTGCGACCGATGGAGCCGCCCCAGTTCAAGCCTTTACCGGTGAGTACACCTTCATAGCGACCCGTGAGGCGCTTGTATTGCCCGAACAGGTAGCCGATCTCTCGGCCGCCGACACCGATATCGCCCGCGGGGACGTCACAGGTCGGGCCGATATGGCGATGCAGCTCAGTCATGAATGCCTGGCAAAAGCGCATGATCTCGTTATCCGACTTGCCCTTGGGGTCAAAGTCGGAGCCGCCTTTGCCACCGCCAATCGGTAGGCTGGTCAGTGCATTCTTGAAAATCTGCTCGAATCCCAGAAATTTTATCGTGCCTGACGTCACACTGGGGTGAAACCGCAGACCACCTTTATACGGGCCGAGGGCGGAGTTGAATTGAATACGATAGCCCTTGTTGACCTGTACCCGCCCAGCATCATCTATCCAGCTGATACGAAAGAGAATCTGTCGCTCAGGTTCGACGATACGTTCGATAATGCTGTGATCATGATAGTGAGGAAAACGTTCGAAGAGCGGGCGCAGGCATTCCAGCACCTCTTCGGCTGCCTGGTAGAACTCTGCCTGGGCAGGGCTGCTGCGCTTTAGACGGGTAAGAGTATCGTGAACGTAGGGCATAAAGGGATATGTACCGTTGCAATGACAAGGAAGTCCTGGCTGGCCAGCCCGTAGAGCCATTTAACTGCCGAGGAATTTTTCTGCATACCCTATGCCGGTTTGGAATAGCGCGAAAAGATCAAGAACCTGGACGAAAGTGGTACCTGGTGACGCTGAAATCACCAAAATAAGTAAAGGTGTTTATACGGTTTTTAAACGTTAAGGGTGAGCAGGTTCCGGCTTCTTCTGACAGTATTTGATTGCCCTGTGAGCACAACAACTCTCTACCAGGGCTGAATGAAGAATACGAAAGCATTGATAGGCAGAAGACTTGTTTCGACTGCCGGTTGATTCCTCGAATTACTCGATCTGCCTCAATAGAGGTTGACGGTTTCGCCGCTTTCATCGATATCGATCCGAGTGGCGGCCGGTGATGTACTGAATCCG
Organism: Halomonas huangheensis; assembly: GCF_001431725.1. Lineage (NCBI taxonomy): Bacteria > Pseudomonadati > Pseudomonadota > Gammaproteobacteria > Oceanospirillales > Halomonadaceae > Halomonas > Halomonas huangheensis. Next base: position 4,291,570 of record NZ_CP013106.1, on the reverse strand, counting down.
GGCATAGTGCGTATATCTCCGGCCAGCGCGTAGACGAACCCGGCCCCGGCGGAGAGACGCACCTCGCGTACCGGCAGTCGCCATCCAGCGGGCGCGCCGAGCCGTGTTGGGTCGGAGGACAGCGATAGATGGGTCTTGGCGATGCATACCGGTAGGCTGCCATATCCCTGGCGCTGCCAGACGTTCAGCCGTTCATGGGCCTGGGGAGCGAAGTCGACGCCCTCGGCACCATAGATACGGGTCGCGATGCGCTCTATCTTGGATGCCAGCGGCAATTCATCAGAGTAGAGGAAGCGGAAGTCCTTCTCGCCTTCGGCTGCTTCTGCCACCGCCTCGGCCAGTGCCTGGGATCCGCCGCCGCCATCTCTCACATGGGTGGAGACCTCGGCACGTACGCTTACTGAAGCCGCTAGATCACGGATCGCTGCGTACTCGCTGGGATGGTCGCCGGGGAAGGCATTGATTGCCACCACCGGATTGAGCCCATGAGCGCGGACATTATCGATCTGCTTGAGCAGATTGGCCCCGCCTTCATAGATCTCCTCCGGATGTTCCGCCAGCAGCGAGGCGGGGAGGGGCTGGCCAGCGACCACCGCGTGGCGGCCACTGTGGTATTTCAGGGCACGTACTGTAACCACTACCACGGCGGCATCTGGTGTCAGGCCGGAAGCGCGGCACTTGATGTTGAAGAAACGCTCGGCGCCCATGTCGGCACCGAAACCCGCCTCGGTGATCAGGAAGTCGCTGGTGCTCAGACCGATATAGTCGGCGATGATCGAGGAGTTTCCATGGGCGATGTTGCCGAAGGGTCCGGCATGGATCAGTGCTGGAGCATGCTCCAGGGTCTGTAGCAGGTTGGGTTTGAGCGCTTCCTTGAGCAGTACGGTCATGGCGCCGGCGGCACCTATCTGCTCGGCAGTGACGGCCTCTCCCTCGCGATCCAACCCCACCACCAGGCGTCCCAGTCGTTGGCGCAGGTCGGCGAGAGAGTCTGCCAGCGCCAGTACTGCCATGACCTCCGAGGCCGCGGTGATCTCGAAGCTCCCCTGACGCGCGACGCCATCACCACGACCTCCAAGGCCCAGTACGATGTGCCTCAGTGCTCGATCGTTGAGGTCGATGACCCTTTGCCAGTAGATCTCACGAGGGTCCAGCTCTGGTGACAGACGATGGTGCAGGTGGTTGTCCACCATTGCTGAGAGCAGGTTGTGGGCCGCACCCACCGCATGGAGATCGCCGGTCAGGTGTAGATTGATGCGTTCCATGGGCAGCACCTGACTGTAGCCGCCGCCGGTGGCACCGCCCTTGAGCCCGAGAGTAGGGCCCATGGAAGGCTGGCGCAGAGCCACGGTAGCGGTATGGCCGAGACGCTGTAGACCCTGTACCAGGCCGATGGCGGTGGTGGTTTTGCCTTCCCCAGGGGGTGTCGGGGTCATCGAGGTTACCACCACGTAGCGCCCTCGAGGGTGACCGTTGAGAGCCTTCATCGCCGACAGGTCGAGTTTGGCGATGCCCCGGCCGTAAGGTTCCACTGCCTCGCCGGGAAGACCGAGCTGGTGCGCGATCTCCTCGATGGGCCAGAGTCTTGCTGCCCGAGCAATACTCAGATTGTCGGTGGCCCCGATTGGGGCCGGTTCGGTCGCCTGGGGTGCCATCGGCGTGCCTCCTTGAGATGGAGTGGGTCTGCAGGCCGGGTCTTCAAGCCGGGTCTTCAAGATCAGTATTGCGCGTCCCCAGACAAGGGTTTGCCTGGTGGCGTCAGCGGCCTTGGGCACAGCGACATGAGAGAAGGTCGATCAAGCGTGGCAGTGGCTTGAGGGATGGGCTATGCCTGGTGGAGACGCTAATGCAGCCGTCGGCACCCATAAGGGGAAGGAGGTGTGATGGCTCCCCCGATACCGGCCAAGGGACACTACGATATCGGCTTCCTGTTGCTGCCGGGATTCTCCCAGCTCGCCTTTTCCTCGGCGCTGGAACCGCTGCGCATGGCTAACCATCTGGCTGAGCGTACGCTCTACACCTGGCATCTCGTGAGTCGCGATGGGGCGGCTGTGGAGGCCAGCAGTGGTCTGGCCACCGCTGTGGATCAGGCGCTGGAGCCGATGCCGGCCCTGGATCTGTTGCTGGTATGCGGAGGCGTTGAGGTACAGAGATATGATGATCGTGGAACCCTGGCGTGGCTCAAACGTCTGGCCGAGCGACGCATCCCCCTCGGGGCGGTATGCACCGGTGGCTATGTCCTGGCTCGCGCGGGGCTGCTCGACGGTTATCGTTGTACCCTGCACTGGGAACACATTTCCAGCCTCCATGAAGCGCAGCGCTTCCCCGCGGTGGCCTTCACCTCGCAACTGTTTGTCATGGATCGCGACCGCTATACCTGTTCGGGAGGCATCGCTCCGCTGGACATGATGCTCAACCTGATTGGCCGTCAGCAGGGGCTGGCGCTGGCCGAGTCGATTGCCGAAGAGTTCATTCACGAGCGCATTCGTGGTGTGGGGGACCGTCAGCGTACTCCGTTACGGGTGCGGTTGGGTCACAGTCATCCCAAGCTGGAGGAGGTGGCCAATCTGATGGAGGCCAATCTGCAGGAACTGCTGGGACTGGATGAACTGGCCAGTTACGCCGGATTGTCGCGACGTCAATTGGAGCGGTTGTTCCAGCGCTATGTCGGCTGTCCACCGCTCAGGTTTTATCTGGAGCTACGCCTGGCCCGAGCACGGCTGCTGCTGTTGCAGACCCATATGCCGATTACCGAGGTGGCCATGGCCTGTGGCTTCATTTCGCCTCCGCACTTCACCAAGTGTTATCACGATTATTTCGGCCGTTCGCCGAGTAGTGAGCGCAAGCGGCGCCACGATCGCCAGGCGGAACTCGTCGAGCCACTAGAGGCAAGTGAGCCCCCGCTCGACGAGACGGGGGAGAGTAAATCGCGTCCGTGCGGCGATTAGCTGCGTGGCCGGGTATTTTCCTCGTCGTAGAGCGCTCGATAGCCCACCGCCGCGACACTGAGTGGATAGTGCTTGCCGAAATATTCCAGCAGCAGAGTGCGCCCTTGTTCGGCATACTCGGTTGGCAGATAACCCAGTGCGATATTGCGCCCCAGCGAGGGGCCATAGGCGATGCTGGTGGTATAGGAGCGACGCCCAAGACTATCCACCGGCACCTCGCCACTTTCCGGGTCGAGCAGGGGCGATTGACCGACGGGGTAGCGCGCCTGGGCCTGGTTATCAAGACTGGCGTCGAGATGTTGCTCCATCACCAGCGTACACAGATATGCTGGCTGACGGTCACGGGCTCGCTGTTCCAGATGGGCGGCCTTGCCATGGAAATCGACGGCCTTGACCCTGGGTCTGGCGAGGCCTGCTTCTACCAGGTTGTAGTCGGTGAGTAGGTCGACATTCTGCAGTCGCAGGCTCTTCTCCAAGCGGCGGCTGTTGGCATAGGTCTCGATGCCTACCGGTGGTACTCCGGCTTCGAACAGCATGTCCCAGAGTGTCAGGCCATAGCTGAAGGGCACGTAAAGCTCCCAGCCTTGTTCTCCCACATAGGAGATGCGGAAGGCCCACACCGGTAGACCGCGTACCCGGATTTCCCGGGCAGTGGCGAAGGGGAAGCGCTCGTCGCTCAGCCCCTCGGGCTCGTCGGCGAGGGCCTGCAATGTACGCCGGGCATTGGGGCCCCACAGGCCCAGTGTGGCCAGGCTATCGGTGCGGTCTTCCAGGTGCCAGCGAGTCAGCCCGAAATCCTCGGCCTGACGAGTGATCCACATCAGGTCACGGTGTCCAGTGTCTCCACCGCAGATGACCCGGTAGGTGTCTGCAGCAAGACGGACGATGGTCAGGTCCGAGTGGACTCCGCCGAAGGCGTCGAGAAAGTGGGTATACACCCCCTTGCCGAGAGGAGTGTCACCGCCCACTCTCGCTACCGACAGGCGTTCCAGCAGAGCCTCGGCATCGTGGCCGGAGATATCGAAGATGGCGAAATGGGATAGATTGATCATTCCTACGTCATCGCTCATCGTCAACTGTTCGGCGTTCGACACGCGCCAGAAGTGACGGGCATCCCACTCCACCGGGCGTTCGGGAACCTGCTCGAGATAGTGTGCCAACCGGGTTTCGTTGCTGGCATAGCCGTGGGCGCGCTCCCAGCCTGCGGCCTCCATGAAATAGCCACCGAGCTCGCTCTCCCGAGACCAGAAGGGGCTGCGTCTCAGGTTGCGCCCGCTTTCGAAAGGCTCGCGAGGGTGCACCGGTGGATCATATATCTTGCGCGCGATTTCCAGGCAGCGGCCATACACGTGATGCGGTGTCTTCTGCACGGGATAGAAGCGGGCAATGTCGATAGCGCAGGGATCCATGGCCGTACGCCCGTCGGTGATCCAGTCGGCGAGTATCTTGCCCATGCCTGGACCATCCTTGACCCACACCGCTTCGCAGCACCACAGACCGCGGGTTTCCGGCGCCTCGCCGATCAGCGAGCCTCCATCCGAGGTGACCGAGAGCAGGCCGTTGAAGGAGTGCTTTTCATCCCAGCCCAGTTCGCCGAGCGCTGGGGTGAGTTCCACCGCCCGCTCGAAGGGTTCGGCGATCTGATCAGCCTCCAGGTCGCGCATCGAAGGGGAAAGCCGGGCCCGATCCCGTGGCAGGATATCGCGGGGGTGAACCAGACGAGGCTGGGTGGTCTCGTAGTAGCCCCATTCCAGCAGCCCGCCTTCGGTGGAGGTGGGGTCGCCGGTATCGCGCATATAGGCGGAATTGCCCTGGTCGCGCATCAACGGATAACCGATCTCCTTGCCGGTGCCGGCGAAAGTGTCGAAGGGACCGAAGAACATCAGCGGGTGTTCCACTGGCATCAGTGGCAGCGCCACCCCGGCCATGGCTGCGGGTAAGGGCCCCCAGATGCCGCAGGCGAGGATTACTATCGGTGTGGCGATATATCCCCTGGCAGTATGGACACCGTGTACCCGACCGGCCTGAACGTCGATGTCCTGTACGGGCGTATCGGCGAAGGCGCGCAGATGACCGCTTTCCAGTGCGTGCTCGATCAGGGCGCCAGCCACTCGCTGCGAACGAGGCACCACCAGGCCAGCGTCGGGGTCCCACATGCCCCCCAGTACCAGTTCACGTTCGATGAGCGGAAAATATTCCACCACCTGGTCAGCATCGATCATGCTGACATTGGTGCCGAAGGCCTTGCCCGAGGCGACCTTGCGCTGGAGTTCGGCGAGACGTGCCTCGTCACCGACACGCGCGATCTCCACGCCGCCGACTCGATGATAGTGCCCCATCGACTCGTAGAAATGGCGACTGTAGGTGGTGGTGTAGCACGCCATGCGGTCGTGCGAGGTCATGAAGCAGAAATCGGAAGCGTGGGCAGTGGAGCCGACGTCGGTGGGAATCGCGGAAGCATCAAGGCCCACCAGGTTGGTCCAGCCTCGCTCGATCAGGTGGTGAGCCACCGAGGCGCCGACAATGCCGCCCAGACCAATGATCACCGCGTCCGCTTGCGAGGGTTGGGTTGCCATGGTCATCCTCCCGGGAGCTGATCTTCTTTCCGCAGGCCGGTCTTCCTATTACCGCAGAATAGGGCAGGGGGAGTGGAACACGCTATCTTGCGGCGACGCTCCCTTACCTCGCGACGACAGGCAGTCAGGAGGCTGTCGCCCACAGCAAAAAGCTCGACGCCCACAGCGAGATGCACTGCGACAGGCCGGTCTAGTGTCGAAATCAAGAGTGGCCGATGGAGGCTGCTCCCCGGCATCGAGATAGTGGAGGAGTCGGTCATGAACCCTGCCATCGAAGATATCCAGCGCCCTCCAGCGGCACCGGAAATCCTGCTGTATCCACGCATCCGCAAGTCGCCGTTCTTCTATGCGTCACGACGCCATGGAGTACGCAAGTACAGCGTCTACAACCATCATTACCATCCGCGTCTCTACACCGATCCGGTGGACGAATACTGGGCTCTGGTACAGGGCGTGACGTTGTGGGATGTAGGGGTGGAGCGCCAGATCGAGATCAGTGGCCCCGATGCCTTCACCTTCACCCAGCGGCTGGTGCCCCGCGATATGCGCCAATGCCAGGTGGGGCAGTGCAAGTACGTGTTCGTGACTGGTCCTGACGGTGGCATTCTCAATGACCCAGTGTTGTTGCGTATCGAGGAGAACCGCTTCTGGTTGTCGCTGGCCGATAGCGACATCCTGCTGTGGTGCCGTGGCCTGGCTCTGCATTCCGGTCTCGATGTCACCATCCAGGAAGTGGATGTGGCGCCGGTTCAGGTACAGGGACCCGCAGCCAAGGCGGTGATGGTCGACCTGTTCGGTGAGGCAGTGCTGGCGATGCCCTACTATCACCTGATGGAGTCTGAGTTGGATGGTATGTCGGTGGTGATCTCGCGCACCGGCTATTCCGGCGAAATCGGCTATGAGATCTATCTGCGCGACGCCAGCCTTCACGGAGAGGCACTCTGGCAGCGGGTCTTCGAGGCCGGGCGTCCTCACAGTATGCAGGTGATCGGCCCTTGCCATATCCGTCGCATTGAAGGCGGTATCCTCGCCTTCGGTTGTGACATCTGGTACGACACCAATCCCTTCGAGGTAGGTATGGGCTACGACTGGATGGTCGACCTGCGCGGTGATGATGACTTCATCGGCCGCAGCGCCCTCGAGAAGATCAAGGCCGAGGGGGTATCCCGCAAACTGGTTGGGGTGGAGATCGATGGTCCCAGTGTCGGCTACTTTACCGACGGCTCGATGATCGATGTCTTTGCGGTATTGACCCCTGATGGCAAACGCATCGGTCAGGTTACGTCGGCGACCCGGTCACCGCGTCAGGAGCGCAACATCGGCTATGCCATGGTGCCGGTGGAATATGCCGAGCTGGGTACGCCGTTGCGCGTCGAGGCCAATACCGGTCCGCAGGATGCGGTGGTGGTGGCCAAACCCTTCCACGACCCGAGCAAGGACATCCCCAAGGCCTGAGCCGGTGGAGGCGACATGAATGACATCAATCGTGCCGCTCTGGCAGCTGCCCTCGAGTCTTCCACTCGGCTGGCGATCCGCTTCGAGTTGTTGCCGATTTCCGGCCTGCGGGAGGCGGCCCGTGAGCTACCCGAGGGTGCCGTGGTGACGGTGACCTGCTCGCCGCGTCACGGTCTTGAGCGGACCCTGGAAGCTGCCGAGTGGCTTGTTGGGTCGGGATTCCGAGTGGTGCCACATCTCGCCGCGCGTCTGGTGCGCAACCATGATCATCTGCAGCGTCTACTCCAACATGTGGCGATGCTGGGTATCGAGGATGTTTTCGTGGTGGGCGGTGATGTACCGCGAGCGGTAGGAGATTATCCCCATGGGCTGGCGCTGTTGGAGGACATGGCCAGACTGGCCTTGCGTCCTGTGCGCATTGGTGTGCCCGCGTATCCCGAAGGCCATCATCATATCGAGCCACCCTGCTTGCAGCATGACCTCGAGGCCAAGGCCACATTCGCCGACTATGCCGTCACTCAACTGTGCTTCGAGGCGCGACCACTGCTGGACTGGCGCGACCGGCAGACGCGCCTCGGTCTGCGGCTGCCGGTATATGCCGGGATACCCGGCGTGATCGAGCGCAAGCGCCTGCTGGGTATTGCTCTCCGCCTGGGAATCGGGTCTTCAGTGAAATCATTGCGACGCCAATCGGGGCGAATGAGCCGCTTGTTCGGCCCCTCCGCCTATCGGCCCGACGCCCTGGTTGATGAGTTGGGGGCGGTATTGGGTGCTTCCGACAGTGGCTTTGCCGGTTTGCATGTCTACACCTTCAATCAAGTGGCCGACACCCGCACCTGGCTGGAAAAGCTGGAAGGCCGGCAACGTACAGCATCCCCAGAGGCAGAGAGCGTGCCCGGCAAATAGGGCCGGGCTCATGTTGTGGGTCGGGTTCATGTTGAGGTGAGCAGACACCGTTACTCTGCGTTGGAATCCTCAGCATCCACCGAGGCCAGAAATTCGGCAACGGCGGCGTTGAAAGCCTCGGGCTGATCGACGTTCACCAGGTGTCCTGCATCAGCCACGATTTCCACCTCTGACCCTTCGACCTGGGCCTGGAACTCTTTCATGGTTTCCGGTCGTGCTTCGTCATACTCCCCGGCAATGAATAGCGTGGGGATATCGATCTCGGATAGCTGCCCGGTACGGTCAAAATCGCGCAGGGTCCCGGTCGAGACGAACTCTGAGGGCCCCCACATATATTCGTAGAGCTCGCCATTGCCGCCTGGGCTATTGGCACATTCGGGAAGTTCATTACGGATGATTGGGCCTCGTGACAGGAATTCTCCCATGAACACATCATTGGCGGCCTGAAATTCTTCGGTCGAATAATCACCGCTTTCAATCGCCGCGTGAACGGCCTGCTGGTCGGTTTCGGGTAAACGAGAGATCAGCGAATTGGCATCTTCCAGCCAACGCTCGGTACCAATAAGGGGACCGATGAAGGTCACGGATTGAACGCCCACAGGATCCGCAGTCAGCAGGTATTCCATGGCAACTGCGCCACCCCAGGAATGACCGGCAAGGTGAATCTCATCGAGGCCAAGCTCCTCTCGGATGGCCTTGACCTCCTCGACAAAGCGCGGCACAACGGCATCGCGCTGCATATCCGCCATGCGATCCGAGTTCCCCGAGCCCAACTGATCGTAGACGATTACAGGGCGGTCTTCGGCGATACCCTGCAATGTGGACGGGTACATGCAGCTGGTGCCGCCGGGGCCGCCGTGGATAAGCAGCAATGGTGTGCCGTCTCCTTCGCCGAAGGTGCGAAAGGCAACTCGGCCCCCCGGTACATCGACAAAACCATCATCGGGAAGCGAAGACTGAGCCTGAGCTGTCGAGATAGCAGCAAGGGCAATTGCGCCAGCCAGGGCAAGTTTGAACAGCACCGAGGGAGTGTGTTTTGTGTGATTGTGGGTAAGAAAAGGTTTCATTGTACGTCCTCTTGTCTTTTTGGGTTTCGGCACACAAGGAGTGGGCCCTTCGACCGACAGTCCGTCTTTATACCGACCGTCTTTATATCGACCACGGGGCTATTTATTGTGAATGCCTGAGTTGTACTGCTGGACTGTGCTGCTGAATTGTACAACTGAATTGTACAGAACGGTCTAGCACACCTATGTCTGTTATCAGACAGTCTGGTGATATTGGAGTAACTCCTGAATGACAGCCACAGGTCAAGTCGATAGCTTGCCGATGCCCTGATGCGCAAGGCGAGCTTATACCGGTGTTGTACCAGTACAACGGCCGCCGTCTCTGAACCAGACAGGCAATGAGACTCCTTCCATGTGGATGATTAGCGGATATTTCCTACGCGGAATCGGGGGCTTGATGAAGTGCCTGGAAGGTACCATCAAATCGCATCGTGCTAGTCTCTTCCAACTCGTGGCTGCCTGAGAATGAACGATAATATTTCGTATTATTAATCAATGGCAGCGCCACTATCCGCTACTAGGTCTTGATCTATTCAGGATATCCGTCATCAGGTCGATTGCACCTGGACATGGCGGATAGTTAGCCTGTTTACTAAGTTTGCATGTGTCAGGTTCAGGAAATGTTTCTGGCTGATGCGGAAAATTAAAGCTGGCTCTCCTGGCGGCTGCTACGGCCATGTTCAGGTTGCCACGATAATGATTAAAGGACCGGTACCAGCAAGCTGAAGCCCGACCCGGTATGGAATCTCCATACCGGAACGGTCACGCCTGGCTGGCAAGCACTGAGGAAATGCTCATGAAATCCGCGCCCCCGAGTGAATCCCGCCGGAGCTTCATCAAGGGTTCACTGATGATGATTCCTGCGGTGAGTGTTGGTAGTGGTGTGTCACTTACTGCGGCGGCGAGCGAGCCTCCCGTCAACCTGAGTGACTATCAACCTGTCTTCTTTGATGACGATGAATGGCATTTCATTCTCGCCGCCTGCGATCGCTTGATTCCCTCAGAAGGAGAGGGGCCTGGTGCACTGGAAACCAATGTGCCGGTGTTCATTGATCGCCAGATGGAAGGAAAATTCGGCCATGCCGCTGACTGGTACATGCAAGGCCCTTTCGATGAGCATGCCTCGCCGCTGTTCGGTTACCAGTCATCGCTGCTGCCACGTGACGTCTATCGTCGAGGTATTGCTGCGACACGTGCATGGTGCCAGCAGCAACACGATGCCGACTTTGCTGCTCTGGATGAAGAGACTCGCGATCAGGTGCTGAGCCTTCTCGAGAAAGGCGACATCCAGTTCGACGATGTGTCCTCCCGGCAGTTCTTTTCCTTTCTGCTGCAGAACACCAGAGAAGGGTATTTTGCTGATCCCATCCACGGCGGTAACAAGCATATGGCGGCCTGGAAGTTCATCGGTTTTCCCGGTGCGCGCGCGTCCTATCTGGAATGGGTCGACCAACACAACAAGGCTTATCCGCTCGGTCCGGTCAGCCTTACCGGGGAGCGAGGATAAATCATGGCAAGGAAGAATCCACACGTTGATGCAGTGCTGGTGGGACTGGGCTGGACCAATTCCATCATGGGTATGGAACTGACCGATGCCGGGCTCAATGTTCTGGCACTGGAGCGCGGCAAGGATCAGGACACCGTCCCGGATTTTGCCTACCCGAAGATGGCGGATGAACTGACCTATGCTGTGCGCTACAAGATGATGCAGCGCCCTGCGCAAAGCACCTTGACCGTGCGCCATGGTGTCAATGATACGGCTCTTCCGTATCGCAGCCTTGGCTCGTTTCTGCCCGGCAATGGGGTCGGTGGTGCGGGTACCCACTGGAATGGCCACACCTGGCGTCCCCAGCCCCAGGAACTGCGCCTGAAAAGCTATGTGGAGGAGAGCTTCGGTAGCGACATCATTCCTGAAGAGATGACCATTCAGGACTTCGGTGTCAGCTATGACGAACTCGAGCCACATTTCGATTTCTTCGAAAAGGTGCTCGGGCTTGCCGGCAAGGCCGGGAATATCAATGGCGAAATTCAGGAGGGCGGCAACCCCTTTGAAGGCTGGCGCTCCAGTGAATATCCAATGCCACCGTTGGCACGCACCTACAATGATGTGCTGTTTGCCGACGTGGCACGTGATCAGGGACTTCATCCCTTCCCGCTGCCGGCGGCCAATGCCTCAGAGGCCTATACCAACCCTTATGGCATGCAGTTGGGTCCCTGTAACTTCTGTGGCTTCTGCGAGCGTTTCGGTTGCATCAACTATTCCAAATCGTCGCCGCAGACCTGTGTGCTGGGTGCGCTCAAGCAGCGCAGCAACTTTTCCTATCGTGCCAACTGCGAGGTTCTCAAGGTCAATCTCGACAGTGATGGCAAGCGTGCCACTGGCGTGACTTACGTCGATGAGAATGGTGAAGAGGTCTTTCAGCCTGCCGATCTGGTTGTCCTTGGCGCCTATGGGTTGCACAACGTCCATCTGATGCTGCTCTCCGGCATCGGCAAACCCTATGACCCCATCAGCGGTACAGGGGTTGTCGGCAAGAACTATGCCTATCAGATGAACGGTGGTGCGACCTTGTTCTTCCGCGACAAGGAGTTCAACCCCTTCATCGGTGCTGGCGCCAATGCCACCACCGTGAATGACTATGGCGTCGAGCAGATCGACTTCGGCCAGCAGGGCTTCATCGGTGGTTCCTATCTCAGTGCCGCGATGACCAATGGTCAGCCAATCCGCAATATGCCGCTGCCGAGTGGTGCTCCCGGTTGGGGCGCTGGCTGGAAGCAGGCGGTGCAGGACAATTATGGCCATGCGATGTCGATCGGCTCGCATGGCAGCAACATGTCCTATCGCGACTGTTACCTGGATCTGGACCCGACCTATACCGACCCTCATGGCCGGCCCCTGATGCGCATGACCTTCAACTGGAAGGACAATGACGTGCGCATGACCCAGTTCATGAAGCAGAAGATCGAGACCCTGACCAAGGCGCTGGGGCCGGACGATTACCGACTGTCGTTCAAGGATTTCGACTCGCAATACGACGTCCGTCCCTACCAGACCACTCACAATGTTGGTGGTGCCATCATGGGGACCGACCCATCCTCCAGTGCGCTGAATCGCTACCTGCAGAGCTGGGACGTCGACAATGTCTTTGTCATGGGTGCCAGTGCGTTTCCTCAGAACCTTCAGTACAACCCGACCGGATTGGTTGGAGCCCTGACCTATTGGGCTGCCAAGGCGATACGCGAGCAATATCTGCCGAACCCCGGCCCGTTGGTTCAAGCTTGAGGAGCGCGATGATGATCTATCGAAATCAACTGATCACCCTTGCCGCATGCGGCACGATGTTGTTCAGCGCCAACAGCATGGCAGCCGCGGATGACGCCCAACTGGCTCGTGGTGAGTACCTGGCCCGCGCTGGGGACTGTGTGGCTTGTCATACCGCCCCCGGCGGCAAGGACTTTGCTGGTGGTTTACCCCTCGAGAGTCCGCTCGGTGTGATCTATTCGACCAATATAACTCCGGATCTGAAGCACGGTATTGGTGCCTATTCGCGTGATGACTTTGCCAGCGCGCTGCGTGAAGGTATTCGCGCCGATGGGGCCAAACTGTATCCGGCAATGCCCTATCCGTCCTATGCCAATGTCACCGACGAGGACATCGACGCTCTCTACGCATACTTCATGGAGGGCGTGGAAGCGGACGATAGTCAACCGCCCGAGAATGATGTCGGCTTCCCCTACAATCAGCGCTGGGGTATCACGGCCTGGAACTGGATGTTTGCCGATGGTGAGCTGTTCCAGCCCGACCCCGAGCAGAGTGATGCCGCCAATCGCGGTGCCTATCTGGTCCAGGGGTTGGCGCACTGTGGTAGCTGCCATACGCCGCGTGGCCTGCTGTTCCAGGAGAAGGCACTGGACAGCAGTGAGGGCGATTACCTCAGCGGTGAGGTGCTCGGTGGCTGGCTTGCGCCGAACATCCGCGCTGGCGGTGAAGGTGGGCATGGTCTGCAGAGCTGGAGTGAGCAGGACATCGTCGATTATCTGGCGACAGGACGTAACGACCACAATGCGGTGGTCGGAGAGATGTCCTCGGTGATTGCCCACAGTACGTCACACCTCAACGAGGACGACCTGCTGTCCATTGCCGCTTACCTCCAGGCGTTGCCTCGCGAGGCCGATGAGGATCGGCAGTCTGCATCGAGCCCCGAGGATACCGAAGCCCTGTTGACCTCTGCCGAGCTCGGTGATGACCTGGGAGCCCGGCTGTATCTGGACAACTGCAATGCCTGTCATCTTGCCAATGGTCGCGGCGCTCCACAGGTCTTTCCCTCGCTGGTCGACAACAGCCTGGTCAATGCCGAAGACCCCACCGGTCTGATCCACGTGATACTTGCCGGTGCTCGCCTTCCATCGACGCCGAACAAACCCGAGGAGTTGGCGATGCCTGATTTCGGCTGGCGTCTCTCGGATGACGAAGCCGCTGAGCTGGCAACCTTTGTGCGCAGTGCCTGGGGGAACCACGGCAGCACGGTTGCCGCGGATCAAGTATCCGAGGTCCGTAGTGAGTTACCTGAAGATCGCATCACCAGCGAACCGGTGATTGAAGACTAGCCACAACTGGCGATACACCGCGGAATACAGGAGGCCCTGTGGAGAAATCCGCGGGGCTTTTTGCTTCCTTTTGGCAGCGGGCACGATCCATGCGAGTTTCAAGGCTTTGCTACCGGGACATCAGGAGGAAATGGATGGGCGGTAAGAGTACTTCCTGCCGTTCGACCTATGGGGGCGTGAGGGTGCTGGTATCCCATGAAATACCTGGAGAATGAGTGACCACCAGGTAGAGTGTATTGTGCATGCTATTGGCATCATCAAGCGCTATCGCCGGAATTTTCCTACACTGGTTGCAGAGATTTCTTGTAGGAGTGCGGTGTTAGAGCCGTAATACTACTCCAGCCGCTGGGTGCACCGCGCCTCGTAGATTGAATTCGTTACTTGTCCTCCGCCTCACAAGGTCCGATCAGGCTTCGGTCCCCACTGGTTTCATGGAATATGCCTACTTACGTGCAGTGTCGGCATAACGACCGAAAGGAGAGTTGAAGGTGGCACTAGCCAAGACCAGAGTAGTCATTGTTGATGATCACCCCGTTATTCGTATGGCGCTGAACGCTTTGCTGTCTTCCAATGGCATGGACGTTGTTGGCGAAGCCGACAATGGCGTTGAGGCCATCCAGTTGATCAAGCAACACAAACCAAATGTGGTCGTACTGGATATCAATATTCCACGTCTCGATGGTATGACGGTCATTTCACGTATACGTGTACTGCCAACAGCACCGGATATTCTGGTTTTTACGTCGATGGCCGCTCCGGTGTATAGCCGTCGCTGCCGGCTGGCGGGAGCATCGGGCTTTATCAGCAAAGAGCAGGATATGACCGCAGTGCTCAATGGTGTCAGGAACATTCTCGATGGCTATCAGCACTTTCCCAAGGAATCCACAGGTTCAATGGATGGAGAGATTGGCAACAAGTCCGATGATCCGGTAATGACGCTGTCAGAACGTGAGTTGGCCGTATTCAGTCAGCTGGCAATGGGGCGCTCCAACAAGGAAATTTCCGAACAGCTGTTGATCAGCAACAAGACGGTCAGTACCTACAAGACGCGGATTTATCAGAAGCTCGATGTGAACAATGTTGCAGAGCTGATCGAACTGGCGCGGCGTAACGCAATTATATGATCGTCTCTCGCTTTGCCAGATCGCTCACCTTCATCAGTCTGATATTGCTGTTGATGGTGTCCGTTGCCCCGGCGCTGGCCGAAAGCGATCAGGGAACACCGTTGGAATTGTTGGCAAGAACTCATGAGCGCCAGCGCCTTGACCTCTTTTCCGTGGAGGAGCAGGCTCGAATTCGTCAGCTTGAGACCCTTCGCGTAGGGGTCTTCCTATCCTCGTACTCTCCTTTCGAGGTGGTTTCTGATGGCACCGTACTCGAAGGTATTACTGCCGATATGCTTGGCATCATATCGGGGTTTACTGGACTTGATGTCGAAGTCATCCAATATTCAGAACAGGCTCAAGCTATTACGGCACTGAAGCAAGGTGAAATTGATGCCATTGCGACTCTGCCGGTCAACACCCGGACCGGGGAAGGGATGATATATACACGCCCTTATCTCAGTTCCGGCCTGGCGCTGGTGAGGCGGATTTCCACTACGGAGTCTGATGATCTGGTCACTGGTTACGACAAACTCAATGAGCCATGGCTGGAGAGCGACGGCGTCCGCAGAGTGGTGTCGGGCACAGAATTGCGTCGATTTGGATCGACGCTGGATGCTATCTCGAGTTTGATCTTTGACAACGTTGACAATGTGGTAACGGATTCGGTATCCGCTCAGTATGTGATCAATCAGTTTTACCCCAACGATGCACGTATTGTCAGTTTGATTGATGAGTCGATTGATATCGGTATCGGTGTGTCATCAGATAGCCTACTACTGAAGTCGGTACTGGATAAAGCGATCAGCGCTATCGCCCCTGATGTTGTCAATGCGGTTGTGGATCGTTGGGGAGGTGGCGGCGTGGTGTCTCGTGGTCGGCTAGAGCTTTCTCCCGAATTGCAGCAATGGGTGAAGAACCGACCTGTGATCAGGGTTGCGGTCAACGAGGAGTTGGCACCTTATTCCTATTATGATATCGAGCAACGTTATGTCGGCATTACCTCGGATGTGCTATCGCGTCTTTCGGCGCTTACTGGCCTTGAGTTTGATGTCGTACCTTTTTCGAAAATTCAGGAAGCGATTCGTGCCCTTCAAGATGGTGAGGTCGATATGCTGGCAGACTTTGCGGCTACTCCAAGCCGCAGAGAGCAGTATTTGTTTTCACGTCCTTATTTGATCACGCCTTTTGCAGTCATAGCCAATGGTGCTGATAAGGATGTTAATGTATCCGATCTTAATGGCATGAATATTGCGCTACCGCGTGGACATGCACTTATTCCTTCCTTGACGCTCGAGTTTCCAAACGCCAGGTTTGTTGAGCTTGAAGATGTCTGGTCGACTTATCAGAAAGTGGATCGTGGTGGTGCTGATGTCGCCATCCAGCCTTATCGCAGTGCACATTATTTTCTGCTGCGTCAGCAGAGTTCGAGTCTTCATATTGTTGGCGTATTGCCGAATCGATTTGCCCGGATGTCCTTTGCTACTTTGCAAGGTGATACCGCCCTGGTGGATATCCTGAATACAGCGCTTGCCAGTATCCGTCCAGAGGAATTGGCCAGCATGGAGAATCGCTGGCGAACCAATCCAGTGATAAGCGTGCCAGGATGGCAGGCATATCGCACCATTATTCTCGGCGTGATATTGGTGTCATTGTTGGTGGTGATACTCTTCTTTGCGTGGAACTTTTTCCTGCGCAAGGAAATATCCAAGCGTAAACGTGTAGAAGAAGAGCTTTACGATCAAGTTGAATTCATGACAGCGATGATCGATGGTACACCTCATCCTATTTATGTCAGGGATACGCAGGGAAAACTACTTCGCTGCAACAATAGCTATCTTGCGGATCTTGGCCTGACCGAGAGTGAGGCAATGA
Source organism: Halomonas huangheensis (assembly GCF_001431725.1). Lineage (NCBI taxonomy): Bacteria > Pseudomonadati > Pseudomonadota > Gammaproteobacteria > Oceanospirillales > Halomonadaceae > Halomonas > Halomonas huangheensis. Next base: position 4,275,032 of record NZ_CP013106.1, on the reverse strand, counting down.
ATTGCAAGCTTGGCGAACTGCCGGGAATCGATCCGAATGTTGTGGACTCATTGCTGCACGACTACGACACCGTGATAGCAACTCAACAACCAAAAATCGGCGACCGAGTCATTGGCGCTCGAGGCCGATCAGTGACGGTCTATCACTGGATTATTCCGCTACGTGGTCATGCTGGCGATGTGCGTGGTGTTATCGGTGGTTGGATCGATGTCAGTGAGCGTTATCGCCTGATGAATGAACTGAAGGAGGCGATGCAAATAGCGGAGTCGGCGAGTCAATACAAGAGCCGTTTCCTGGCGACCATGAGTCACGAGATACGGACTTTGCTCAACGCCATTATCGGTATGCTGGAACTGGCACTGGATCGGGGGCGGAAAGGTGAGTTTGATGAGCAGGCGCTGGATATTTCGTATCAGTCCTCACAGGATTTGCTCGAACTGATCGGCTATGTACTGGACTTCTCCAAGATAGAGGCCGGGCGTCTCGATCTCAAGCCGACCAGGGTAGACCCGGTTGCACTTTGCGAATCAGTGGTAGGTATCTTCCATCCGTTGGCGATCGAGAAGGGCATCATACTTGAGTTGGAGGTCGAGGCCCGCAAGCGTTATGACGTCTTCGTTGATCCCAACCGTCTCAAGCAGGTAGTTTCCAACCTGGTCAGCAACGCCATCAAGTTCACCTCCGAAGGTTTCGTGCGTGTCGTCCTGAGCATGACCGATGCGGTCGATGGAATGACGGAGCTCAGTATTGTCGTCGAGGACAGTGGTTGTGGTATCGCCGAGCAGGACATGGGTCGAATCTTTCAACCCTTCTCCCAGTTGTCGTCAGGCATCAACGGCACCGGCCTGGGGTTGGTGATCTGTCAAGGGTTGGTTGACCAGATGAAAGGCCAGTTGACTCTAACCAGTGAAGAACACGTTGGTACAAGAGTCGCTATTGGTTTTATCCTCAAGGCCATCGACTGGCCATTGCAGATACCCGCGTATATCGATACCGGTGAGATGGAGTCGTCGCCATTGCCGACACTCAATATACTGGTGGTCGACGACCATCCGGCAAATAGGATATTGATCTCACAGCAGTTTAAACAGCTGGATCAGAAGGTTACTGTGACCAGCAGTGGTGCCGAGGCATTGAAGATTTGGGAAGCTGATTGCTATGAGTTGGTAATTACCGACTGCAATATGCCGGGAATGACCGGGTATGAGTTGGCTAGAAAGATGCGCGAGCGTGAAAAGGCCAAGGGTGGGCCCTATTCGAAGATATTTGCCTTGACGGCCAATGCCATGGTCGAGGAAAAGGAACGCTGCCTGGAAAGTGGTATGGATGGCTGCTTATATAAGCCCATCAGCATACAGGAGTTGCGTGAGTTGCTGGAAACTGTTCAATCCATGCAACAGATAGTGTGTCGCCTCAGCCAGATAAAGACTGTTGATATATGCTCAGTATGCAAGACGCTGGGGGTCAATCCAAGAACGGTGATGCAGATGCTGGAGAAGCTCTATTTCACTAACGCTGAAGATATCGAGCAGCTACATCTAGCCTTTGAACGACAGGATCTTTCTCACCAGGCTGACCTGGCACACAAGATAAAAGGCGGCGCACGTATTATACATGCTGACCCAGTAGTTGAGGCCTGTGTACATTTAGAGCAATATCTGGATCGTCAGCAGAATGATATCCAATTGAAGCAGGCACAACAGGAGTTGCTGGAAGAGCTTGCTATCCTCCAGGAACAGCTCAAGTCTCACGCCTTGCCAGTCGACGAGTAAGGCATTGGGGGCCGGGCCCTCACACTTCTGCCAGCACGCCCGGTAGCTGGCCAATCTCCTATCTTTCCTTCGACCGCCTTGGTGGCATAGCTGAGGTGGAGTCCAGGTCTATCCGTTAGTCGCTCGCCGATGGCGCGACGTCTGCACAACCTGGTATCTGACGACATCTGTAATCAGGCAATTGGATGCTCTTGTTGTTTTCACGCATTCGCGCCATGCGCGCAATGGGAATTTTCCTACGCTGCGACGAGATGTAATCCTGGAGGCCCGGCCGCAGGACGCAGGTAGTATCCGATGCCTGAGTGAATGCCTGCCGACTATGGATGGAGCGTTTGGCGTTCGGAATGTCGTCAAGGAGCATTGTGCGCTCCACACAAGTTGAGTAAATAAATTCATGAATCATTTCTATCGTCTGATTTGGAATACTTCTCTTGGGTGCTGGAGTGCTGCAGGGGAAAACTCGCGCCGCCACGGCAAGACTGGTCGTGCATTGATCGGTGCCGGTTCGGCGCTGGCTCTTTCATTGTCGGGCAACGCCTGGTCTGCCGAACTGGTGGATTTCAATCCTCATGATAATGATCACCAGGTTGGCGTCATCACCATTTCCGGTGGGGCGTCGGATATCTTGAGCGGAACTGCCTCGCAGTTTTCCCGGGGGGAGAGCCCGGCAGGCACATCCATTTCACTGGGTGAGCTGGAGGCAAATGGACAGGTGGTTGATGGGACCGTTGGTGACAAGAGGAATCTGTCGCAGGGTGCGAAGACGACCGTTACGGTACTGGACCCGATTACCGGCTCGAACCGGGTGGTTGAGGTCTACGACTCGGCAAACTTTACTGAAAGACTTGCTGCAGATAGCCGGGTCACGACCTATACCGATGTCGGCGATGCGATGTACATCGATGCTCGGGCCGGGGCGGTGGACAGTAGCGGTGGCACCTTGACGGTTGAACTGGGCGATGCAACGGCCAGGCCTGGTGCGTCGTCGAACAAGCTCCAGATCAACGCCAAACAGACGTCACTGTTCCATGCCGATGGAACCGGAAGCGAGTCCTCCAGCATCATCTGGAACTCTCGCAATCAAGTCTCGTTCGGCACGATCCTGGTCACGCCGGAGAGTGCTCTCGAACCCCAGCAGAAAGCCATTGGCTCCACTGAATACACGGGCGCTTTTACCGCATTCGATGGCAGCCAGCATACGGTCAACTCGGTTGATGACCTTCGGGGTTACAACGACTGGCTGGTGACTCAGCTGCAGGCTGGAAAGCTGGATGAGCAGGGCTATTCACAGGCATTCAGCCAAGCCTACAGCACCACCTATTCAAACATAACGATCGATCTCAACCAGGGCACCGGTGCCGATAATGAGGCACTTTTGAGCCAGGGGACCAATGCATTGATCCACGCAGTGGGAGCCAATGCGAGCGGTGTCATCAGCAGTGATGGCGATATCTCCGCGACGGGTAGCGGATTCGGCAATGGCGGAAGCGTCATGCTGGCGGAGGGCGGTGCCAGTATCCGCAATGAAGGTAGCCTTTCACTGACGAATGGCGCACGCGGCATGTCGGCGACTGGAGATGGCAGCACTGCGCTCAACAGCGGGGTCATGAATCAGTTTTCCGGGATCGGTGCCACCATCGAGGATGGTGCGTCATTTTCCAATACTGGCATCATGAATCTCTCTTCAGGTACTGGCGTCATCGTCCGCTCCACAACGGGGGAGGCAGAGACTACTGAAGGTGCTTCCGGTGTCAATAGCGGCATCATCAATGTCTACAACCGTGGGACGGCGGCATCTGTCTCGGGAGCTTCCAGCTTCACCAATGAGGCGGGAGCAGAGATCTACCTCGGACGTCAGTCGCTGCTCGATGTCAGCGCGCCGGAGGAGGTGGAGGATGTTGCGACCTCGCTCTCGCGAGGCTTGTCGTCGACCCGTGGTGGCAGTGTCATCAATGATGGCACCATCACTCTGGGCTCAATGACCGAAGGCAGTACGGGTATCTGGGTTGGCGCGATTAACACGACGGATGTTCCTGGTGAGGCCACCAATAATGGCATTATCGACATCAATGGCCGAGCGGGTGATGCTCCGCTGATGAATGTCGGTATTCGTGCAGAAAACACCAGGGATATGCAGGTTACCAACAGCGACAGTGGTGAGGTCAACGTCAATGGTGTCAATGGCGTTGGCCTGATGGCTCTTGATAAAGGTGCTGGTGCAACCATCGTTTCCACCGGCGAGGTCAATGTCAATGGTGCGGTGGATCCGGTCTCCGGGGTTCGCAACTTCGGTGCCTGGGCCGAGGGGACCAATGCCGATATCCAGTTCAATGGCGGCTCGGTGAACCTTGTCGGTGATGGCGCCATCGGTGTACATGCCCGTGATAAGGGCAACATCCTGGTCGATGGCGGTGCCATCACTTTTGCCGGTGGTAGTGACCAGATCGGTTACTTTGCTTATGGCAAGGGTTCGGCGATTGATATCACGGCAGCCAGTACCACTGGGCTGGATGTCTCGACCCGGAATTCCACACTGTTCCGCATCGAGGATGGCGCAACCATTACCACCGCTGGCGGTGAGCTGATCGCTTCCGGTGACGGCTCAACTGCGCTGCAGGTCACCGGCGAAGGTTCTGTGGCCAACCTGGATACGCTCAATATCAGCGTGTCAGGCCAGGACGCAACGGCGCTCAAGGTTGAGGGGGGCGCCAGTGGTTCGATGAGTGGCAACGCCAGTCTGACCCTGAATGATGGCAGTGTGGCGGTGGTGGTCGATGACACCAAGTACGACCTCACCGGCGCAGCAGTCGGCAGCGGTGACTCGGTATTCACCAACACTGGCGCCATCAATGTGGCGGACGCTCAGGACGTGACGCTGTTCCGGGTCAAGAACGGTGCAGAATTGATCAACTCCGGCAATATCGATCTGGCCGATGGTACTGCTGTGGAACTGAGCGGTGCCGGTTCACAGATGAAGCCCAATGCCAGTGGTGTGGCAGGTACCATCACCGTACACGATGGTGTTGCTGGTATTCATGTGATGGATGGCGCGACCCTCGATACTTCCAACGATATTACTGTCGATGGCGGCGCATCCGGTGTACTGATCGCTGCCGATGCCGGCGAAGTGGTCATCAACTCGGATGCACATATCACTGGACTGGGTTCCGGCTATGGCAACCTGATAACCAGCCAGGCGGCACAGGCCACCACGCTGGTCGATGGTGCCGTGCTGGAGATGAAGGGCTCCGGTGCAGCGATCCTCTCGGAGAGCAATCTGAATCAGGCATCCCATGGTCAGGTTCTGGTTTCCAGCGAGGTAGGTGGCAAGGGTATCTCGCTGTCCAATGCCGATGGTTCGGTCTCTGATGGCAGCCTGAGCGTTGGTGATGGCTGGGATATCGACGTGACTGGTAACGGTGCAGGCCTTTATGCCAATACCACCGGCAATCTGACGGTGGATACCGCCATCGACGTTTCCGGTACCGGTAATGCTGTGCTCGCGGATGCTGCGGGTAACGTGCTGGTCGACACTGGTGCAGTGCTGAGAGCCACCAATGCCGATGCGGTGCTGGTGCAGGGCAACATCGATCAACTGATCAACCGGGGGCAGATCGTCTCTGCCGACAGTAGTGCCACTGCGGTGCAACTGGGCGATGGCGACAACTCCTTCATCAACACCGCTGACGGTAGCGTGACGGGTGTGGTTAACCTGGGGGCAGGCAACGATACGGCCTTGCTGGCAGGCAACAGCTTCGTCGACCACCTTGCTGGGGGAGCTGGCGACGACAGCGTAACCGTGCAGGGCGACAGCAGCCGCTATACGCAACTGGACGGTGGTGCGGGTACCAACCAACTGGTGTTCGACCACGTTACCCAGGCACAGGCCACAGCTGACAATGTCGATAGCTTCGTCAATTTCCAGCAGATCAACCTGAGCAACGGCACGGTCATGGAGCTGCAGCGTGATCTGTGGGCGACTGCTCCGGTAAATCTGATGGCAGCGACGGGGACTGGCAATACGCTGAACATTGATTCGACCAGCACGCTGAATGTGTCCGGCTCCCAGACGCTGTCGGGTGACTTGAACACCAACGGTCGAGTCAATATCGGCTCCGACGGTCCGTCCTGGGGCAATACCTTCACCATCGACGGTAACCTGAGCGGCGCCGGTGAGTTTGGCATGCAGACCGACCTCGCTTCCGAACATGGTGATCTGCTGGATGTGCGGGGCACTGCATCCGGGGATCATACGTTGGTTATCGCCGACAGCGGTGTCGAACCGGCATTCGGTGGTGGTGAGCTGAAGGTGGTGGGAACTACAGGTGGTGACGGGCAGTTTGCTCTGCTGGGCGGCCATGTCGATGCTGGTGCCTATCGCTATAGCCTGGAGCAGCGTGATACCGACTGGTACCTGGCAAGCCCCGTACGTGACCTGCCGGACCCGATTGATCCGCCGTTGGTTGACCCTGTTGACCCGACGCCGGTTGACCCTGTTGATCCGACGCCGGTCGACCCCGTTGACCCGACACCGGTTGATCCTGTTGACCCGACGCCGGTTGACCCTGTTGATCCGACGCCGGTTGACCCTGTTGATCCGACACCGGTTGACCCTGTTGATCCGACACCGGTTGTTCCTGTTGATCCGACGCCGGACGATTACAGTGATGGCACCAATATGGCCATCGGTAATCAGACCGCTCTCGGCACTCTGGCCAATGCCGGCATGGATACGCTGGTTGAGCGCCTCGGTGACGTGCGCATGGGCAAGGAGAATGGCGGTATCTGGGTGCGTGGCATGGCCCGTGAGAACAACATCTCCACCGATACCAGCCGTGCCTTCGACCAGGATATCCAGGGGCTGCAGTTCGGCGCCGACAAGGCGATTCATCGGGAAGGGGGAAGCTGGCTGCTGGGTGGCATGGTCGGTCAGTCACGCTCCGACAACAGCTTCGATGGTGGCGCGAGCAGTGATATCGACAGCGTCGATGGCGGCCTCTATGGCACCTGGGTGGGCGATGATGGCTTCTACTATGACGCGGTTGTCACGATGAGTGACTACGACGTTGACAGTGAGCACGTGACCAACGTCGGCGACAAGGTGAATGGTTCGTACGACACCTATGGCTTCGGTGCCAGCATCGAGACCGGCAAGCGCTATGACTACGATGATGGCTGGTATGTCGAGCCTCAGGCACAACTGCGCATGTTCCAGATCCAGGGCGAGAGCTACACCCAGGACGATGGTCTGCACGTCGAGAACGATGACATCACCAGCATCCAGAGCCGCTTCGGTGTTCTGGGTGGCCGTAGCTTCCAGCTGCAGAACGGAACGCCGATGAGTGTCTACGCCAAGGCGTCATATATCACCGAGCACGATGGCGACAGCACCACGACGGTCAATGGTCATGACTTCGATGTCGAGCTGCCGGGCAGCTGGCTGGAAGTAGGGGCTGGCCTCAACGTCAAGGTGACGGACAGCTCGAAGATCTTCATGGATGTCGAGTATGCCGATGGTGATGATATCGAGTCTCCCTGGGGCGCGACGATCGGTTACCGCTTCAACTGGTAATTCGGTGACAGTATGGTCGTCCTTCGGCTCGGGCATGGGGTCGAAGGAGCCGAAAATATCGTAACGAAAAGCAGCCACTTCGATAGAAATATCGGAGTGGCTTTTTGTTTTATCGGGTTGTAGCTGTTTATTTTTGTGATTATTGATAGTTTTTTCGTGGGCATGCTTCTGGAATTATCCTGCCTTCAGTTATTAACCAGCTATTTATGATGAGTTTTTATAGGACTTTTCCTACAGGAAGGCGGGCTGTCTTCTCAATGGCCTGGTAGCGCGATTTAGGTAGCATTCGGCAACTGAGTGAATGCCTGCCAACTATGGATGGAGCGTCTGGCGTTCGGAATGCCGTCAAGGAGCATTACGCGCTCCACACAAGTTGAGTAAATAAATTCATGAATCATTTCTATCGTCTGATTTGGAACACTTCTCTCGGATGCTGGAGTGCTGCAGGGGAAAACTCGCGCCGCCACGGCAAGACTGGTCGTGCATTGATCGGTGCCGGTTCGGCGCTGGCTCTTTCATTGTCGGGCAACGCCTGGTCTGCCGAACTGGTGGACTTCAATCCTTATGATAATGATCACCAGGCGGGCGCGGTGATCATTTCCGGCGGCAGCTCTGACACACTAACCGGTAGTGCTTCGCAGTTTGCCACCGGGAAACAGCCAGGATACAGCACGACGTATGGCGCGTTGGAAGACGCGGGCATGCTGGCGGAAGGTAGCGCCTCGGTCAAGGACAGTTATCGTCTGAATCTGGGTGGTCAGGTGGGGGTTGCGGCACCGGATCCGATTACCGGTGGCAACAGCATTATTGCGGTCTATGACTCTTCCAGTATCAATGAGTCATCCTATGCCGACAGTTATATTGTGGGCTACAAGGATGTCGGCGACGCAATGTATATTGATGCCCGCGTAGGTACCGTTGACAGTACCGGTGGTACCCTGAACGTCGATATCGGTGATGCAGGGCAGAGCGTTTCCTCCGCAGACAATTCCATTGATATACGAGCCAAGCAGACGGCACTCTTCCATGCCGACGGCTCTGGTGATGCTGCCTCTACGGTGGTCTGGAATTCGCGCAACAGTGTGGACTTCGGTGGTGTGCTTCAAGCGCCTGCCGATAGTGTCGTGAATCGTACACTCTATACACCAGTCTATGCCGGTACCATTACCGCCTTCGATGGCAGCTCTCATACGGTTGACTCGGTAGAAGGCCTGCGCTCCTGGAATGACTGGCTGGTTCAGCAGGTGCAGGCAGGAAATCTCTCCAGTAGCGACTATCAGAAGGAATTCGGGCGCGCCTACAGCACCGAAACACGGAGCGTATCCTTTGATTTCGGCCTCACCGATGATGGAGCTGATGAAGGTTATATCGAGAATAAAAACAATGCAGTCATCTATGCTTCCGGGGCCAATGCTACCGGGAGAGTTGCGGAAGGCGCTCAGATCGATGCCCGGATGGCAGGCCTGGATTCCAGCAATGGCAGCGCCGTCATGCGTGCCGATAGCGGTGCCACCATCATCAATGATGGTATGATGGCGTCACTGAGTTTAGCCGTGAACATGATGGTAAGTGATGAAGGAAGTGAGGGCATCAACAATGGTGTGATGTCGGCAGGCTTCGTTCATGGCGATGGGTTGCCGGATACGGCTCAGCCGACGCAGGTTTCCGATTTTGCTCCCTTCTACACTGAAGCACGCAGTGTATATGTCAATAATGGGGGGAGTTTCACCAATAATGGCATCATGAATGTCGCAGCATCCAACAATCCCGGCACCACACGCCAGGGATTCGGCATCATCGTCCAGCATGATGGCTCCAGCGCAGTCAATAATGGCATCATCAATGTCGGTATCAACAATGATGGCAGCAATCCCAATGGCAGTGTGGGCGTCAGTGCCTATGGTGGTGCCAGCTTCATCAATGAGGTGGATGGCGAGATCTATCTGGGGCGCGCGGCGCAGTACAACGTGGATGCGCCAGAAAGCGTGGCCGACACCCACCCGAACACTGTGCTGTGGGGCATTCGCGCCGGTAGCAACAGTAATGTCGAGAACAAGGGCACCATTACCCTGGGGACCGGTGTCGAGAACGCTCAGGCGATCTCTGCCGGCTACAATAATGAAACGGTTGCGGTTACCAACAGCGGCACCATCAATATCAATGGTCAGGCCAACGATGCGCCGCTGCTCAATGTCGGCATCTATGCCGGGAATGCGAACACGACCCGAATCACCAACACCGGTGAGATCAACCTCAACGGGGTCAATGCCGTTGGCCTGATGGCGGTCGGCAAGGGTACGCCCTCGACGATTACCTCAGTCGGCACCATCAACATCAATGGTGCGGCGGATCCGGTCTCCGGTACCCGTAACTTCGGGGCATGGGCCGAGGGCAATGGTGGCCAGGTCAATATCAATGGCGGTGCGATCAATCTGGCCGGTGATGGGGCCATCGGTGTGCATGCGCGAGACCAGGGCCACATCAAAGTCGGTGGTGGCGAGGTCAACTTCGAGAGCGGTACCAACCAGATCGGCTACTTCGCCTATGGCGATGGCTCCTCCATCGATATCTCGACAGGGGTGACCGGTGCGGTACTGGATGTCTCGACCGAGGATTCCACGCTGTTCCGCATCGAGGATGGCGCGCAGATCATGGCCGATGGCACCAGTCTGGTGGCTTCCGGTGCGGGCTCTACGGCGTTGCAGATCACCGGCGAAGGTTCGGTGGCCAATCTTGATGCACTGAACATCAGCGTGACTGGCCAGGATGCCACCGCGCTCAAGATCGAAGGTGGTGCGACAGGCTCCAGCAATGCCATCGGTGACAACTCCAGCCTGACATTGAATGATGGCAGTGTGGCGGTGGTGGTCGATGACACCAAGTACGACCTCACCGGCGCAGCAGTCGGCAGCGGTGACTCGGTATTCACCAACACTGGCGCCATCAATGTGGCGGACGCTCAGGACGTGACGCTGTTCCGGGTCAAGAACGGTGCAGAATTGATCAACTCCGGCAATATCGATCTGGCCGATGGTACTGCTGTGGAACTGAGCGGTGCCGGTTCACAGATGAAGCCCAATGCCAGTGGTGTGGCAGGTACCATCACCGTCCACGATGGTGTTGCTGGTATTCATGTCATGGATGGCGCGACCCTCGATACGTCCAACGATATTACTGTCGATGGCGGTGCATCCGGTGTACTGATCGCTGAAGATGCCGGTGAAGTGGTCATCAACTCTGACGCGCATATCACTGGCCTGGGTTCCGGCTATGGCAACCTGATAACCAACCAGGCGGCACAGGCCACCACGCTGGTCGACGGTGCCGTGCTGGAGATGAAGGGTTCCGGTGCAGCGATCCTCTCGGAGAGCAACCTGAACCAGGCATCACATGGTCAGATTCTGGTGTCCAGTGAGGTGGTCGGCAAGGGTATCGCGCTGTCCAATGCGGATGGCTCGGTCTCTGATGGCAGCCTGAGCGTTGGTGATGGCTGGGATATCGACGTGACTGGTAACGGTGCAGGCCTGTATGCCAATACCACCGGCAACCTGACGGTGGATACCGCCATCGACGTTTCCGGTACGGGTAATGCTGTGCTCGCGGATGCTGCGGGTAACGTGCTGGTAGACACTGGTGCAGTGCTGAGAGCCACCAATGCCGATGCGGTGCTGGTGCAGGGCAACATCGATCAACTGGTCAACCAGGGGCAGATCGTCTCCGCCGACAGTAGTGCCACTGCGGTGCAACTGGGCGATGGCGACAACTCCTTCGTCAATACCGCTGACGGTAGCGTGACGGGTGTGGTTAACCTGGGGGCAGGCAACGATACGGCCTTGCTGGCAGGCAACAGCTTCGTCGACCACCTGGCTGGGGGAGCTGGCGACGACAGCGTAACCGTGCAGGGCGACAGCAGCCGCTATACGCAACTGGACGGTGGTGCGGGTACCAACCAACTGGTGTTCGACCACGTTACCCAGGCACAGGCCACAGCTGACAATGTCGATAGCTTCGTCAATTTCCAGCAGATCAACCTGAGCAACGGCACGGTCATGGAGCTGCAGCGTGATCTGTGGGCGACTGCACCGGTAAACCTGCTGGCAGCGACGGGGACTGGCAATACGCTGAACATTGATTCGACCAGCACGCTGGATGTGTCCGGCTCCCAGACGCTGTCGGGTGACTTGAACACCAACGGTCGAGTCAATATCGGCTCCGACGGTCCGTCCTGGGGCAATACCTTCACCATCGACGGTAACCTGAGCGGCGCCGGTGAGTTTGGCATGCAGACCGACCTCGCTTCCGAACATGGTGATCTGCTGGATGTGCGGGGCACTGCATCCGGGGATCATACGTTGGTTATCGCCGACAGCGGTGTCGAGCCGGCCTTTGCCGGTGGTGAGCTGAAGGTGGTGGAAACCGCTGGCGGTGACGGTCAGTTCGGCCTGCAGGGTGGTCATGTGGATGCCGGCGCCTTCCGCTACAGCCTCGAGCAGCGCGATACCGACTGGTATCTGGCAAGCCCGGTAGCACCGCAGCCCGATCCGGTTGACCCAGTCGACCCTGTTGATCCGACACCGGTTGACCCTGTTGACCCGACGCCGGTTGACCCTGTTGATCCGACGCCGGTTGACCCTGTTGATCCGACACCGGTTGACCCTGTTGATCCGACACCGGTTGTTCCTGTTGATCCGACGCCGGACGATTACAGTGATGGCACCAATATGGCCATCGGTAATCAGACCGCTCTCGGCACTCTGGCCAATGCCGGCATGGATACGCTGGTTGAGCGCCTCGGTGACGTGCGCATGGGCAAGGAGAATGGCGGTATCTGGGTGCGTGGCATGGCCCGTGAGAACAACATCTCCACCGATACCAGCCGTGCCTTCGACCAGGATATCCAGGGGCTGCAGTTCGGCGCCGACAAGGCGATTCATCGGGAAGGGGGAAGCTGGCTGCTGGGTGGCATGGTCGGTCAGTCACGCTCCGACAACAGCTTCGATGGTGGCGCGAGCAGTGATATCGACAGCGTCGATGGCGGCCTCTATGGCACCTGGGTGGGCGATGATGGCTTCTACTATGACGCGGTTGTCACGATGAGTGACTACGACGTTGACAGTGAGCACGTGACCAACGTCGGCGACAAGGTGAATGGTTCGTACGACACCTATGGCTTCGGTGCCAGCATCGAGACCGGCAAGCGCTATGACTACGATGATGGCTGGTATGTCGAGCCTCAGGCACAACTGCGCATGTTCCAGATCCAGGGCGAGAGCTACACCCAGGACGATGGTCTGCACGTCGAGAACGATGACATCACCAGCATCCAGAGCCGCTTCGGTGTTCTGGGTGGCCGTAGCTTCCAGCTGCAGAACGGAACGCCGATGAGTGTCTACGCCAAGGCGTCATATATCACCGAGCACGATGGCGACAGCACCACGACGGTCAATGGTCATGACTTCGATGTCGAGCTGCCGGGCAGCTGGCTGGAAGTAGGGGCCGGCCTCAACGTCAAGGTGACCGACAGCTCGAAGATCTTCATGGATGTCGAGTATGCCGATGGTGATGATATCGAATCACCGTGGGGCGCGACGATCGGCTACCGCTTCAACTGGTGATTCGGCTGTAAGTCGGTTGGCCTCAGGCTCAGGTATGTAGCAAAAGACCCTCGGCTCATCGTGATCGTGAATAGCCACCGCAACAGGGATGTTGGGGTGGCTTTTTTCTAGGGTTTGGATGAGGTTCGAATTTCAGGTTGTATTCCTTGATGTGTAACAGAGATGTGATTGAAGCAGGAATAATCCTACATAAAGCTGGGATCTTATTAGTGGCTATTTATATGGATAGTGGAAAAATGAGGAGTGACTTGTCAGGAGTATCTATGTCATGTCTTTTAGCTGGCCGTATATCGAATATTTATGTTTCGGAAATATGGAGAGCAAGTTTTCTGATGCGAGGCTGATGTGATGAGTCGTAGTGGCGCGGCGAAGATATTGATTACTGGCAACCATCCCTTGGCCTGTTGGGGCCTGTCCATTTTTTTATCAAACAGGGGATACCGGGATGTCGACTGGGTAAAATGTGACAAGAACTTGAAAAAAATTATCTCATTCTCACATCCGGATATAGTTATCATGGACTCCAATGTGTCTGGTGTCGACGGGATAGACCTTATATCCAGTTTTTCTCGTCGTAAGGTACATCCGGAATTCCTGGTGTTGAGTGACTTACCTGACAAAGTACATGCCAGGCGATATCGAGTGGCAGGGGCCTCCGGTTTTGTTAGAAAGGAAGATGATATGTCCATAGTTGCTCATGCTTTAGAATCCATCTTTGATGGTTGTTTATGCTTTCCGGAATCAATCCATATGGAAGATGATGGTTGTACATCAGGAATAGATGCCATGAGTTTTCTATCGAGCAGAGAGCTATCTGTATTTGACAAGCTGGTGCTGGGCATGAAAAACAAGGAAGTTGCCGCAAGTTTACAGATGAGAGAAAAGTATGTCAGTGCATGCAAGGCAAGGGTGTACAAGAAACTTGGCGTTTCCAGCGTGGCGGAGCTGATAGAGGTGGCCAGGCAAAATGGGGTGATTTAAAAATTCATCCATAAGGATTTTTTCTATTGAGTTTTTAAAGTGGTTTTTAGTGGAAGATTCCTGATGTCTGTAACTTTATGGGGGGTGTTTTCTTTCGCGTTGATGGCGGCACATATAGATTTGACCTCCGAATGCCGTGACAAACAATCCCCTTGCTATGGGGAAGTCGGTTATGGGGAAGTCGGTTATGGGGAAGTCGGTTATGGGGAAGTCGGTTATGGGGCAGCCGGTTGTGAGGAGTTACCACTGAACTCGGTTGGGGATGTCCAGGAAATCTTGTCCAGCAATAAGTGCTTTCCCTTATACCAACGAGGAGAGGGGCCCCTGGTAACCAATGCTTGTTATCCTTCCCCTGTCATGACAGGGGAAAGTACAGGTTGTTTCTGTTCTCAGGAGGTTGGGAAATGGTCGGGGCCTGCGTTCGACTGCCAAACGAGAAGCGGGTTGGTGGAAGATATGATCTGCAGGAATAGTGAACTTTCGAGTATGGATCTGGAACTCTCTCTTCTTTATGGCGTGATGATTTCCCTCAATAACCTTGAGGACGTCAAACGAGACCAGGAGGTTTGGCAGGAATGGCGCAATAAGTGCATGTCTACCGAGTGTGTAAATAATGCATACTTGACACGCCTTGGTGAACTTGAAGAGGTAGAGAAGTCTCTTTTGAGTCTTGATTATTTTCGCAAGGATAGCCTAGTTTCCGCTCAGAAAGTTATCGAGAACTGATATATGATGCGTTTTTATAGTGTGTTGAGGTCAGTAGATAGGCATTGGCTGTCATCAAGTGTGCGCATGGTGTTTTTTCTTGGCTCAATATTGGTGCTGGCTTGGATTCTTTATTTTTTCTCAACAGGTATTTTTTCTACGATTAGTGATTTGTTTGGAAAAGTGCTAGTCGGATTGCTCGACGAGGCCCTTTAATGCTGCTCTTCATGAAAGGCCTTGTGTAGTGTCAGTGATGGGGAGTTAGCTTCCTTCGGGAAGTTACAGGTCCCGTATCATTCCTATCGCTACGCTTGGCTGCCGCCTCCCTCTTCGAGTACACGATCTACATCATTTGTCAGTAAGACGCCATCAGCACGCTGGAACTCCCACGACATCATCTACTGTGTGTACGCGATGTGGGAAATTTCCCACAAGTTAACCAGAATAATCCCATTTTTTGTGCCGTGAATCGCGTGTAACATGCGTTCTCCTGATATATATGTAAATCACTTCTGTCTTCTGGCCATAAATTGCTGAATGAGGATGTGTGCTCTCTGCTTATTGGCTGCGCTCCTCCAATTGATGTGATTGCTTTATATGATCCGTTCAAGGATTGTCGGGTTGGTTTTTTCAAGGATCTGTTTTCTGAAGCAGAAGACCATTCAGCGCCGCTTTATGACGTTTCTGGAGTTGTCCATGGCGCTTTGCAAAGTAACCATTACTGGTGGCACATGAAAAAAGTTATAGGCGGTGTTGAAGACCGTACTTTTCGCGGCGGAAGAATGATCAAATGGAAGGGGCGGGTTGTAAGTATGGCGCCTGTTTTCGGTATGGCAATGCTTCCATTGGCGTTATTTGTTTCGGAAGCCGTCAATGCTGAATATATCGGTACGGATGACGACGAAATAATTACTATCTCGGAAGATGATTCAGATTTCAGCCTGGATGCGAGAGGCGGGAATGATATCCTGAGTCTTGAAAATGGGGCTAGTGTCTCCGGTGGCGTGGATATGGGAGACGGCGCAGACGAAGTAAGTTTCATCTCGGGTAGTTACAGCGGAGATGTTTCCTGGGGTGCAGGGAATGATAGTCAGGTTATCTCGATAGGAGAGTCTGGCCCGGATGCTTATAACATGACCGGTAACCTGATTTTTGGTACCGGATCTGATGACATGACGTTGGCAGATGGAATTGTCAACGGTAGCGTTTATCTAGGAACAACCGACAGGGCTTCAAGGGATTCCGATAACTTCACCATGAATGCAGGTGAGATCGCTGGAGATGTTGTCGGTGATGCGGGAAATGACACCATCACCTTGAATGGAACTCGGGTAGCGCTGGATATAGAGGCAGGGCAAGGTCAGGATAGTGTCATCATGAACGGTGGCTCAGTTGGCCGCCATGTTGTGCTTGGTCCTGAGGGTAGTACTGATGCCAATAGTTTTGTCATTAATGAAGGTTCTATTGGTGGTTCAGTCAATGGTGCCGCGGGTAATGACAGCATCACAGTCAATGGAGGAACGATCCAGGGACAGCTGTCTGCATCAGGTGGTGAAGACACTGTAAATATCAATGGTGGTACTGTAGGCGTAGTCTTCCTTGGTGATACTTTCCCGTCTTTTTCATCACTAACGGGTATGGATGCTAATCATTTTAATATGACGGGTGGTACGGTTACACAAGGTGTTTATGGTGACAAGGGAGATGATGAAGTTATCGTCAAGAATGGCTCCATTGATGGCTATGTCGATGATTTTGGTTTTGAACGGTCTGCTGGAAAAGTTACTTCGATTTATACATTCGATGGTAACGACAGTATCATCTTGGGCGCTGCCGATGGGTCTAACGCACCGAGTATCACTGGTGACGTTCTGGTCGGTACGGGAACAGATAGCATTCGCATGGAGAGCGGTACCCTCACAGGAAACGTCTATCTGGGGGAAGAGGATTTCAGCTCGACGGATGCCGATCACTTTACCATCAATAATGGCACCATCGAAGGAGATATACTGGGCGATGCCGGTAACGACAGTATAACAATCAATGGTGGTTCAATTGATGATGTAGTATCCGGCGCTGGTAGCGATACCGTCATCATCAACGGAGGAATAGCCCGCAACGTGCAGCTGTCATCTGTGGATGATTCGGAAACCGGTGGTACTGACACCCTCATCATGACAGGCGGGCAAGTGGATACGATCTATGGGGCGACCAGCTCTGTGGGTGATATCACCTTATCCGGAGGCACGGTGACCAACCAGGTTTCTACTGGCAAGGAAGAAGATACTGTTCTTGTTGAAGGGGCCAATATTGGTCGCAGAATCATGACAGGCGCCGGGGATGACACCGTTACAGTCTCCAGTGGTAGCGTTGGTTCTGATGGGAATACGGTTGCCGCCATCGGGACGGACGCAGGTGAAGATGTCATCACGGTGAGTGGCGGTAGCGTAAACGGTGACGTGTACGCAGGATACGACAACGACATCATCACCATTAGCGGCGGTAGTATTGCTGGCAACGTGATGGGCGGCGGTGACAACGACCAGATATTTATCAGTGGTGCCGATACGGTTATCGGAGGGGATGTTGTGTTCTCCGATTTGCTTGGCTCTGCGGGAGGCTCCGGTGCCCTGGTCATGGATGATGGCAGGGTCGACGGCACGATCATGGGAGCATCGGATCCTGAGTGGTTGTATCCCGATATTGATGTTCAGGACCTGACGCTGAATGGCGGTTCAGTCGGCGCCATCGATACCGGACGCGATGACGATATCATCCGCCTTGACGGCACCATGGTCGAAAGAGATGTGGTTGCCGGGGTGGGTAGCGATGCCATTGGCGTTGGCGGCGGCAACATTGCAGGTAATATCCATCTAGGTACCGTCGACAACACCTCCATTGACGCTGACAGCTTCGTCATGACGGGGGGCAGTATCGATGGTGCTCTGCATGGCGATGATGGTGTCGATACGCTCGATATCCAGAATGGCGATGTCGGTGGTATCTCGACCCATTCAGGAGATGATGTCATCAACTGGAGTGCGGGGACGCTCGGTAGTGCCGGCCTTGCAGCAGGTGCTGGTTCTGACCTCGTTACTCTGGGGGCTGGCGTCAATATTGATGGAGCAATGCTGGATGGTGGTGTAGGTGAAAACGACCGTTTGGTGTTCGACGGTGGGTCACAGACCATTGACGGTGCACTGACGACCAACTGGCAAACTGTCCAGCTATCCAATATGTCAACGGCTTCTCTGACCGGCAACATTGCCGTAGGTAGTGGAGTTGATGCCCTGGGCGCACCGGCTGGCGGGCTGGTAATTGATGAGGGCAGTGCGCTGGGGGTTTCAGGCGGCTCGGCAACCATTCAAGGCGATCTGCACAATCACGGTGCGGTGAACATGCAGAATGGTGTGGCTGGCGATGTGTTGACCGTCGACGGTAACTACAGTGCCCGCTCTGACCTGCTTCTGGACACCGAGTTGGGTGGTGATGACTCGCTGACTGATCAGTTGGTGGTTACCGGGGATGTTTCTGGCCAGTCCAGTGTCTACGTTGCCAATCAGAGTGGTGTTGGTGCGGATACCTCTCAAGGTATCAAGATTGTCGAGGTGGGGGGGGCGTCAGCTGCCGACTCCTTCGCTCTCGCTACCGGTACTGTGGAAGTTGGTGCCTATGCCTATGAGCTGGAGCAGGGCAGCACGGACGGTGACTGGTATCTGCAGGCCATGAATATGAAACCGACGCCGGCACCTGATCCGACTCCGACACCTGATCCGGCTCCGACACCTGATCCGGCTCCGACACCTGATCCGGCTCCGACACCTGATCCGGCTCCGACACCTGACCCGGCTCCGACACCTGATCCGGCTCCGACACCTGATCCGGCTCCGACACCTGATCCGGCTCCGACACCTGACCCGGCTCCGGCACCTGATCCGACTCCGACGCCTGATCCGACTCCGACACCTGATCCTGCGCCTGAACTGGTGGTTGGCACAGCGGGTGCCGCCTACGAAGCTGTACCTCAGGCTCTGCGTTTGCCAGTGAACTCCCTGCAGCAGCGCGTTGGACAACGGCTGTGGTCGGTGGATGGCGACCCCAGCCACGGAGGAGTGTGGGGACGTGTATCGGGTGACTTCGAAAACCTGACAGCGCAGACCAGTACCGCGAATGCTGATCTCGATCGCGACCTGTGGACAATTGAGTTGGGTGTCGACAAGGCACTCGCTCCCACTCAGTCAGGGCGTTGGGTGGTTGGCACCTCAGTGCAGTACAACCGCATTACCAGTGATATCGAGTCCTATACCGGTAGCAGCGCCGTGGACGCGGAGAACGTCACCATCGTGCCTACTGCAACCTGGTATGCTAATGATGGCACCTATTTTGACGGTCAGGTTTTCGGCGGCCGGTACTGGGTGGATTACAGTTCTGGCAAGTTTGGTGAGCTGGAAAACAATGCCGAGGGCTATAACTACGGCGCCAGTGGCGAGGTGGGCCATCGCTTTTCTGTGGGGCAGCAAGGGGCCATTGTGCCGCAGATGCAGGTGTCCTGGTCCAATGTTGATCTGAAGGACTTCAATGATACGGATGGCAGAGAGGTGTCCTTCGACAAGACAGAGAGTACTGTTGCTCGCGCTGGTGTGGCCTATGAGTTTGGTGGCGATGTGGCTGCGCGGAATCGTGGTGAGAATGCCGACACCTTCTATGCCATTGCCAATGTCTACCATGACTTCGATGCCGAGTCGCAGACCACCGTCAGTGGGGTGAAATTGGAAAACTCCGGTGTCGAGAGCTGGGGTGAGGTAGGTTTTGGCGGTACAGCGAGATTGTCGGAAAATACGCGCCTCTACACCGAAGCATCATGGCGTAAGGATCTGGATGACAGTGACTATCGCGGCTTCGGCGGTACCGTCGGTATAGAGTATCGCTGGTAAGACAGCTTCCTTGAAGCACACAAACGAAAGCCTCCTCACTCTCTGGTGAGGAGGCTTTCCTCGTTTTCGACGCCACACTCGCTAACACATACAGGAAGCCCAGTATCGATGCGTATGGGGCGAGCTCAATCTAAAGTCTAACAGGCTGATTTGTATTATGTATGACAATATTGGGTGCATAGCAGGACTGAGTTGGTGGGCAGAGCGATCATTGCCGCGTGCCTGTGACCGGTTGCTGTAGGAACTGGTTGAGCCTGGTAGCCCCGTATTCGATTCAGCCGAGGTGGCCCTGCGTCGCCCCCTGACAATGTCATGCGCAGATCACAACGAGAAGCGTGGTTGGGCTGCGCCCCGCAAAGTCTATTGGAGGACTGTACATGTCGAGCCACGCAACCCCCACCATCACCGATATGCAGGTTATACCGGTCGCCGGTCGTGACAGCATGTTGCTCAATATTGGTGGTGCTCATTCGCCCTGGTTTACGCGTAACCTGGTCATTCTCGAAGACAGCAGTGGCAACGTAGGCGTAGGTGAGGCACCCGGTGGAGAGACGATCCAGCAGTCGCTGGAACAGGCTCGTCCCCTGGTGCTGGGGCAGCCAATCGGCAAGCTGCGCTCAATGGTGGCGTCGCTGCACTCGAGTGGACGCAATGCTGACTTCGAAGATTTCGGAAAGGGCTCCTGGACCTTTGAACTGCGAGTCAACGCGGTAGCGGCGCTTGAGGCAGCGCTGTTGGATCTGATGGGCAAGTTCCTCGATGTACCGGTGGCGGAACTTCTGGGCGAGGGCAAGCAACGCGATAGTGTTGAGGTGCTGGGATATCTGTTCTTCATCGGCGATGGGCACGATACACCGCTTGATTACCGCCGCGGTACGCCCGATGTCAGCCATGACTGGTATCGCCTGCGCGATGAGGCGGCGATGACACCGCAGCACATCGTCGAATTGGCCCGTGCCGCTCATGACCGCTACGGCTTCAGGGATTTCAAGCTCAAGGGCGGGGCACTGGCTGGTGAGCAGGAGATCGAGGCCGTCAAGGCGCTGCATGACGCCTTCCCCGAGGCGCGGGTGACGATCGACCCCAACGGTGCCTGGTCGCTCAACGAAGCGATTCGCCTGTGCAAGGACCTGCATGGCGTAATCGCATACGCCGAGGACCCGTGCGGCGCGGAGCAGGGGTTTTCTGGTCGCGAGATCCTCGCCGAATTCCGTCATGCCACCGGGCTGCCGGTTGCCACCAATATGGTCGCCACCAACTGGCGTGAGATGGCGCATGCCCTGATGCTGCGCTCGGTCGATATCCCGCTGGCTGACCCGCACTTCTGGACACTTTCGGGTGCCGTGCGCGTCTCGCAACTGTGCCAGGACCACGGCATGACCTGGGGTTCCCACTCCAATAACCACTTCGACATCTCGCTGGCGATGTTTGCTCAGGTCGGTGCTGCCGCTCTGGGCCGCACTACTGCGCTGGATACCCACTGGATATGGCAGGAAGGCGATGCCCGCTTGACTCGTAACCCTCCGCAGATTGTCGACGGCCGGGTCGCTGTCAGTGACGCACCGGGCCTGGGTATCGAAATCGACTACGAGCAGATCGACAAGGCACACCAGCTCTATCTCAGCCTACCTGCTGGGGGGCGCAATGATGCCATGGCCATGCAGCACCTGATCGATGGTTGGACCTTCGATCCCAAGCGTCCAGCGCTGGTGCGCTGACGGTCGAGACCTGAACGCTGAATTCCTGTCATCGGAATAACGGAGAACTCAATGAAGAAGCTACTTGGTACGCTGACTGTTGCCGCCGCTCTGGTCGTGAGTGGGCAGGCGATGGCTGAGGATTATCCCTCGAGTAACATCGACATGATCGTGCCGTTCTCGGCAGGAGGCGGCAACGATACCTTCGTGCGCGCCTTGCAGCCGCTGCTGGAGGAGAAGCTGGGAGAGGATCTGGTGATTCGTAACCTCGCTGGCGGCGGTGGTGCGGTGGGTATGTCTCGTGCGGTTGCCTCGGAGCCTGATGGTTACACGCTGTTGGCCGCCAGTAATGCCATGCTCACGCTTGAAGCGATGGGCAACGTCGCTTTTGCCCACGACGATTTCGACTTCATTGCCAAGGTGGTCGAGGAGCCCTACGTTATCGCGGTTGGCGGTGATAGCCAGTACCAGAATATCGACGACCTGGTCGCGGCTGCGACTTCCGGCACCAGAATCAAGGTCGGTGTCTCGGGGGTTGGATCATCGGCACACATTGCCGCCGTAGCGATAGCCAACCGTACCGGGGCAGATTTCAACATCATTCCTTATCCCGGTGGTTCCGAAGCGATCTCCGCGGCAATGGGTGGTCACGCTGATGCAGTGGTACTCGGCGGTGCCGAACTGCGCTCTGCATTGGAGTCCGGACGCCTCAAGGCGCTTGCCATGACCTACGACCAGCGCAGTGATTCCTTGCCCGATGTGCCGACGTTCCAGGAATCCGGTTATGACCTGACGCTGACTGTCTGGCGTGGTATCGCTGCGCCCAAGGGTCTCCCTGACGAAGTTGAGCAGAAGTGGGTAGCGGCGATCCAGCAGGTCATCGAAGACGGCTCCTATGAAGAGACTGCGACCAACCTCGGCACTCAATTGGCGCCTCTCTACGGTGATGAACTCGATGCCTTCATCGATCAGTCCGCTGAAGTGATGCGTGAAGCCGCTGGGGAATTGGCGAAGTAACGTTTCAGGGATGCGCCGGTCGTTCGGCCGGCGCTCCAGGCCTTGACCCAGGCAGTCGGCAATGTAGCGCTGCTGCCTCTGGAGTGTTGAAACATGCAACGTGATATCGGTAAGCCGCTGTTTGATCTCGTGCTGCTGATTGCGTCGGCAGCCGCCTTCGCGCTGTCCACGACGCTACAGAATGTCGAGATTGTCGGCGACCTCTCTCCATCCTTCTTTCCCAAGCTGATATCAGGGCTGATATTCCTGTTCGCCATTCCCTGTTTGATCAAGGACATCCGTGAGTGGCGAGCCGCCGGTGGCGGTGATGCTGACGGAGAGCGGCTCGGAAGCGCTCGTGGCCTGGCGCAGTGGGTACTTATCGTCGCTCTCACGGTCGGCTATATCCTGATCTTCGAAGCGTTCGGTTATATCCCGAGCACCGCCCTGTTTGCCTTCTGCAGTGTGATCGGGCTGGCGATCGTCAGCGGTACCTGGCAGGAGATGGGAGCTACGGCGAGGCTCAAGGCTGTACTCATGGCCGTCGTTTTCGCTGTGATTCTGGCGGTTGTGATCTTTTATGTATTTACCGAGCTGTTCGAGATTCCGCTGCCTGACTGAAGCAAGGTGGCTCTGCGGATGACGACCCCGTTTACTCCCAGGAGAACGTCATGATTTCTGGTTATCTCGATGGTCTGGAGATGGTGCTGCAGCTAGGCACGCTGTTGGCGATCGCTGCTGGTACCCTGCTCGGTATCATCATGGGCGCGCTGCCTGGCCTGACCTCTGCCATGGCCATTGCGCTACTGCTGCCGGTGACTTTCGGCATGCCACCGGTCATGGGCATCGGCATGATGCTGGGCGCACTTTGTGGCGCGGGCGCCAGTGGTTCGATTCCGGCAATTCTACTCAATATTCCGGGTACGCCTTCGTCTGTGGCAACCACATTCGATGGCTTTCCCATGGCCCAGAAGGGTGAGGCCGGGCGTGCTCTTGGACTGGCCATTGTTGCTTCGTTCTTCGGTGGCGTTGCGAGCATGGTCATCCTCAGCCTTCTGGCTCCGCCGATTGCTGAATTCGCATTGCGCTTTGGAGCTGCCGAGTACTTCTCACTCAGCATCTTCGGTCTGGTGATCATCGCCTCGGTGGCAGGAAAATCGCTGTTCAAAGGGCTGATTGCAGGCCTTATCGGCTTCTTTGTTTCGACTATCGGCACCGACCCGATTACCGGCGTTGACCGATTTACTTTCGGCCAGTTGTCACTGCTGACAGGCATCAATCTGTTGCCGGCCTTGATCGGCTTGTTTGCCGTTGCACAAGTGCTCAAGGATGCGTTCGAGTACGACCCTCATCAGCGAGTGCAGGATAGCGGACACCGTATCGATATCGCACGCCCCAGGTTTGCTGAAACGTTGAGCCACTGGAAGGCAGTCATTGCTGGCGTGGCCTCGGGGTCCATCGTAGGTCCTGTGCCTGGCGCGGGTGGCAGTATCGCCTCGCTGGTGGCCTATGATCAGACGCGTCGATTCTCGAAGTCCCCGGAGAAGTTCGGGACCGGTTATGCGCCGGGTATTGTTTCGGTGGAGAGTGCCAACAATGCGCTGTTGGGAGGTGCACTGATACCCACGTTGGCATTGGGAATTCCCGGAGAGGCGGCGACTGCGGTGCTGCTCGGCGGTCTGATGATTCAAGGCATTACACCGGGCCCGCTACTTTTCGATAATCAGGGCGGCATGATTTACGGCATCTTCATCGCCTATCTGCTCGCCAATGTCTTCATGCTGTTGATCATGTGCCTGGGCATCAAGCTGTTCATTCGCGTGCTGATGGTGCCGCGCAAACAGTTGTTGGCGGCGATTCTGGTGTTCTGTTTCATCGGGGTTTATGGCGTCGACGGTGATGTCTTCAATCTCTATCTAATGCTTGGCTTCGGTATCCTCGGCTACTTCCTCAACCGATACCAGTTTGGCACCGCGCCGGTAATCCTGGGTTTGATCCTCGGGCCGATTGCGGAATCCAACCTGCGTCGTGGATTACAGGCGTTCGAGGGCGACTGGACACCATTCTTCACTCGTCCGATCAGTGTGACTTTCCTGGTCATCGCCGTCGGGCTGCTGTTGTTGACGCTCTGGCAGAACCATCGCTCCAACCGGAGCCCGCAAACTGCCTCCAGCGGTGAAGCATGACGTCAACAGCGGCAGGCAAACAAAAGGAGGGGATATGGCAACGGTTGAGATAGATACCTTGAAGGCGGTGCTGTATCAGGCACTGACACGGGCAGGAGTGGCGCCGAATGTCGCCGAGGTGTGCGCACGCATACATACCGAGAGCACACGCGATGGCGTGCACTCTCACGGTATTGGTCGAATCCCGCGCTTCATCGACTATGTAAAACGTGGCTGGGTTGATGTCGATGCGATACCCACCAGAGTGCAGCAACTCGGAGCGATCGAGGTGCTTGATGGGCACTTCGGGGTTGGCGTTACCAATGCGCTGTATGCCACCGATCGTGCCATGGAGTTGGCACAGGAACATGGCATGGGATTGGTCGCGCTGCGTGATACCACTCACTGGATGCGCGGAGGAAGCTACGGCTGGCATGCCGTCGAGAAGGGCTATGCGGCTATCCTCTGGACCAATACCGAGTCCTGTATGCCGGCCTGGGGAGCTGCCGAACAATCGATAGGCAATAACCCGCTAGTCATGGCGGTGCCGCACCAGGATGGTCCACTGGTGCTGGACATGGCCATGTCGCAATTTTCCTATGGAAAACTGCAGAGCACTCGCTTGAAGGGCGAGCAACTGCCCATTGACGGCGGTTTCGATGAATCGGGGCACTTGAGTCGCGACCCTGGTGCCATTGCGGCGACACGCCGACTGCTGCCCACGGGCTACTGGAAGGGATCGGGTTTGGCGATTCTGCTCGATGCGCTGGCCGCGCTATTGGCCCAGGGCCGACCGACCCACGCGATTGACGACGTTCAGAAAGGCAGTGGTGGTGGCAGTTGCCAGATATTCATGCTGTTCGACCCCGAGCAACTTGGTGGGCGGGATGCCTGCAACGCCATCGTCGAAGGCATTCAGGCGCATCTGGCTGCCGTCACAGCTGATGCTTCCGGCCGTCCAGTGCGCTGGCCGGGAGGCTCTACATGGCGTAATCGTAACAGCGTAGCGCCACTCGATATCGACGATGGTCTTTGGCGAGAGGTGCAGGCGCTGGCCTTGTAGTCCGTAACCCTGGTCTCTGGAGCGTTGAGATTGCCAGGCGAACGATGTGAGATTGAAGAGCCAGTAGCGGAGTGTGCGCTCTTTGCTGGTGTTCTTTACTCGGGGCATGACCCACACTGTAGAGGACACCAGGATGAATCTTGTCATGGCTACACCGCGTTCCTTCGAGACCGAGCAGGACTGGCGCTGGCAGGCGGTTGTTCAGCGCGATGCGGCGGCGGATGGTGCTTTCGTGTACGCAGTGCTGACCACCGGCGTCTACTGCCGCCCATCCTGCCCATCACGTACCGCAAAGCGGGAGAATGTCTCCTTTCACCATACTCCGGCAGAGGCTGAAGCTGCGGGCTATCGCCCCTGCAAGCGTTGTAGGCCGGACCTGGTGACATCGGGAGCGCCGGTCGTGGCGCTCATCGAGCAGGTTTGCCGAATCATTGAGCAGGCCGATAAGCCACTCGGCCTGACGGAGTTGGCGGACAGAGTCGGTCTGAGCCCCTCATATCTGCATCATCGCTTCAAGGCCGTTACCGGTCTTACACCCAGGGGATATGCCCGAGCGCATCAGGCGCGGAGGGTACGCGAGGCATTGGCGGATCCATCCCGGGACGTGACCGAGGCGATACATGGCGCGGGGTTCAGCTCCAGCGGTCGTTTTTACGAGAATGCCGATGCGATGCTTGGCATGACACCGACAGCCTACAAGCGTGGTGGGCAGAACGCTGCCATCCGTTTTGCGGTTGGTGACTGCTCGCTGGGGGCGGTGTTGGTGGCATGCAGCGAGCGAGGCGTCTGCGCCATTCTGCTGGGCGATGATCCCGGTACTCTCGTTGACAACCTTCAGGATCAGTTTCCCGGGGCGGAACTCGATGCCGGTGGCAGTGACTTCGAGGACTGGGTAGCCCAGGTGGTGGGCTTGATTGATGACCCGAGTGTCGGTATCGAGCTGCCTCTGGATATTCGAGGCACTGCTTTCCAGCAGCGAGTCTGGCAGGCGCTACGCGAGATTCCTGTCGGGGTGACGGCGAGCTATACCGAAGTCGCCGAGCGTATCGGTTCACCTACTGCAGTAAGGGCCGTTGCCCGAGCCTGTGCGGCCAATCCGCTGGCGGTGGCGATTCCCTGCCATCGGGTCGTACGTCAGGATGGTGGGATTTCCGGCTATCGCTGGGGAGTTGAGCGTAAGCGAGTGCTGCTGGACCGGGAGATTGACGCATGAACATGACCACTATCTCCCATTCCGAAGTGAACCTGTCGAAAGCCGTTGCACGCCTGGAGAGTGCCGACTGGTTGGGTATCGAGGACAGCCTCGATACCCGAGGCTTCGCCATTCTGCCGGGATTGCTCGATGATGGTGAATGCCAACGGCTCGGTGAATTGTATGCCCATCGCGATCTCTTTCGTCGTCATATCGAGATGGCGCGTCACGGTTTCGGCAGTGGTGAATACCGCTATTTCGACTATCCGCTGCCCCGGTTCATTGTCGAGTTGCGCACGGCACTGTATTCGCGGCTGGTCTCCATCGCCAACCGTTGGAACGAGGCGATGGGGCTGCAACGACGGTACCCCCAGCGGCATGCCGACTTTCTCGCGGAATGTCACGCGGCGGGGCAACGTCGTCCAACACCTTTGCTGTTGCGCTACCGAGCAGGGGACTACAACTGCCTGCATCAGGACCTTTACGGAGATCTCGCCTTTCCACTTCAGGTGGTGATACTGCTGACACAACCTGGCCAGGAACATGAGGGAGGCGAGTTCGTGCTGAGCGAGCAGCGCCCGCGCCGCCAATCCCGTGTCGATGTGCTCCCCCTGTATCGTGGGGATGCCGCGATTCTTGCCAGCCATCACCGACCGGCCCAGGGGGCTCGGGGGATCTATCGAGTCAATACGCGCCATGGTGTCAGTGAGGTGCAGGCAGGACAGCGGCTCACGGCCGGGCTTATCTTCCACGACGCCGAGTAGGATAAAACGGTACTACTGCGATATGGCTGACATCGAGTTTTGAATCCCACGACGGTTCAAGTTTTGATTACCGGCGACCATTCATTGTTTGCATATTTGTGCAACATCTCGGTGTTCTGTTTATGTCTGACTGTAAATACTCGGTGAGGTTGTGTCGTATTTTAGTGAGTCAAAAACCCTTGAACCCCAACTGACTTATTTTAGCGGTACAGTCAGTTACGTTTTCCTGCTCTTCGCACCCAACTCTCGATTGTTGTCTTTGCACTTATCTCCAGTATCAGGCTAGGCTAGCGATCCAATATGACAAAACCCTTGTGGGGGCAAGCTGGCTAGCCCTTGGTAAGCGCCCCACACTAGGGAGAAGAGAAGTGGTGTAGAACACCTTTCCAGTCTTGTGGCCACAATGGAATGAAGCCTATGACCCGCCTGCGCAGTATAAAACACCAGCCAGATCCCAGTTTTTCAGGATGTTGTAATCGCCAGAAATATCGGTAATACATCATCGGCGAGACAATGCATGGGTGACGGGATGTGAGCGGAATTGCCGGTGATTACGACTATGGATTTGCAATAAGTCTGTTGTGATACCCGCCAGTCTGTAGTTCTCGGTAGTACTGTCCCTATAGCATCTGGATACCCAGAAGGCTCTTGTAGCGAGGAGTAACAGCTCCCACTGGTGCGCTACTTTTCAATGGTGGTTCTCTTCATGGAAAAGCGACAGGACGTCACTGATCTACAGCGTGCGCTGAAGGCATGTGCAGGATCGTTTCTTTCAGTGGGTTTCTTCAGCATGTTCGTCAACCTGCTGATGTTGGTTCCTCCAATGTACATGCTGCAGGTCTATGACCGGGTACTGACAACCAACAGTTTTGCGACGTTATTGATGCTGACTCTGGTTGTAGTCTTCCTGTTTGCGGTACTGGGAACGCTTGAGCTGGTGCGCTCGCGTATTCTGGTGCGGGTCGGCAATCGATTGGACAAGACCATCAACGCCCGGCTCTACAGCGCCATGTTCCGGCGCAGCGTGTTGTCTCAGGGCCACCAGTCCGCACAGCCACTCAGTGACTTGACCAACTTGCGTCAGTTTCTTACCGGGAATGGACTCTTTGCCTTCTTCGATGTGCCTTGGGTGCCGGTCTATCTTGGGGTGTTGTTTCTGTTCAATGTGTGGCTCGGTGTATTCGCAACCGTTGCTGGCATCATTCTGTTGGCGCTGGCCATTGCCAACGAGAAGGCCACCAAGGGGCTGTTGGCAGAGGCCAACAGCGAGCATATCAAGGCGCAGGAACTGGCCAATGCCAATCTGCGCAATGCCGAGGTGCTGCATGCCATGGGGATGTTGTCGAACATCCGTGGCAGGTGGGCAGAGAAGCATCACGCATTTCTGGCCAGACAATCTCGAGCTAGCGACCGCTCCAACACTCTGACCAACACTTCCAGAGTGTTGAGAATGCTCTTCCAGTCGATGATCCTGGGGCTTGGCGCGTGGCTGGTACTGGAAAACCAGATGACGCCCGGCATGATGATCGCAGGTTCGATCATCATGGGCCGAGCTCTGGCACCGATCGACCAGATGATTGGTAGCTGGAAGGGGTTTGTCAGTACTCGAGGTGCCTATGAGCGTCTCAATGAGCTGCTGACACAGATTCCCGACGAGCAACGTCGCATGTCGCTGCCCACTCCAGAGGGCAAGCTGGCAATGGAAACCGTGGCGGCGGCCCCTCCAGGAATGCGGATGGCGACGATCCGGGGCATCAACTTCGAGGTGCCGAGGGGGAAGCATGTTGGCATTTTCGGCCCCAGTGCGGCAGGAAAATCGACTCTGGCGCGAGTACTGCTGGGTATCTGGCCGGCCCAGGTGGGCAGTGTACGTTTGGATGGCGCCGATATTCAGCAGTTCAACAGGGACGAGTTGGGGCCACATATCGGCTATCTGCCGCAGGATATCGAGTTGTTCGATGGCACCGTCAGCGAGAACATCGCTCGTTTTGGGGATGTTGATGCCCACAAGGTCGTGGAGGCGGCACGCAAGGCCGGTGTCCATGAAATGATCCTCGAACTTCCCAATGGTTACGATACTTACATTTCCTCCACGAGTGGCGTTCTGTCCGGTGGTCAGCGTCAACGTGTCGGGCTGGCTCGAGCGCTCTACGGTGCTCCGGTGCTGGTGGTGCTCGATGAGCCCAACTCGAACCTCGATGATGCCGGTGAGAAGGCGCTATCGAATGCCATCACGCAATTGAGGAACGAACAGACAACCCTGTTCGTGATCAGCCATCGGCCCAGCGTGTTGAAGCAGATGGACCTGCTGATGGTAATGAAGGAAGGGCAGGTCGGCATGTTTGGGCCGCGGGAACAGGTACTGGCGCAGTACGCCAGAAATGTCGCAGCGCACCAGGTCGCGCAGAATACCGGCAGTCGGCTGGCCGCTGTTCAGGGACGCGCTCCCGGAAGCCGATCCGAGGAGCAGCGTTGATGGCTGACCAACGAAACGAGCGGCAAGTGGCGGAACGTCCGAGCATTGAGGGCAGTTCTCATCCCGAAACTCTAGAGGGGGAGTATAGCGAACGTCTGCCGACCGACGACAAGGGCACTCGACGCTTTGGTCTGTTGGCCCTGGTGCTGGCATTTGGAGTATTCGGCACCTGGGCGATAACTGCCAAACTGGCGGTTGCTGTGGTAGCGCCCGGCAATGTATCCATCGAGTCCTTCAAGCGCACGGTGCAGCATCTCGAGGGCGGTATCGTGCGCGAGATACTGGTTGAGGATGGCGATCGCGTCGAGGCGGGGCAGCCGTTGCTCCTGCTCAGTGATACCCAGGCGCGTTCCGAACTCGATATTTCCCGCTCGCAGTACTTGATCAATCGAGCCATGGAAGTGCGCCTGCTGGCGGAACAGAGTGGGGCTGATACGCTGAGCTTTCCCGCGGAGCTGACCAACAGCGATCGTAACCGGGTTCAGGAAGTGCTGGCGGTCCAAAGTGGCCTGTTTGTGGCGCGCCGTCAGTCGCTGCAGAGCTCCCTCGAGTCGCTGGATGAACAGTCCAGGCAAATGCACGAGCAGATCGGCGGGTTGGAGTCGCTGATTGGTGTCAACGTGCGGCGTATCCAGTCACTGCGTGATGAAGCCGAAGACTTTCGGTCGCTGTTTCGTGAAGGGCTGGGTGACAACCAGCGACTGCGGGAGCTCGAGCGCCAGATTCTGGATTATGAGGGCCAGGTGGCAGACCACCGTTCCCGGATTGCCAGCTTGAAATCACAGATCAGTGAGAACGCACTCCAGAAGGAGCTTCAGCGTCAGGAGTTCCAGTCGAAAGTCGGCGAGGAACTGCGCACCGCCCAGTCCAGCATCGCCGAAGCCGAAGAAATGATCACGTCGCTTACCGATCAGGTTGAACGAACCACGGTCTTGTCCCCTGTTGCCGGTACGGTGGTGGGGCTTACGGTGCATACCCAGGGCGCCGTTATCAGCCCGGGAGATCCGATCATGGATGTGGTTCCCAGTGGCGACGGCTTCGTGGTCGAAGCGCGGGTGCCGACGCGTGATATCGACAATATCTATGCGGGACAGCCTGCGAATATCCGCTTCTCGGCCTTCAATCAGCGCCTGACCAATGAAATCGCTGGAGAGATCAGCCGTGTCAGTGCTGATAGCTTCGAGGATGAAGCAACCGGAGAGCGCTACTACAAGGCGCGGGTGAAGGTGACCAGTGAAGGTGAGGGCGACATGACCGAACAGATGCAGCTGCTGTCGGGGATGCCGGCCGAGGTCATGATTCGTACCGGGGAGCGCACTTTCGCCAGCTATATTGCCAAGCCGATAACCGACATGCTGGCCAGAGCCATGCGAGAGGAGTGATTTGATGCGAAGGATGGCGCTGCCAGCAGTGAAGGAACACCGTCGCATGTGGGTTGCCTGGGGCGTGGCGGTATTATGCCTGGTATCGTCGAACTCTGGCATGGCGGCCGGCGTCGGTGATCCCCAGTCCCGACCGGCCATGGAGCCACCGCCGTTTCCGTCTGAGGCGACAACTCCCCTGCCTTCCTTGCCGGAGCTGTTCAGCCTGGCGCTGGAGAACGATAGTGACCTGGCCAGCCAGCGTTATGGGTTGGAAGCCACAACAAAAGAAATCGACATGGCCTGGTCACAGCTCAAGCCCCAGGTGTCCGCTGGTGCTTCCTATATGTACCAGGTCAGCGACAATTACTACACAGACAACCCCGATTACGACCCCGGTAATGAGATAATCGGCGCCGACGACAACGAGGCTCGCTTCGAAGGACGAACAAGGGATGCCAGCTGGCAGGTGAGCCTGACTCAGCCGTTGTTCAGCCTCGAACGCTGGCGAGGAGTGGATGAAGCCGAGGCGCAGGTAGAAGTGTCGCAGCTTGAGCTGGCGGTTGGTGAAAATGAGCTTGCGATGGCGGTCATTGAAGCCTACCTGAATGCGTTCCTGGCCTCCCGTGAAGTCAGATTGATGGAGTCGAAGCGCGAATCCTTCGAGTTGCAGTATCGCCAGGCGTCACGTTCCTATGAACTGGGGGTTGGTGATCGCCTCAATGTTCTGGAGTCGCAGGCGCGTCTCGATCAGGCCGCTGCAGACCGCATCAAGGCAGAAAACTCACTGGATTCGGCGCTGGGTGAACTGGAGCGCCTGACGGGGCAGCGCCCTGAGTTCAGAGGGGGGCTAGGCAACCTTCTGGGAGTGAATCTGGTACCGGTGGACGGCAATGTTGACGACTGGATTGCCCGCACCACGGAGAATCTCTCGGTACGTCTGGCAGCGCAGCAGTTGGACGTAGCACAGGCCAATACCGATGTTCGTAGGAGTGGCCATTATCCAGAGGTCAATCTCAGCTTGAGCTACTTCGATCGCGACTCGAACGATCCCTATCGTGAGACTCGCGATGGTCGAGCCAGTGTAGAAGTTGAGGTTCCCATTTATCAGGGCGGTTACACCAGCGCCAGTGTTCGCCAGGGAGAACTTACGACGCTGGCCAGCCAGGAGTCTCTGACACATCAGCAACGTCTGGCTCGTCAGGACGTGCGTGAACGGTTGCGTAATATTGATGGCGGTCTGCGTCAGCTGAACGCCTTGAGCCGGTCCATGGAGTCCAGCCGCCTGTTCCTTGAAGCGGCGGAAAAGGGCGAGCAACTGGGCCTGCGTAATCTCGTCGATGTGCTCGATGCGCGGGCTGAACTGTATGACCTGAGAGTGCAGTATGTCGATGTGGTGCGCCAGTACCTGGTGGATCGCCTTGGTCTTGAGGTGGCCGTGGGCGACCTTGGCTCCGATGATCTGATGCGTACCATGGAGACCCTGCATGCCTTGACCCGCGGCTCGGCGGCGATTGGCTGATCACAAGGTACGGATCCTCCTGAAACGAGACACTCTGAAAATAGCGCCACACAATATCGACGCTACATGAAGATGCGGAACATGAAGACGCCCGACAGTTTGTCTGCCGGGCGTATATGAGATCCTGAACTTCGGCCATCCGCCCCAGGCTGAACGTGCGTGCGGATGGCCAGAGAATCAGGCGACTTCGGGGATAACCAGCTCGTTATTGGCGCCTACCAGCTCAATGCCGCTGACCAGACCGTCATTACTGAGCAAACCTCCGGTCACGCCACCAACCAGGCCGTCGTCGCCCAGCAGGCCACCGACCAGGCCGTCACCACCCAGCAGACCACCGACCAGGCCGTCGTCGCCCAGCAGACCACCGACCAAGCCATCACCGTCCAGCAGGCCGCCAGTCAGGCCACCGACCAGACCGTCTTCTCCCAGTAGACCGCCGACCAGGCCGTCACCACCCAGTAGGCCACCGACCAGGCCGTCACCACCCAGCAGGCCGCCGACCAGACCGTCACCACCCAGCAGACCGCCGACCAGACCGTCTCCACCGAGCAGGCCGCCGACCAGGCCATCACCACCCAGCAGACCACCGAGCAAACCGTCACCGCCCAGCAGACCACCAAGCAGGCCGTCCTCGCCCAGCAGGCTGCCGACCAGACCATCTTCGCCCAACAGGCCTCCGAGTAGACCACCGCCGCCAGTCAGGCCGCCCAGTAGGCCGTCTTCGCCAATTACGCCATCGACCAGGTCTGCACCGAGCAAGCCGCCCAGCATACCGTCGGCTTCGAGCAGGCCTTGCAGGTCGCCGACTACACCGGTGAAGGCTTCGTCGAAGGCGCCTGACAGCTGCGTTGCAACATTGCCAATGACGCCGGAGATGGCCTCGGTCAGTTCACCAACCGGAATGTTGACCTGACCGTTCTCGATGACGTCATCGAGTGCGCTGGTGATCTGGTCAACCAGGCCATTATTGCCGAGTACGTCGTCGACCGCTGAGCGAACCAGATCGAACGCGCCTTCGAGAGATGCACTCAACTCCTCCGTGAGTGCATCGGCGACATCACCAATACTGTCCAACTGGCCTTCAGCACCGCTGAGCAAATCACCCAGCGCACCGTTGCCAATCGAGGCCAGTGCATCGACGAGTGCATCATCGCTGAGTACGCCATCCAGACGATTCTGTGCGAACTGCAGGGCGCCATCGACAGTGTTCTCCACTACCGAGCCCACCTGGTTGGCGATCAGGGCCGCGGCATCTCCAAGCTCGCTGACCGGGAGGCTGGTGAGATCATCGTCGATCAGTTGGTCGAGCAGACCACCATCGGCCAACACGCCAACCAGGCTACCCTGGACCAGGGCGGAGGCATATGCGGCGGTGTCGACAACCTGTGCAGCCACGCCGCCAACGACGGTAACCACACCATTGGCGATCTCTGTCACGAGGTCGAGGTTGTTGCTGCCACCGCCCAGCAGGCCACCGAGTAGACCGTCACCACCAAGTAGGCCACCAAGCAGACCGCCGACCAGGCCATCACCGCCTAGCAGACCGCCGACCAGGCCATCGCTACCCAGCAGACCGCCGACCAGACCGCCCAACAAGCCGTCACCGCCCAGCAGTCCTCCCAACAGACCGTCGTCGCTGAGTAGGCTTCCGAGTAGGTGAGTGTTCAGTACACCACCGAGTAGGTCTCCGCCAAGCAGACTATCGGTGCCAACCAGCGACGCTGTGGCGTTGCTGACCGCGGCGCTGATGGGCTTCAGTGCGGGTAAAGTTGTTTGAGTTACCATGAGATGCTCCATTCCGTGAATGCATTCGATAAATGGTATTTCAGGGGAGAATCGATATCTCGATTCAATGGCACCAGAAAACGGTGCTGAGGCTAGTGGATATCAGGCGACTTCGTTGTAGCATTGGCTGCAATCCATAAAAGCCAATAGGCAAGAAGGGCCATCATATGGCTCAATTCTCGTATGAGGACGAGCGTAATACATTTGTCGCTCTTTAATTATCTGCAGTAACAGCCCTACCCAATCTAGATCAGCTCCATAGCTGAGGGAGTAAGGAATGGTTTTTGTTTGTAGCTGCTTTGTTATGCTGACGCGATTTCTGGTAGATAATCGCTATCCTCATGCGCGATGCTGCGGGCTCTAGTTGTACAGAATGTCTTCAAGAGGCTGGCATGTTTCAGTAGTGGAGCGTCACCTCTGGTGTCTCGGATGAGAAAATACAGGCTGCGTAAAATTTCTATTCGTGCATGCAAAAGACATTTTGTTTCCCCGGGTCACAAAAACAAACATTAGAGCAGCTTGTGGTTAGTCAGATATTGAGATGGAAAGCTTTAATTCAATGCAGTTTACAGGTGGATAAAGATCAGGAATAAAGACGATGAAAATTTCAAGGTTCGATATTTAAACGAATGTTTGATAATCCTGAAGTAGTCTCACTGATAGCGCCAATATGTAACAATCAAGGTTTGGCCGACGAATTTAATGACAGTGTCACCAGAAAATAGTTGAAGCCGCACCAGGTGGGCTTATCAACAAGGGCCCATGATGAGCGTTTTCCTTCCAGCAGGGGTGTATATTGTCTGCTGCGCTCTGAAAATGGCTCTATAAAATGTGTTCCATGACATATTGCTCCATCACATGGCGCTTCCTCTGGTGCCAATTCCAGAAAACTTTCAAGGACAAGCCTCGGT
Source organism: Halomonas huangheensis (assembly GCF_001431725.1). NCBI lineage: Bacteria > Pseudomonadati > Pseudomonadota > Gammaproteobacteria > Oceanospirillales > Halomonadaceae > Halomonas > Halomonas huangheensis. The sequence goes on along the minus strand of NZ_CP013106.1, from coordinate 4,239,521 downwards.
CCTGAGCCAGGCTGTCCACAGCAGAACCTTCTGCCGATGTATGGTCAAATAGTTGTCTTACCTCCAACATCAGGATGAATCACCATGAAACGGATATTTTCCCTCGCTTATTTTCTGTTGGCCGCTATATTTCTGGCGGGATGTGCTGTTGCTGAGCGCTCAGGTAATGATGCAGAAGCGGCCTTGGGTGAGCTGCCGGCCAGCTATCAGGGGGATCTGCCCTGTGCGGATTGTGCGGGGATTCGCCACCACCTCTCATTGTTCGAGGGTGGTGTCTACCGCCTGGAAATGATCTATATGGGCAAGGGCGAGGAAGCGCGGTTTGATGAGCAGGGTGAGTGGTCACTCGATACTACTGGCAGGACGCTGACGCTCGATGACGGAGAACAACCTCGCAAGTGGCGTGTGGAGGACGATTCGACCCTGGAAGCTCTCGACCTGGAGGGTAACGAGATCGAGTCAACTCTGGACTACACTCTGAAGCGCACCGACGGTCTGGTGACGGAGAACCTGGAGAATACCTACTGGAAGCTGATCGAGCTGGGCGGTGAGTCCATCGAGGTCACCGAGGGTCAGCGTGAACCACATCTGGTGCTGCATGCTACGGACTCTCGAGTCGCGGGCTCCACAGGCTGCAATCGATTGATGGCGAGCTATGAAAAGGACGGCGACAGCCTGAGGTTCAGCCAGCCGGCCACCACGATGATGGCTTGCTTGAACGATGCAGATGCGAGTGTCGAGCCGCGTTTCCTCGAGGTACTGGAGGAGACCACAAGTTATCGCGTGCTGGCCGACCAACTCGAGTTGCGCGATGACGATGGCAAGGTTATGGCTCGTTTCGAAGTGCGTCATCTGACCTGAGACCGCTATCGTCGCGGGTGTTCGAAGGCCTGTATCATCCGGCCGGCCCCTGTGGCCGGTCGGATGCGTATCTGCACAATGCCAACGCAGCGGAGGTTCCGGGGCTGATGCCCAGCGGCCGCTTCCGCAAGGAGTGCCATCATGGATCACCATGCCTACCATCGTGCCCTCGAGAATGCGCTGGGAGGGAGCGAGCTGCCGTTCTCTCAGCAGGAGTTCGCGGCGCGCCGCCATACTGTTCGCCATTCGATGCAAGCGCAGGGAATGGATGCTCTGCTGCTGACGGACCCTTCCGATCTCTATTATCTGACCGGCTACCACACCTTCGAGGTCTCGGTGCATGCCTGTCTGGTAGTGACACATGAAAGACTGGTATTGCAGGTACCGTCCATCGAGATCGGCCCGGCGGTAGTAACGGCGAGTGTCGATGAAATCATTGGCTATCGCTGGGAAAGCCTGGCCGAAGTCATTGAGCCATTGGCCGACACGCTGGCGCCTTGCTCGATCATTGGCCTCGATGCCTTCAGCGCCGGATTGCGGCATGGGGTGATCAGCGAGTTGCAGAAACGCTTGGGGGAGGAGCGCTTTCGCAATGATGGCGGTGAACTGATCGACCGGCTGCGTATCGTCAAGAGCGCGGCCGAGCTGGAATGCTTGCGTGAGAGTGCGCGTATTACCTCGCTGGGACTGCGTTCGGCGATTTCCATCATCAGGCCGGGAGTTACCGACAGTGAGGTCGCCGCGGAAGGGGCCCGAGCCATGCTGGAAGCCGGCAGCGAGTTCATGAGCCTGCAACCCATTGTCACCAGTGGTCGGCGTATCGGCACCATTCACGTCAATCACAAGCGTCATGTGATCGGGCAGGATGAACCGGTATTCCTTGAGTTCGGCTCAGCGTACCAGCGTTATACTGCGCCGATGATGCGAACCGCAGTGGCAGGCCGCCCTACCGATGCGATGGTAAGGCTAGGTGAGCTGTGTCACGCGCTGGGTGAAACGTTGTGCGATAGCATGCGGCCCGGCAATAGCTTCGAGGATGCCGCTCGTGCAGCGGAGACGGTATTGGCGCCACATGCCGAGCAGGTGTTCTTTTCAGGTGTATCCGGTTATGCCGTGGGTGCCCAGTTCCCACCGAGCTGGGTCGAGGGCACCGGATTCATTGCGCGCGGCCAGACCCGTGAATTCGAAACCGATATGGTCTTCCATCTGCCGCTATGCCTGCGCATCCCCGGACAGTGGGGAATTGGCTTGAGTGATACCGTGCGTGTTACCCCAAACGGTGGAGTGGCACTGACCGACAATGACTGGTGTGTAGCGCCACTGCGATAGCACCTGCCTAATGGAGGCATAGGACGGTGTTTCATTGACCTCAAGTTAACTTGAGGAATTATCGTAGGTGAACACATCGTTATATACCAAAGAGTGCTGATATGTTCCGTTACTTCGAAAACCTGGTGAACCCCTATCCCGAGGGGGATTTGAAGGTACCACCACGAGGGTTACTACCCTTCATCATCCACTTCTCGCGGCCGGTGGCAGGCTTGCTGGTAGCCATGTCTCTGGCCACGGCACTGGTTTCGGCTGCCGAAGTGGTGTTCTTCCATTACATGGGGGAGCTGGTCGATTGGCTTTCCACCGCCGAGCGCGAAGGCTTCTTCGCGGAGCATGGCTGGCGTCTGGTGGGGATGGGGTTGCTGGTGGTCGTGGGCTTGCCGTTACTGGTGCTGCTGCAATCGTTGCTGACCCATCAAGGCATCTTCGGCAACTATCCGATGCTTGGTCGCTGGCTGGCACATCGTCACATGCTGCGTCAGAGCATGTCCTTCTTTCAGGATGAGTTCGCTGGTCGCGTGTCCCAGAAGGTCATGCAGACCGCTCTTGCCGTCCGTGAGACGGTCATGAAACTGACGGGGCTGATGGTTTACGTGCTCGTCTATTTTACTGGCGCCATGTTGCTGTTGGGCAATGCCGAGCCATGGTTGATGGCTCCGTTGGTGCTGTGGCTGGCAGGCTACGTCAGCATCATGTGGTTCTTCGTGCCACGGCTGCGCAAGGTATCGATGGCTCAGGCCGATGCCCGGGCGCAGATGACCGGTCGTGTGGTAGACAGTTACAGCAATATCCAGACCATCAAGTTATTTGCCGACACCCATCGAGAGCAGGCCTATGTTCGTGATGCCATGGAGGCATTCATGGTCACGGTGCATCGTCAGATGCGTTTGGCAACACTACTGTCGGTTAGTCTGACGTTTCTCAACTCATTGTTGTTGGTCGGTATTGCGACCATGGCGGTAGGCGCGTGGTATCTGGAAGCCGTGTCTCTTGGGGTGATTGCCGTGGCCATCGGCCTGGTGATGCGGATTCGCTTCATGTCCGACTGGATTCTGTGGGAAGTGGCCAGCCTGTTCGAGAACATCGGTACCGTGCAGGATGGCATCAACACCATCGCCCGCACTCCTGAGGTGCTTGATGCACCGGACGCCAGTGAGCTCGCCGTACCTCATGGCGAGATCCGTTTCGAGTCGATACGTTTCGGGTATGACCTACCGAATGGTGACGCACAGCGTGTCTTCGACGGACTGGGTCTGACCATTGCGCCTGGCGAGAAGGTGGGCATCATCGGCCGCTCAGGAGCCGGCAAGTCCACTCTGGCCAACCTGTTGCTGCGTTTCTTTGATCTTGAAGGAGGCGCGATTCGCATCGATGGTCAGGACATCGCCGCTGTGACCCAGGAGTCACTGCGACACCATATCGGCATGGTGACTCAGGACACTTCGCTGCTGCATCGTTCGGTGCGTGACAACATTCGTTATGGCAGTCCCGAAGCCAGTGAGGAAGCCATCTGGCGAGCGGTGCGTCAGGCGCATGCCGACAGTTTCCTCGATGAGCTGGTCGATCCTCAGGGGCGGCGTGGTCTGGATGCTCATGTCGGTGAGCGTGGTGTGAAGCTGTCCGGGGGCCAGCGGCAGCGCATCGCGATTGCGCGGGTCCTGCTCAAGAATGCGCCGATTCTGGTGCTTGATGAAGCAACCTCCGCACTGGATTCTGAAGTAGAGGCCGCCATTCAGGAGCAGCTGTACACCTTGATGGAGGGCAAGTCGGTCATCGCCATCGCTCATCGGCTGTCGACCATCGCCATGCTGGACCGTCTGGTAGTGATCGACAACGGACAGATTGTCGAGACCGGTAGCCATGCAGAGCTGCTGGAACAGGATGGGCTCTATGCTGCCCTGTGGCGTAGGCAGTCGGGTGGCTTCCTCGGTATAGAGGCCTCCTCGGTTGAACCCCAGGAGGCAGCGCCCAGCGAGGGGGTGGCCTCATGAAGGCTGGCGCCACCTGACCTCGCACCATCAGGCGTAGGCCTGCGGAGACTCGATATCGAGCATGGGAAGGATGGCGTCGAGCTCGAAGGAGGATTTCGGCGCCAGCTCTCCTGCGCGAGATTGTCCCAGCGAGGGTCCGAATAACTCATACCCTTCATCAACATGCTCATTGAATTGGCTGACATCGCCATTCTCGAGATGTTGATCGAGGGTATTGAGCAGGTTGTCACGCAATGCGCCCAGCATGACATCGCCGTTATCGCCCTCGGGAATCGAGTTGATCCACTCCACGGTCTGCTCGGGTGAAAGACCATGTAGCTCGCCGTAGCGCATCAGTAAAGGCACGGCATTATGGCCATCTTCGCTGCGCGTGATCAGGATCTCGGCAGCTACCTCGCTGAATCCGGCGTGGGTCAGGAACTCGGTGGTGGTCTGAGTCTGGTAGGGCGCCTCCTTGCCTGATTCATTGATGTAGAGACCCAGCGAGGCTAGCGTGGCGATACCGAAACCGACTGGGCCGCCCCAACTCGTGGAACCGAACAGGAGCGCTATGCTCACGCCTCCTGCGACACCGGCGTTCAGTCCGGCACCCCAGTAGTCACCTTCCTGGAAGCGAGATACTGCATCGGCAGCCGCCAGAGTGGCGCCCATGATGTGCACGAATTTCCCGGCGGCCTTGAGGTTCTTCACCGTCGGAGAGTGGGAATCAGTGATGTTACTGTACGCCGCCACTAGTTGAGCGCTGTCGACCCCGACACGGGATAGCGCCACACCCAGCTCGGCGGAGTTGCGTAGGTTTGGATTCTCCAGGAAGTTGTAACCGGCGTTGATCAGCCCGGAGCCAACGATGGTGAATGCCGTGGTACGGAAGGTAGTGCTGAAGGGCGTGCTGCGCACGAACTTGCCATCGATCTGATCGAGGGTGTTGTTGAGATTGCGCAGGATGCCGTTGACTCGACCGAATTCGTTGCCACCCGGTAGCGGTTCGCTGGGAAGGACGCCGCTGAGCAGTGTCGCCAACTCATTGAGGTCGTCGGTCGAAACGCCCATCAACTCCGCGAGGTGTGGCTTATCGGTCAGCGCCTCTTCAATGCTCTGGCGGGCGTCAGCCATGGCGTCGGCATCGGTGAAGTCGAGATCTGCCATCGAGCCCAGCACGTTCTCGTTGAGATAGGTGCCCATCAGGGTGGCGGCAAGGGGATCATCGCCCTGGATGCCGAGCTCATTGAAGGTCTCGACCAGTTGATCGCCCGCTTCACCACGTACCAATTCGGGATTTTCCTGCAGGGCAGTGGAGACAGCCAGCTGTGCATTGGGATCATCGATCAGAGCATCGATGCGGTCCTGATACTCGGCACGTATGTCGTTGGGGAGACTCTGCAGTTGCTGGATATGCTCGAGGAGCGTGGCACCACTGTCAGCGAGATCGTCACGCAGGCCTTCCAGCTCCTCGCTCCATGCATCGCCCCGGGACTCGATGTAATCCTCGATGGCAGCTTCGAGCTGCTCGGGGGTCATGGCTGAGTCACCGGTATCGATCAGGTAGCTCAGTTCCTGGAGGTGTTCGTAATAGGCTTCGGACTGGTCGCCGATGGTTTGATCACGGAACTGCTCGGCGGTGGCAATGACCTCTTCACGGAAACTCTCTGTAGTGCCTTCATGGGCTGCGAGTTCCATGGCAAGAGCAGGCAGGCTGTTGCCCTCGGAGGCGGCCTGATACATGGCACTGCGCACACCGTTCATGTCGATCATTGCCATCTCGACGATCTGCTGTGTCGCGGCATCTCCTTTTTCTGTACCCGCTATCCGGTCGAGGATGCTGTTGAGCGTCAGTGTGCCGTTATAGCCGATTTCGACTCCGGCATATCCATCATCTCTGAAGTTCTGCTGAGCTTGTTGTAGCTGTGGCAGCATGGCATCCACTACCCCAGCTGCGAACTCGGGGGGCAGGTCTGCGGTCAGTGTCTCCAGGCGTTCGATGGCCTGCAGGGAGCGGGCTGCCGGTAGCTCATGGTCATGACTATCATCGAGCATTGGCTCGGCGGCCCACTCGACGGCGTCATCAATGATCGCCTGGCCATCGCTGGAGCGGTCCAGAGCAGCCTGAACTCGCTCGGATGCGTTGCTGTAGCCTTCTTCGTAGATGCGTAGGGCCTGTGACGGGTCTTCTGCGGTCTGGGCTTCAGAGATGAAGTCGGCAGCACTGTTCTCGGCGATCTCACGGACAGCACTGGAACGATCGAGGGCAGACTGCACCGCAGGAGACGCGCTGTCATAGGCGTCTTCCAGTATTTGAAGTGCCTTGTCCGGGTCGCTTTCGGCCTGAGCTTCATCGATGATCTCTCTGGCTTGACTCTCCACCTCGGGCCCGGCGTGGCTGGTTTCCCCCAGCTCCATTCCGAGCTCGGATGCCGCCTGTTCAATGGCCATCTGTGCCGGACCCGCATCGACCCAGTCGTTGTCATACAAACGCTGCAACGCTGCCTGCCGCTCAGCAGGGGGGAGGGCTTCCACATAGCTCTGGACATCAGTTGCCAGATGGCCAACCTCGGCATCCATGTCGATAGCCGAGGGATCATCGGCATACTCCAGGTCGTTACCCTGCTGGCGAAGGCTCTGCACAAAGTCCGTTTCGCCTTCGGGGATACCCTGCGCATTGCGTGGTGACGTTGCGGCTTCTTGCGGAGATGTGTGTGGGACGAATACCACATCGCCGACATCGATCTGGTCAGGGTCTGGAATATCCTCACGCTGGTTGAGATCGAGCAACTCGTTGAGGTCGACATTCAACTCATCGGCGATCTGTACCAGGCTGTCACCTTCCTCGACGACGAAAATGCGCTCCTCATCGACATTCAGCTCGCCAGGCCCTCCAGCATCTTCCCGCGATTCGAGCGCGCTCTCGATTGCAGTCTCGAAACGTTGCTGCTGAGCCGGACTCAGGACAGTGGATAACACGCCGTCGGCGCTGTAGCGACGCAGCGCATCGCTATCGATTCGGTATGACATGCTGGGCGCTCTTGCTTGCTGGAGGAGTGCCTCAAGCCTGAGCTTGTACCAGTGCCAGGTGGATGAATTTTCCATGAATTTCCCATGACGATATGCCGGGCTCGGAGCCGCGCCGATATCCGCTGAAACTTGTCGTCAGTCACGAATGATGATGGTTACCAGCGCGGTACGTCGCCTCTCCAGCTCCCTGGTCCTTCGTCCGGGACGCGTGACCGGTCGAGGCTCGGTATACTGGCCAGATCGTTTCCGGGTCCCATGGAGTAGAGCTGAATGCAGCAGATGGTTCGTGTCGCCGCCCTGACGGGGTATGTTGCGCTGCTGGCAGAGCGCAAGGTTGATGCACACCAGTTGCTCGCCGACTTGAGCCTGCCTCCGGACTACCTCGACCGCCCGGATCGCCTGATCCCTGTCACCACCAAGATCGACTTGCTCGAACTCGGTGCACGGGCCACTGGCTGCCGCCATTTCGGACTACTGCTGGGACGACAACAGAATATCTCCACGCTTGGCCTGGTGGGGTTACTGGTCCAACACAGTGGAACCATGCGTGAAGCGCTGGTCACGATTGGCGAACAGATCGGCCGCCACGTTCAAGGGCTTGAAGTGAGGCTGGTTGAAAGCGATGACCAGGCATCCTGGCACTTTACCTATCAGGTCGATGATCAGGCGCGCTCCTCTCGCCAGCACAGTGACCATACGCTGATGGTTGCCTATAACATCATCACCTTCCTGCGTGGTGAGCCGCTCAAGCTGCGAGCTGCATATCTCGTCGGTAGTGAACCAGTGGATGCGGAGCCCTATACACGCCTGCTGCAGGCACCACTGTGCTTCAATAATCATGATTGTGCGCTGGTCTTTGATGGAGCCTGTCTGGAGGAGCGTATCGCCGGTGGCAGCCCGATGTTGCGGAGGCTGATCAACTCGCTGATGCGCCATCATCAGTGGAGTGAGATCGAAGACAAGGTGGAATGGATCATCACCAACCTCCTGCCGCTGGATCAGGTGACGCTGGATGCCGTGGCTGGTGCGCTGGCGGTGCCCGCGCGAACGCTGCAGGCTCGACTGGCCCATCGTGGGGTGAGCTTTCAGCAGTTGCTTGATCGAGCGCGAATGCAGGCGGCACAGACTTATATGCTCGATACCGACTTGAGCTTGAGTGAGATCGCCGAGCTGATTGGCTATAGCCAGTTGAGTGCCTTGACGCGCGGTTTCAAACGCGTCACTGGGGAAAGTCCTACTCAATGGCGACGAAAGCATAAGATGGAAATCGCCAAACCTGCGTGATATGTCAAATTGGCTGCATGTTGAGTCAATACCCGCCTACGTGACTTCTCTATTCTGCACTGACACCACCAGCACATAACAAACACAGGTGAGGTGCAATGCGCTCAAGCCACGCCATGACTTACGGGATAGCGATCCATTCCAGTCCTGTGTCCGGTCGAGGAAGTGATGCTCGGCTGATGGTCGAACTGCAGCACGATCCTGTACGCCGCCAGGAACCTCGAAGCATGTCTCCTGACGGGTAGGCCACCGCACATAAGGCCTGCGCAACAACGACAACAACAAGATCGATAAGGACTACGCTATGCCAGCGCCCCAAATCGCGCAGACCCATCGTGCGCGAAGGAATCGCCATGCCCAGTTTTCTGTATCTTGCTGTCCCAGGGCATCAAGAACGATCTCGAAACGTCTGGCTTCGGGAGTGCCATACATTTTCCTCTCCTGCCTTGTTCTTCTGGTCTCTCCGGCCTGGGCGCTCGATATGTCGTTTGGAGAGGTCGACGCGACTCTGTCGGGGTCGCTGACCGCTGGTGCAATATGGAGTGCCGAGTCCGCTGACAGTGACCGTCTGTTTCAGGGTAATGCCGAGGCCGCTGGGTTAAAGGGCAGCGGCTATAACCCCGAGGGTGGGCGCAACAATGATGATGCTCGTGGCAATTATTCCGAGCGTGAGCTGGCCTCAACACCGATCATCTTCACCACTCAGTTGGACCTGTCATACCGCAATGTGGGCGCTCGGATTGCTGGCAAGGCCTGGTATGACGCCTTTCAGGAGCATCACGAAGTGCCTTTCGGCAGTCTAGCCAATGGCTATGCCAGCAATGAGCCGCTGGATGACAGCAACTATCATCGACTCTCGCGTTTCAAGGGGGCGTCCTTCACTGAGGTGTATGCTTACGGCAACTTTGATGTAGCCGACCATGACCTCAAGGTCACCCTCGGAGATCAATACCTGTCCTGGGGGGAAAGCAAGTTCTTCATCAATGGTATCAACACCGTTAACCCCTATCGGCCGGCAGCGTTACGCATGCCGGGGGACAATCTGCGTCTGCCGACGACATTACTGCTCGCAGAACTTGAACTGAGCAAAAGCTGGCAGTTGGGCGCCTTCTATCAACTCGACTGGGACAGCTCGGTACTTGATGGTTGCGGTACGGCATTCAGCACTCATGACTATGTCGCAGAAGGCTGTGCTGGTGCCGTCCCTGCGGGATCCGATGATCGATATGCCTATGAGAATGGGCTATTCGTTGACCGTGCAGCGGACAATACTCCCAGTGACTCTGGCCAGTTCGGGATCAGCCTTGCCTACCAGCCGAGCGAAGATACCGCGCTGTCCGCTTACGCCATGAATATCCATTCGCGCCGACCTTACGTCAGTGTCATCACGGGGGGATATAGCGGTCCAGACGATAGCGGCCTGTCGCCTGGCTGGCGACCGCCCGGTGATTCCACTTATGACCCTGACCTCAACGCGAAGTACTTCAATGATTACCCGGAAGATATCCAGGTCTTCGGTCTTGGTCTGCACTCCAGGTTTGGTCAGGCGACGCAGGTCTTCGGCGAATACAGCTTCCGTCATGATCAACCGCTGCAGCTGGCCACCGCGGATCTGGTCGCTTCCTTTGTACGTGACCCGAATGCTCTCTCTGGTGCTATCGGAGAAGACATCACACTGGCGGATGGCGCAAGGTCAACGCCTGCTGGCGGTATCTTCGAGGGCTATGACCGCTACGACGTCTCGCAGCTGACCTTCGGTGCCATTCAGCCGGTGCCGGGCGTACTCGGCTCGAAGGCGCTGGTGCTGGTCGGAGAGGTGGGCATGAAGTACGTCCATGATCTGGCGAGTCTTGATGAGCGTCGTTACAACAAGGGGGATGTCTATGGCACTGATCTGGCACAGGGGAGCGAGATCGGCTGTGCCATTGGCACCTCCGGCCCTGATTACACTGACCGCGGCTGCTCCGGCGATGGATATACCACGGACTTCTCCTGGGGCTATCGACTGCGCGGCCAACTGATCTATCCCAACGTCATACCGGGGCTGACGCTGACTCCCTACGCCATGTTCGGTCATGACGTGTCCGGCTGGTCCTATGACGTCAATTTCGTCGAGGACCGTCTGCTCGGCAGTGTCGGGCTCAAGGCCGACTACCAGGATCGCTACCATGCCGAAATCCTGTGGGCCGGAAGTGGCAATACGCCGTACGCGGATACCGATTTCGACTTTATCACCGCCAGTGTGGGGGTGAGTTTCTAGGCCTTGCCTGATCATCGCTCACCGACTTTTCGCACAAGGCCGGCTGCCCATCTTTTCGATACACCAACCCGACACGGCAATGACGACATGACAATCACACAACGAGGAAACGCCATGACTCGATTCCCTTTCAAGGCTTCTGTATTGGTCGCCGCCATCGCTCTGGGCAGTGCCGGACTGGCGCAGGCCCAGTCCCCCGACGCCATCGCGCCGAAGGCGGCGACCGAAGCCACTCAAGCGGCTAACGCGGAGGTGCTGAAAGCGTTGGATTTTTCCGATCGCGCAGATTTTGGAAATGCAGGTCGTGGCTTGATCAAGGCGACGCCCGAGTTGGTGGTCAAGAATGCCGACGGCCGGGTGGTATGGGATGTGGCGGCCTATCAGGAATTCCTTCAGGGAGATGCTCCAGACAGCGTGAATCCTAGCCTGTGGCGTCTGGCCCAGCTCAACAATACGCCAGGCTTGTATGAGGTCACCGACGATATCTATCAAGTTCGCGGCTTCGACCTCGCTACGATGACGGTCATTCGTGGCGCCACAGGCTGGATTGTCGTTGATCCGCTGACGACGGCCGAGCCTTCCCGCGCCGCGCTGGAGCTGGTCAACAGCGAGCTTGGCGAGCGTCCGGTCACGGCGGTCATCTATACCCACTCGCACGCGGATCATTTCGCGGGGGTGAAGGGCGTTATTGCCAGCGAAGATGCCGAGGCGGGTAACGTCAGAGTGATTGCGCCAGAGCACTTCACTGACCATGTCGCCAGCGAGTCGGTACTGCTGGGCAACGTCATGAGTCGACGTGCCCAGTACATGTTCGGCTTCGGCTTGCCGCGCAACGTCCAGCAGCAGATCGATAGCGGCCTGGGTAAGGGAGTATCCAATGGCTCCTTTACGCTGGTCGAACCCACGGAGTTCGTGACTCACAGCGGGCAGACCATGACCGTGGATGGGGTCGATATCGAATTCCTGATGGCGCCGGGCACCGAAGCCGATGCTGAGATGGTGTTCTACTTCCCCGAACAGCGTGCGCTGCTGGCGGCAGAGATTCTCAACGCGTCTCTGCATAACATCCTCACACCGCGCGGCGCTCAGATACGTGATGCACTCCAGTGGTCGCGCGCGCTGGATGAGATGCTGCGCTACTTCGGTGATCGTACGGATGTCGTGCTCACGTCACACTACTGGCCGCGTTGGGGGCAGGAGGACGTGTATGAAACCATCGAGAAACAACGCGACATGCTCAAGTATCTGCATGACCAGACATTGCGCCTGGCCAACCTGGGGTACAAGCGAGATGAAATCGCTGAAGCCATCGAGGTGCCGGATAGCCTGGCCAACGAGTGGTTCAACCGTGGCTACTACGGCACTATCGAACACAATGTGAAGGGCATCTATCAGCGCTACCTGGGGTTCTGGAGCGGTAATCCTGCAACGCTTGACCCGCTTCCCGAACAGGCCGCCGGAGAACGTTATGTTGAGGCCATGGGGGGCGCCGAGTCAGTAATGGAGCAGGGGCGTGAAGCCTTCGATGCTGGAGACTACCGCTGGGCAGCGATGCTGATGAATCATCTGGTGATGTCTCAGCCAGACAACCAGGATGCCAAGGCACTTCAGGCTGATATCTTCGAACAGCTGGGGTATCAGGCAGAGTCCGCACCATGGCGCAATATATACCTGACGGGAGCCCGCGAACTGAGAAACGGATTCGACCCGGCGAGTGTGGTGACGACGGCTTCGCCGGATATCCTCCAGGTACTGCCTATCGAGCAGGTCTTCGATCTGCTGGCGGTACGCCTCAATGGGCCCAGGGCCGATGGCATCGAGCTGGATATCGACTGGCACTTTACCGGTGAGGCGGCACAGGATTTCCGCATGAGTCTCTCCAACTCGGTGCTGCGTTATCGAGAGGGAATCGATGAGGGGGCCGCTGAAGCCGATTTGAGCCTGTCGCTGAATCGCGATGTGGTCAATCGTGTGCTTCTGCATCAGACCACGCTTGGTGACGAGATTGAAGCCGGGCATGTCACCGCTGAGGGTGATATCAAGGTGCTGGGGCAACTGTTCTCACTGATGGATGATTTCACCCCGACCTTCCCGGTCGTGACCTCTGCAGCTCCTGCTACCGATAACGACGGCTGAGCTCAGTCACTGCATAGCGCCTATTCTGATGGGCATCACCGAAGCCTCGCGGGGAAACTCGCGAGGCTTCGGCATTGATGGTGCGGGCTGGCGTCTAACGCACCAATGATCCGTCCATGGCATCATCGTCGAGGGAAAATCCCTCCACGCCGATCTCCGCTTCCAGCGCCAGCAGATAGTGCCGCAGCGCCATACGCGTCGCCTGCTCCGTCAACTCACGCACAACCCGATCTCGCACGGCGTCAAAGGGCAGGGCAAGCTTTTCCCTGCGCTCATCCACGCACACCACATGCCAGCCATAACGTGAAGCCAACGGACGGTCATGCAGTCCAGTCGGCAAGTGTTCCAGTGCCCGGTCCAGTTCAGATACTGTCTGTCCGGGCTGGAGCCAACCCAACTCCCCACCCTGATCACGAGATGGGCAGCTGGAGTGACGCTGAGCCAGTTCGGTAAAGCGCTCACCCTGCTTGGCCAGGCTCTTGACCAACTTGCCTGCCTGCCGATACTGACGGTCGCGGCCTTCGGCATCATCCGGTGCAGCGGCCAGCAGGATGTGCCTGACACGATATTGAGGTGGTTCGCAGAAGCGCTCTGGGTGATGGGCATGGTAGCGCCGACACGCATCTTCATCCGGGTCGGGCACCTGCAGCTCCCGGTCCAGCATCTGGGCGATATCACTTTCACCGGGATAGTAGTCATCAGGCGCGGTGTGGGCATCGTTGTGCAGGTCGAGCATCATGGCGCGCTGACGCAGCAGCTCTTGAATGACCAGCGCCCTTGCCGCTGCCCTGGCGGCAACATCATGACTGGCAGCGGGATGAAATTGCATTTCCCCGGCGATGGTGGCCTCATCAATCACACTGTCTCCGACACGAATCTGCAGCGAGCCGGTGGCGGGAATGTTCTCTGCTGGAATGGTCTGCATGATGGGCCTCCCTCAGGCTCGCCGTCTGACAATCTGGTAACGACGGCCGAGGTAGCCGAGTGGCGCGCTCCAGGCATGTACCAGCCGGGTGAAGGGAAAAATCAGGATGATGGTCAGCCCGATGAAGATATGGATGTGGTAAATCCAGCTCAGGCCGACGAGGTGTGCGGCAGCATTGCCCTGGAAGAACACGATGGCCTGGGCCCACTGCGCCAGCCGCAGCATGACTCCACCATCGAGATGTTGCATGGCGGCGGGAATGGTCAATAGCCCCAGTGTTACCTGCACGACCAGCAGCAGGAGGATCAGGTTGTCCATGTGGCTGGAGGTGGCTTTCACTCGTGGATCCGTCAGGCGTCGCACCAGCAGCATGGTGCCGCCCACCAGGCACATCACCCCGGCGATGCCTCCCACCAGAATGGCCATGATCTGCTTGTTGCCTGCGCTGATGAAGGGCTCATACATCCAGTGGGGAGTCAGTAGCCCGACCAGATGACCGAAGAAGATCACCAGAATGCCCACATGAAACAGTGGGCTGGCCCACCGCATGCGTTTCGACGACAGCATCTGGCTGGAGCCGGTTTTCCAGGTGTACTGGCCGTGATCGAAGCGCAGCAGGCTGCCGATGAGAAATACCGTTCCTGCCAGATAGGGGTAGAGACCAAACAACAAGGTATGCAGATAGCTCATGACACACCTCCCGAAGGCTGAGGGTTGGGGCGGGTGAGGTCGTCGATGCGGATGGTTTCGGGCTGCACGGTATTGCGCCGCTCGGCCAGGCGCTGTCCCTCGGCGGATTGCAGTGCGCAATCCTCGTCGGACTCCGCGGAAAAGCGGACGGCTTCCTCTTCCCAGACCGCATCAATGGCAGCAGGCGTATTGTCTGCCGGTTCCTGCTTTGCCTGGTCGCGGTGAGCATCAATCTGGGACTCTTCGCCAATCAGACTCAGCAGGGTATGGGGAACCAGCGCGTAACGGCTGTCTCGGGTTTCCAGGCGTGCCGTCAGCAACGCCAGGATATGGCTGATGTCACCCAGCCAGTGCGCCACGTCATGGCCGGGCAAGGTCGACAGATATTCCAGAAACAGCGGCAGGTAGTCGGGGAGCTCGCGTCGGTCGAGGACGAATCCGGCGTCCTCGTATTGGCGCAGCAGGTCGACCATCGCCTGACCACGGTCACGAGATTCGCCATGCACGTGCTCGAACAGCAATAGCGAGGTGGAGCGGCCGCGATCAAACAGCGCGACGTAGGCCGCCTGGCTTTCGAGCAATGGCACCTCCGCGAGTTGCTGGCTCCATTCGAGCAGCGCGCGGCGTGGAGCCGCAGAGGGTAGCGGCATGCGCTCAAATGCCTCACGGATCTCGGGCAAGGCCGCCACCAGCTCCGGGGTCGGGTAATCCAGCATGCGCGCCAGCGCACGCATGCCCAGTGCCAGAGAGTCAGCCATGGCGCACGTCCTCCGCTTGAGGATCATACTGTTCGGCCGCGACCAGAGTGCTGGTCTGCTTGCGTCCGCCAAACAGGCTGGCATCACTATCGCCTCCCTGGCAGCCATTGCCGAAGGTGAAGCCACAGCCGCCGCGTTCGGGGAAGGCGTCGCGGGCCTGTTCGCGGTGGCTGGTGGGGATCACGAAGCGATCCTCGTAGTTGGCGATGGCCAGGTAGCGATACATCTCTTCCACCTGAGCCTCGCTGAGCCCGACTTCATCGAGCAGGGCATGGTTGAGTTCGCCATCGACGTGCTTGCCGCGCATGTACCTGCGCATCGCCATCATGCGCTTGAGCGCCCGTATGACGGGAGCTTCATCACCGGCGGTGAGCATGTTGGCAAGATATTTGACTGGGATACGCAGCGACTCGACGTCGGGCAGAATGCCCTTGTGCTCGACATGCCCGGCATCCACCGCTGATTGGATCGGTGACAGCGGCGGCACGTACCAGACCATCGGCAGTGTGCGATATTCCGGATGCAGCGGTAGCGCCAGTTGCCAGTCCATGGCCAGCTTGTAGACCGGGGACTGTTGAGCGGCATTGATGACGCTGTCCTCAATGCCATCGCGCCGGGCCTGGGCAATCACCTCGGGGTCGAAGGGGTCGAGGAATATCTCGCACTGGCGGCGATAGAGGTCGCGTTCGTCGGCACTGGCGGCGACTTCCTCGATACGGTCGGCATCGTAGAGCAGTACGCCGAGGTAACGAATCCGCCCGACACAGGTTTCCGAGCACACGGTTGGCTCGCCGGCTTCGATGCGTGGATAACAGAAGATGCACTTCTCGGATTTGCCGGATTTCCAGTTGTAGTAGATCTTCTTGTACGGGCAGCCGGAGACACACATCCGCCAGCCGCGGCACTTATCCTGGTCGATCAGCACGATGCCATCCTCTTCGCGCTTGTAGATCGCGCCGCTAGGACATGAAGCCACGCACGCCGGGTTGAGGCAGTGCTCGCACAGGCGGGGCAGATACATCATGAAGGTGTTCTCGAACTGACCGTAGATATCGGCCTGGATCTGGTCGAAGTTGGCATCCTTGCGGCGCTTGGCGAATTCGGTACCGAGAATCTCTTCCCAGTTGGGGCCCCACTCGATCTTGTTCATGCGCTGACCCGACACCAGCGAGCGTGGCCGTGCGACCGGCTGGTGCTCGCCCTGCTTTGCCTGATGCAGGTGTTGGTAGTCGAAGGTGAACGGCTCGTAGTAGTCATCGATTTCCGGCAAGTCAGGGTTGGCGAAGATGTTGGCCAACACCCGCCACTTGCCGCCGATACGTGGCTCGATACTGCCGTTCTTGCGACGCAGCCAGCCGCCTTTCCAGCGCTGCTGATTTTCCCACTCTTTCGGGTAGCCGATACCCGGCTTGGTCTCGACGTTGTTGAACCAGGCGTACTCGACACCTTCACGGCTGGTCCACACGTTCTTGCAGGTCACCGAGCAGGTATGGCAACCGATGCATTTATCGAGGTTGAGCACCATGCCGACTTGAGAGCGAATCTTCATTTGGTGGCCTCCTGTACGCTGTCGTTGCCTTCTCCGTCGAGCCAGTTGATTTGCTTCATGCGTCGTACCAGCACAAACTCGTCGCGGTTCGAGCCCACGGTGCCGTAGTAGTTGAAGCCGTAGGACAGCTGGGCGTAGCCACCGATCATATGGGTCGGTTTGGGACACACACGGGTTACCGAGTTGTGGATGCCGCCCCGCGTCCCGGTGACTTCCGAGCCTGGCACATTCACGATGCGCTCCTGGGCGTGATACATCATCACCATGCCGGGCTTGACCCGCTGGCTGACCACCGCGCGCGCGGCAATCGCACCGTTGGCGTTGTACAGCTCGATCCAGTCATTGTCCTCGACGCCGATGGCACGTGCGTCATCCTCGGACAGCCACACGATCGGGCCACCACGTGACAGGGTCTGCATCAGCAGGTTATCGGAGTAGGTGGAGTGGATACCCCATTTCTGGTGCGGCGTGAGCCAGTTCAGGGCGATTTCCGGGTTACCGTTGGGTTTCTGCTCGACCATCGAGCGTGTGGCCTTGGTATCGATCGGCGGGCGATAGACCAGCAGGCTTTCACCGAAATCGCGCATCCAGGCGTGGTCCTGGTAGAACTGTTGGCGACCGGTCACGGTGCGCCACGGAATCAGTTCATGGACATTGGTGTAACCCGCATTGTAGGACACATGCTCATCTTCCAGGCCTGACCAGGTCGGGCTGGAGATGATCTTGCGCGGCTGGGCCACCACGTCGCGGAAACGGATCTTCTCCTCTTCCTTGGGCCTGGCAAGGTGGGTGTGGTCGTGACCGGTGATCTTCGACAGTGCTCCCCAGGCCTTGACCGCCACCTGGCCATTGGTTTCCGGCGCCAGCGACAGAATCATCTCGGCGGCATCAATGGCGGTTTCGATGCGTGGCTGGCCCTTGGCCGGACCGTCGTGCTTGACGTGGTTGAGGCCACGCAGCAGCTCGACTTCCTTGTCGGTATTCCAGCTGATGCCCTTGCCACCATTGCCGATGCTCTCCAGCAGTGGGCCCACTGACGTGAAACGCTCGTAGGTCTCGGGGTAGTTGCGCTTGACCTCGATCAGGCTGGGCATGGTCTTGCCGGGAACCGGATCACACTCGCCCTTCTTCCAGTCGAGGACTTCGGGCTGGGCCAATTCGCCGGGGCTGTCATGCTGCAGCGGCAGCGTGACCAGGTCGGTTTCCTCTCCCAGGTGGCCGACGCAGAGTTCGGAGAACCTCTTCGCAATGCCCTTGTAGATATCCCAATCACTGCGCGCTTCCCAGGCGGGATCGGTGGCCGCGGTCAGCGGATGGATGAAGGGGTGCATGTCCGAGGTGTTGAGATCGTCCTTCTCGTACCAGGTGGCGGTCGGCAGAACCACATCGGAATACAGGCAGGTGGTCGACATGCGGAAGTCGAGCGTGGTGAGCAGGTCGACCTTGCCCTCAGGTGCGTCCTCATGCCAGGTCACTTCCTCCGGCATTCGGGCTCCCATCTCGCCCAGGTCCTTGCCTTGAATGCCATGGCGAGTACCCAGCAGATACTTGAGCATGTACTCGTGACCCTTGCCGGAGCTGCCCAGCAGGTTGGAGCGCCAGATGAACATGTTGCGCGGGAAGTTCTGCGGGTTGTCCGGGTCCTCGGCAGCGAAGGACAGCTTGCCTTCGCGCAGCTGCGCCACGACATAGTCAGCAGTTGACTTACCGGCTTCGCTGGCGGCCTTGGCAAGATGCAGCGGATTGGTGCTCAACTGGGGAGCGGACGGTAGCCAGCCCATACGCTCGGCGCGCACATTGAAGTCGATCAGGCTTCCCGAGTAGCGCGAGGGATCCGCCAGCGGTGACAACAGCTCACTGACATCCAGCTTCTCGTAGCGCCACTGGCTGGAGTGGTTGTAGAAGAACGAGGTGCCATTCATGTGACGCGGCGGGCGCTGCCAGTCGAGGCCGAAAGCCAGTGGCGTCCAGCCGGTTTGCGGACGTAGCTTTTCCTGGCCGACATAGTGCGACCAGCCACCGCCGCTCTGGCCGATACAGCCACACAGCACCAGCATGTTGATCAGGCCACGGTAGTTCATGTCCATGTGGTACCAGTGGTTCATACCGGCACCGACGATGATCATGCTGCGGCCCTGGGTCTTGTCGGCATTGGTCGCGAATTCTCGGGCAATGCGAGTGCACTGCACAGCACTGACACCGGTGATCTTCTCCTGCCAGGCGGGTGTATATGGGCGTACTTGCTCCAGTGATGTGGCGCCATCGTCCTCGCCTTCGGCGCCCAGACCGCGGTCGATGCCGTAATTGGCGCACATCAGATCGAAGACGGTTGCCGCGAGAACCTGCCTGCCATCGGCCAACGTCAGGCGCTTGACCGGAAGGTAGTGAAACAGGACCTCATTGACCTCGACATGGTTGAAATGCTCGCGAGCGATACCGCCGAAGTACGGGAAGGCCACCCTGGCGACATCATCATGGGCATCGATCAGACTCAGGCGCAGGTCGATCTTCTGGCCCTCGGCATCCAGTGGCTTGAGGCTCCATTTCCCTTTGCCATTGGCGTCTTCATCGCCTCCCCAGCGGAAGCCGATCGAGCCGCGAGGAACGACCAGTTCATCGCGCTTGTCATCCCAGGCGACGGTCTTCCACTCAGGATTGTTGGACTGCCCAAGGTGTCCTTCGAAGTCGGAGGCTCGCAGCTGCTTGCCGGGTACCAGGCTACCGTCATCACGCGTTTCCAGTTCGACGAGAAATGGCATGTCGGTGTAGCGTTTGACGTAGTTGGTGAAGTAGCTACTCGGCCGTTCGAGATGAAACTCCTTGAGGATTACATGGCCCATGGCGATGGCGAGGGCGGCATCGGTGCCCTGCTTGGCCGACAGCCACTCATCGGTGAGCTTGGAAACCTCGGCGTAGTCCGGGGTCACTGAGACGGTCTTGGTGCCCTTGTAGCGCACCTCGGTAAAGAAGTGCGCATCCGGTGTCCGCGTCTGGGGGACGTTGGAGCCCCAGGCAATGATGTAGCCGGAGTTGTACCAGTCGGCTGACTCGGGCACGTCAGTCTGCTCGCCCCAGGTCTGCGGCGAAGCCGGGGGCAGGTCGCAGTACCAGTCGTAGAAGGACAGGCAGACACCGCCGATCAGTGATAGATATCGTGCGCCAGAAGCGTAGGACACCATCGACATCGCGGGGATCGGTGAGAAGCCGATGATGCGATCCGGGCCATGGGACCTGGCGGTATAGACATTGGCGGCGGCGATCAGTGTCTGCACTTCCTCCCAGTTCGCACGCACGAAGCCGCCCATGCCACGAGCGCGCTTGTACTGATTGGCGCGGGCTGGGTCCTCGACGATGGAGGCCCAGGCATCCACTGGATCACTATGCTGCTCTAGAGCGCTCCTCCAGAGAGCCACCAGTTGCTGGCGGATCAATGGGTACTTGAGGCGGTTGGCGCTGTACAGATACCACGAATAGCTGGCGCCGCGCGGGCAGCCGCGGGGCTCATGGTTGGGCAGGTCGGCGCGGGTGCGCGGATAGTCGGTCTGCTGGGTTTCCCAGGTCACCAGACCATTCTTGACGTAGATCTTCCAGCTGCACGACCCGGTGCAGTTCACCCCGTGGGTGGAGCGCACTACCTTGTCGTGTTGCCAGCGCGAGCGGTAACCATCCTCCCAGTCCCGTGTTTCCGCCCGGGTTTCACCATGTCCATTGGCGAACTGCTGAGGACGCCTGGTCAGGTATCTCAGGCGATCGAGAAAATGACTCATGCTGCTCTCCTCATCATGGCCGCGTCACGGTGTGGCCAGACTAGCTGCTCAGGCGGTCTTGACGCCGCTGAAGGTGAACCCGGCTCCTTTTCGGTAGTAATAGAACCAGGTCAGGGCCGTACAGATGACATAGAAGACAATGAATCCCGTCAGTGCCGCTGTCGCACTGCCGGTCAGATCAATGGATGTGCCGAATGCCTTGGGAATAAAGAAGGCACCATAGGCGGCAATCGCCGAGGTAAAGCCGATGGTGGCTGCAGACTCGCGTGCGGCATGGATTGTCTGTTCATCGGCGGTAAGCTCCGGCATCAGGCGAGGTACTTCGCGGCGGAAGATCACGGGGATCATCTGGTTGGTGCTGGCATTGCCGATACCCGAGGCCAGGAACAACAGCAGGAAGGAGGCAAAGAAGCCAGCAAAAGCGAATGTAGAGCCCGAGCCACCCAGAAACAGCAGCACGCCCAGAACGCCTACGATCATGACCAGAAAAACGCCCAGTGTGACCTTGGCTCCACCCAGACGATCGGCGAGTCCACCGCTCCATGCGCGGCTGAGGGCGCCGACCAACGGTCCAAGAAAGGCGAACTTCAAGGCATCGATTTCCGGGAACTGGGTGTGGGACAGCAGCGGAAAAGCCGCCGAGAAGCCGATGAAGCTGCCGAAGGTTCCGGTGTAGAGCACACACATCAGCCAGTTGTGCTTGCGCTTGAAGATCACCGCCTGTTCCTTGAAGGAGGATTTGGCACTGGCGATGTCGTTCATGCCGAACCAGGCAGCGATGGTGGCAATAGCGATGAAGGGTGCCCAGATGAAGCCGGCATTCTGCAACCACAACTCCCCCCCATCATTGGTGGGCTGGCCGGAGCCCGTGGCAAAGGCGAAAGCACCCGTGGCGATCACCAGCGGTACCAGGAACTGCATGACCGAGACGCCGAGGTTGCCGAGGCCGGCATTCATGGCCAGCGCCTTGCCTTTCTCCCGAGCCGGGAAGAAGAACGATATGTTGGCCATGCTCGAGGCAAAGTTGCCACCGCCGAAGCCGCACAGCAGGGCCAGGATGACCATGACCAGATAAGGCGTTTCAGGATTCTGCACGGCGAAACCAATCCACACGGCAGGGAGTAACAGAGAGGCTGTGGAGATGGCCGTGAAGCGACGGCCACCGAAGATCGGCACCATGAAGCTGTAGAACGCACGCAGGGTAGCCCCGGACAGGCCTGGCAGGGCGGCCAGCCAGAACAGTTGATTGGAGGTGTAAGTGAAGCCCGTCGCCGGTAGTTTGGCGACGACGACGGACCATACCATCCATACGCTGAAGGCCAGCAGCAGGCAGGGGATGGAAATCCACAGGTTACGCCTGGCGATGCGCTGGCCACTCTGTTCCCAGAAGGCAGGATCTTCCGGGCGCCAGTCCTTGAGTACGAAGCGCGATGGTGTGGTGAGCTCCGGGAGATCGGTAGTGGTGCGGTTCTCGCGGATCTCGATATGTTCAGCGCGACGAATGGCGTAGTGCATCCATCCCAACGCGGCGGCAACGACCACAAACAGCAGCATGAAGCTGCTTTGCCAGATGCCAATTACGTCATTGAGCATGCCGAAGGTCAGGGGCAGGAAAAAGCCACCCAGGCCACCCACCATTCCGACAACGCCACCTACCAGACCCACGTTGCTGGGGTAGTAGACCGGAATGTGCTTGAACACTGCAGCCTTGCCCAGTGACATGAAGAAGCCCAATACCATGGTCAGCAGGACAAAGCCTGCCAACGGCATACTCAACGAAAACGAGAGTGGGCCCTTGACGCCGTTCACCACATATTGCGTAGGTGGATAGCTGAGCAGGAAACAGCACAGGGTCGAGGCAATGAAGGTCCAGTACATCACCTTGCGTGCACCATAGCGGTCGGATAGCCAGCCACCGAGAATACGGAACAGTGATGCCGGAATGGTGTACAGCGCGGCAACGAAGCCAGCCGCCGCCAGTCCCAGACCGTAGACCTCGATCAGATAGTGAGGCAGCCATAACGCCAGAGCGACGAAACCGCCGAAGACGAAGAAGTAGTAGAGCGAGAAGCGCCACACCCGGAGGTCCGACAAGGGGGCCAATTGTTGGGTGAGCGGTATTGCCGCGGCCTTGCGTTGAGCCGCCTGAGGGTCGGTCTCCGCGACCAGCAGGAAGGTGATGCCCATGATGGCCAGTACACTGGCGTAGACCATCGCGGTACCTTGCCAACCGAGGGCCAGCAACAGCAACGGAGCGCCGAAGTTGGTCACCGCAGCACCGACGTTACCGGCGCCGAAGATTCCCAACGCAGTCCCCTGGTGCTGCTTGTCATACCAGGCTGAGGTGTAGGCCACCCCGACAATGAATGAGCCGCCGGCCAGGCCGACCCCGAGTGCGCCGGCGAGCAGCATGAGATAGCTGTTGGCGAATGTCAGAAGATATACGCAGGCGGCACTACATAGCATCAATAGGCTGAATACCCAGCGCCCGCCATATCTGTCAGTGAGAACGCCAAGAAACAGGCGGCTTATCGACCCTGTCAGTACCGGGGTCGCCATCAGTAGGCCAAGTTGGGTGTCCGACAGACCGAACTCGTCCTTGATCTGTATGCCGAGTATCGAAAACAGCGTCCACACAGCAAAGCAGAGCGTGAAGGCGAATGTAGAGATGCCCAGGGCCCTTCTTTGCCGTGGCTGAGAAACACCACTTGAAGAAGCCATCAGAGTCCCTCGCACAGCGGCGATAAGCGTTCTGGCATAGTTATGTCATTCTAGCCTGGAGTAGCGTAGACGCAGTTCAGGGGTTTTGCAGGAATATGCATTTGTACTCTGGAGCCCCACCCATAGGGATATGCAGGGAGCCAGGCGAAACCGGTAATGCTCCGAGAATTTCTGTTGTCATGAAGTCAGCGGTAACAGCTTGTTACGTTCTGGGCGTCATGTGGGAGAATATTTACCACTTGAAAGAACACCGTAGCCAGGAATTGCAATGAAGGTCGTAAGTAGGGTTTACAACGAAAGAGCAGTGTCTGTTGGGGGGCATTCGACGCATTTCCGCTGATTTTCCGTTGATCATCACCTGTTGTTTGTAGGCCTGTATGTCCGGCAGAAAATGAGCGCACTCGTGGCGATTCTTGTGGCGTTGCAGGCTATTCCGATGGTTTTTTCGCCAATGGACTCTGTGTCTATGGAGCCAGTCTTGCTATGTGTAACAATGAGTTATCGATAAAATAGACCGGCGTAAGAGATCTCTTACAAAAAAATAAGATTATGCTTACATTGCCCGCAACAGCATCGAGGTGTTTCATGGCTGTAGCATCTGGTAAGTTGCACCCGCATCAAGAACAGTTGACATGTACTTTATATATGACGCGGGCTGAAATGGCATGAGGCGCAAGACTGTTGCGTATCCTGCACCCCTTTGTTCCGTTTTTATCAACGCTTTGTCATGTGAGGTTTACTGTGAACGCTTAAGGTCATAATGGGTGGTGTTATTCACCTTGAACAGCGTTCTCGAATCAAGGATTAGCGCCCTGTCAGCGGGCGCTATTGCTGTTTCGGCCCTTTGTACTGATGTGGCTGGACTCAGTGCCACAAGAATATCCCCGAAGTAGAAGAGGGGTGTTTTCGGGGTAGGGCCGATACCGGTGTATGACAGTCGGCCAGGCTAGTCTGGCGCATGCGGAGGCAGGAATGCCCTGCAGGAAATCAACCTGTACTGGTATGTGTAACCAGCATTCATCGCACAGGTGTTGCACCGGTAGAAATAATTAGAATCGACAAGAGACGCAGTGTTGCCATGCAGGGAAAGATACCGTCAATTCAATGGATGTCGGCAATACCGAGGGTGGTACTGGTCATGCTGGGCCTTGCCCTGGTTGGCTGTGCCTCCACAGATGATCAGAATCGAGCGCCGGACGAGCAGGTTTCTCGCTTTGTCGGCACGCTGCCTTGCGGCGATTGTCGCGCCATTCGTGCCGATCTCACCTTGTTCCGCAATCTGGATGATGGCTCCCCTGAGCAGTACGTGCTGCAGGAAACGCATGTCGATGCGGTTGGTGGTGACTTCACGTCCACCACCTGGGGCGACTGGCAGCTCAGCTCAAATGGGGAGCACGAGTTCTATCGCCTCGAGAACACGCCTGGACCGCTGATCCTCAGGGTCGAGCACGATGGTAAACGCCTCGGTTGGGCGGGAGGCCAGACGCTGCCGAAAGGCGAGGGCAGCTACGAGCTCGTGCGCGACGAACCGCTGCGCTAGAAATCATATTTCATGGATGGCGATTTCATGGATAACAACAGGCTTCAGGAGGGATCTTGAGCATGCAGGGAACGTTCGATATCGAATCGTTCATCAAGCAGCGCAAGCAGACGCGGGTCATCGGTGACCTCCTGCATGAACAGGCCGCAGACTACCTCGGCACTCTTGGGCTGTTGATACGACCGCAGATGATCTTTGGTGAATATCTGCAAGGCGCACCACGCGGTAGCGGCCGAGAAGCGCAGCACGCCTTCAAGGAGTTCAAGTCACTGTTCGAGGCCACGGCCGGGGCTGCCCCGTTCAGGCTCATTCAGGAGTTGGATGTGCCGCTGGAGATACTTGGCTCAACGCCACAGCTTTATCCCTATGAGTACGACATCACTCTGAGCGACAGAAGTCGCCCTGTACGGGTGACCAGCCCGGTGCGCTGGGTGGTGGGTTACAAGGGGTTCGAGCTCAGCCAGTTTCGTCAGATCATCAAGGACCCCAATCGCAGTACGGCCGAGTTGTTCCGCTTCATCGTCCACTATCTGATGTTGTTCTACTGCATCAATCGCGCGCCAGGGCTTGGACGTCTGCTGCTGGGCCTGCGCTTCCCCGTCAGTTTCGAGAAACTGGATGACTTCGGTGATCTACCGTTCTGTGTGATCGGGTCGCCTGTGACTTCGCACCTACCTGAAGAAGACCTGATTCGTCGAAGTACCGAGGTTGCCGGTAACAACAGCTTCGAGGAACTGGTCGACGCTGCGGATGTGGAAGCAATGGAAGATGGGATCAGGGGGCGTCTGCTGAAAGCCATCGCCGCGGCTTGATGCCCTGCGCATGGCGACGGGTAGTGACGCACCAGTCAGTGAAGAAGATCAGAAATTCAACTAATGAGGAAACGACGCCATGGCGGAGAGGGATAGCACACAACACAAACTGGGACGAATTCGTGCACCGCGAGTTCATATCACCTATGACGTCGAGATTGGCGATAGCCAGGAGCAGAAGGAGCTGCCTTTTGTGGTGGGTGTGGTCGGTGACTACACCGGTAATCCGCTGAGCCCGCCGCCCAAGCTCAAGGATCGCAAGTTCGTCGCTGTCGATCGCGACAACTTCAATAGCGTTCTCAAGGGCTACAAGCCGCGTCTGGCCTACCGGGTTGACAACACCCTGTCCAAGGATGGCTCTCAACTGCCGGTCGAGTTGAATTTCAACGCGCTCGAGGACTTCGAGCCGCAGAACGTCGTCAAGCAGGTCGAGCCGCTGCGCAAACTGCTCGAAGTCCGCAACAAGTTGGCTGATCTGCGCAACAAGATGGGCGGTAACGACAAGCTCGAGGAACTGCTGATGGACGTGCTGCAGAACAGCGAGAAGCTCAAGACGCTGGGTGAAGAGTTCGGACGCGAGCAGGCCGTACGCGACGAAGACGACAAGTAACGCTGGAGCCACGACATGTCAGAGAAGAATACCGAAGCCCAGTCAGCGGCGACCCAGGAAGCTCAGGAAACCGTCTTTGCTCCGCAGTCCTCGCTGCTCGACAGTATCATTTCCGAAAGCCGCGTTGCGCGCTCGGAGTCGGAGCGTACCCGCGCCCGTGATCTTATCGAAGAGTTGGTCGCTCAGGTGCTGGAAGGCGAAGTACTGCCCAGCAAGGACCTGATTGCCGTACTCGACTCTCGGATCGCTGAAATCGATGCCATGCTCTCCGAGCAGATGAACGAGATCATGCATGCCAGCGAGTTCCAGCAACTCGAATCCTCCTGGCGCGGCCTCAAGTATCTGGTCGACCAGTCCGAGACCGGCAGCAACATGAAGATCCAGGTGCTCAATGCCACCAGGAAGGATCTGGTGCGTGACATGAAGTCGGCTACCGAGTTCGACCAGAGCGCGCTGTTCAAGAAGGTCTACGAGGAAGAGTACGGCACTTTCGGTGGCGCGCCCTTCGGTATGTTGATCGGCGACTACGAGTTTTCTCGCAGCCCCGAGGATATCTATCTGCTCGAGCAGATTTCGCATGTTGCTGCAGCGGCCCATGCTCCGTTCATCTCCGCTTCTTCACCGGAGTTGTTTGGCTGGGACTCCTTCACCGAGATGA
The DNA here is from genome assembly GCF_001431725.1 of Halomonas huangheensis. Classification (NCBI taxonomy): domain Bacteria; kingdom Pseudomonadati; phylum Pseudomonadota; class Gammaproteobacteria; order Oceanospirillales; family Halomonadaceae; genus Halomonas; species Halomonas huangheensis. The sequence goes on along the minus strand of NZ_CP013106.1, from coordinate 4,212,618 downwards.
GTGGTCCGCGTGATCTCTCCAAGATCTTCGATACCGTCGAATATGCCAAGTGGAAGTCGTTCCGTAGCTCCGAGGATGCACGTTACGTTGGCTTGACGCTGCCGCACGTGTTGGGACGCCTGCCCTATGGGCCGGACACCGACCCGGTCGAGGAATTCAACTTCGTCGAAAACGTCGATGGCCGCGAGCACAACAAGTACCTGTGGATGAACGCTGCCTATGCGCTGGGAGCGCGGGTTACCGATGCGTTTTCCAACTATGGCTGGTGTGTGGCGATTCGTGGTGTCGAAGGTGGCGGACTGGTTGAGGATCTGCCGACCCACACTTTCCAGACCGATGATGGTGAAGTCGCACTCAAGTGCCCCACCGAGATTGCGATTACCGATCGTCGCGAGAAGGAACTGGCCGACCTCGGCTTCATTCCTCTGGTGCACTGCAAGGGCACGGACTATGCCGCGTTCTTTGGCGTGCAGTCGTCGCAGAAGCAGAAGCACTACAACACCGACGTTGCCAATGCCAACGCCCGCCTGTCAGCGCAGCTGCAGTATATCTTCGCGACCTCGCGCATTGCCCACTACATGAAGGCAATCATGCGCGACAAGGTCGGTAGCTTCGCTTCACGTACCAGTGTCGAGCGTTATCTCAACGACTGGCTGTCGCAGTACGTGCTGCTGGATGACAACGCCAGCCAGGAGGCCAAGGCCCAGTACCCGCTGCGCGAGGCGCGTGTCGAGGTGGCCGAGGTGCCGGGCAAGCCTGGTGTCTACAAGGCGGTGACCTTCCTGCGCCCGCACTATCAGCTCGACGAGCTGACCGCGTCTCTGCGTCTGGTCGCCGAGTTGCCGCAGTCGACTCGCAAGTCGTAAGTGGCAAGTAAGTCATGAGACAACGGCCAGCACTGCTGGCCGATTGAAGCGATGAGGTGAGCCGTGCAACTGAAAGGCACAAGGATGTTCGTGCCCACGCTGTGGTGTCGTCTGCTTGATGACGAGCCACACCAGGGTGTGGAAGCCGAGGAACGGCACTGGAGCACGTTGGATGAGTACAAGGCGGCGATCGTGCGTGACCTGGAAATTCTGGTCAACACTCGTCGTGAACTGCTCAGTGCTCGGCTCGCCGACTATCCATCGTTACAAGGGTCTCTGCTGGAGTATGGCCTGCCCGACTTTCTCGGGCGGGGATTACACAGTACCGATGACCGTCAGCTGATTCAGCGCCAGTTGGAACGCGCCATCGAGAGCAATGATTGTCGCTTTCGCAACGTGCGAGTTCGTCTGCTCGACCAGGACAACCAGGATCGTCTCCTGCGCTTCCGGGTCGACGCCATGCTGGTACTGATGGATGCCCGGCAGCAGGTGGCATTCGATGCCGTCCTGCAGGCCGAAACACAACGCTATAAAGTACAGAACCTGACCTGATGCTCGACGATCTGCTGCCTTACTATGAAAAGGAACTTTCGCACCTGCGCTTTCTCGGCCGGGAGTTTGCGCGTGAGTATCCGAAAGTTGCCGCGAGGTTGCAGCTCGAGGAAGACAATAGTGCGGACCCCCATACCGAGCGACTGATCGAGGCTTTTGCCTTCCTCTCCGCGCGAGTGCACAAGAAGCTCGATGATGACCTTCCCGAGATCGTTGAGTCCTTTCTTGAAGTGCTTTATCCGCACTACCTGAGGCCGACGCCATCGCTGTCGATTGCCCAGTTCGACCTCGGCGACAGCTCGACTCTGGATTCGCGCTATCACCTGCCACGCCACACCGAGTTGTTCTCGCGTGCTGTGGGGGGGACCACCTGTCGTTTTCGGACCTGTTATGACGTCACGGTATGGCCGGTGCGTGTCGATAATGCTCGTTTCTCGCTGCTCGAGCGTTCGGCCTTCAATGGTCGGGATCGTGACAGCGTGGCGCGTCTCGATCTCAATCTGAGTAGCCTGGCGGAGCAGAGCATCGCGCCACTGGAGATCGATCAGTTGCGCTTCTTCCTTGATGGGGAAGGGGCCCTGATGCACCCGCTGCACGAGCTGTTGTTCAACAACCTCTCACGGATCAGCGTCAGCTTCGATGAAGAAGGCCAGCGAAGTGAGGTCAATCTGCCGTTGGCGTGTGTACAGCCGGTTGGCTTCGACCCGGATGAAGGCTTGATCGACTACTCCGAGCGTTCTTTCCTCGGATATCGTCTGTTGCACGAGTACTTCGTGTTTCCCGAGAAGTTCATGTTCGTTGATCTTCGCGGTCTGGATCGGGTGTTGGCCCGTGTGGAGGGTACTCAGTTCCAGCTGCACTTTCATTTTGCTGATTATTCTTCGAACGAACGTTTGTCACGCTTGGCGCAGAACCTTGGACGAAACCACTTCAGGCTTGGTTGCACGCCGGTCATCAATCTGTTTCGTCGCCTCGCCGAGCCGATCAAATTGACTCACACCCAGCACGAGTATCCGGTGGTGGCTGATGTGCGTCATCCCTATGGTGTCGAGATCGTCTCCATCGATCAGGTGAAGCGCGTCAAGAAGACCGCACAGCGTGATGAGGTGACGGTCTGTCACCCATTCTTCGAGCCGCGTTGGCATGATCAGCGACACGGTAACAGCCACTGGCTGGCCCGCCGAGTGCCCTCGGAGCGTCGCCAGGACGTCGGTACAGAGATGCAGCTGCGTCTGGTGGATCGCGAACTGACTCGGGTTGAAGCGTCCAGTGACGTGCTTAGCCTGCAGTTGACCTGCAGCAACCGTGACCTTCCGCAGCAGTTGAACTTCGGCCACCCGCAGGGCGACTTCACCTTGCCGCGAGAGCAAGTGGTCAAGGCGATCCGTTGTCTGCGCAAGCCGACCACTGCTGTACGCCCGCCGCTGGGCAAGGGGCTGATCTGGCGTCTGATCTCGCATCTATCACTCAACCATCTATCGATGGTGTCGCGTGGTCGTGAAGCGTTGCTGGAAATGCTGGCGTTGTACAACTATCGCGATACCGAAGCGGCCCGACGCCAGATCAAGGGTATTACTGCCATCGATAGTGAGCCGACCATGACACGGATCGGGCACCCGCGTCCGGCTTTCGTCAGGGGGTTGGGTATTACGCTGGAGCTCGATGAACAACAGTTCATCGGTAGCGGCATCTATCTGTTCGGGATGGTGTTGGATCACTTCCTCGCACAGTACTGCTCGATCAACAGTTTCACCCAACTGACGCTGCGTAGTCGTCAGCGCGAAAAGGATGTCGTGACATGGCCGCCCAGAACCGGCACTCAGTCCCTGGTCTGATCGACCGAGCAAGGGCTGAACCGTACCGGTTTGGCTTCTTCCAGCTCGTTCGCCTGTTCAGACTCCATTACAGCCACCTCGGTAGGCTCGACCCCGAGTCGCGTCCGCACGAGGATCCGTTGCGTTTCCGCAGCAAGCTGTCACTGGAGTTTCCGGCCAGCGAGATCAGCGACCTGACCTTCGAAAGCAGCAAGCGTCTGTCGGCCAATGATCAGCCGCTAACCGAGATACAGGTCACTTTCATGGGGCTGGTCGGGCCTTCTGGCGTGCTGCCGCGTCCCTATACCGAGACCCTGATCGACCGTCATATCCATCTGCGTGACGATGCGGGTCATGCGTTTCTCGACCTGTTCTCCCATCGCATGACCGCGATGTTCTACGAGGCCTGGCAGAAATACCGCTTCTTCATCGAGTACGAGCGCAAGGGCGAGGCGGATTTCGAACGTCAGCTGCAAGCACTGGTGGGGCTCACCGATCACTCCCGCGGCCTGCTGACCAACCGTCATCAGACAACCGAGCCGCAAGCCGATCTGCCACGCGAGCTGTTCAGCTACTTTGCCGGTCTGCTGGCTCAGCGGCCGCGTAATCAGCTCAATCTGCAATCGATGCTGGAGTTCTATTTCAACGTGCCGATCCAGGTACGCCCTTTCAGCGGGCGCTGGCTGGAGATTCCCGAACGCGAGCGAACGCGGCTTGGACGTGGCAACTCACAGCTCGGGCAGTCCGCTGTTGCCGGTACTCGGGTGTGGGACTACCAGTCCTGCGTCAGGATCGCGCTTGGCCCGTTACCGCTCAGCGACTATCAGCGTTTTCAGCCGGGGCAACCCGACCATACCCAACTGATCAGCCTGACCCGTTACTACCTCGGTGCCGAGTTGGACTTCGAGATCGAACTCGATCTCGCCGCAGAGCAGGTGCCCGCGGCACGCCTCGGCGGCGATGACGGTGTCACGCTCGGCCGTATCGGCTGGCTGGGTGGGCGCCCCCGCGCCCGTGATGGCCAGGCCCTATTTCGTATTCCCTTCAACGGAGCCACCACGTGAGCCTCAAGACACTATTTGCCAAGCTCAATGATGTCAGCCGCGGCGCGATGGAAGAGGCCGCTGGGCTGTGTCTTGCCAAGCGCCAGTACGAGGTCGATATCGAGCACCTGTTGCTCAAACTGATCGATGCGGATGACAACGACGTGCTGCGTATCGCGCGGCACTATGAGTTAGCCCTGGATCGACTGGCGGACCAGCTGGATCGAGCTCTTGAGACCTTCAAGACAGGCTGTACTCGGACGCCTGCGTTATCTCCGCACATCACGCGCTTGATCGAGCGTGCCTGGGTGATTGCGTCGATCGATCAGGACAAGGGACTTGTCCGCAGTGGTCACCTATTGCTGGCTTTGCTCAGTGATCAGGAATTGTGGCGTGTGGTCAGCGAGAGTGCGCCGGAGCTCGAGAACCTCGATGCCGATGACCTGCGTCTCAATTTCGATGACTTGCTGGCATCAAGCCCGGAGCAGCAGTCGGCCGAGGCTGCTCAGCCTCAGTCCAGCAAGGGCAGCGGCAGCGGAAAACGTGGAGGCAAGACCCCCGCGCTGGACCAATACACCATCAATCTGACTGATAACGCGCGTGAAAAGCGTATCGATCCGGTGCTGGGCCGCGATGCGGAAGTCCGGCAGATGATCGATATCCTCACGCGCCGTCGGCAGAACAACCCGATCCTCACCGGTGAGGCAGGGGTCGGTAAGACCGCCGTCGTTGAAGGGCTGGCGCTGAAGATTGTCGCCGGCAGCGTGCCCGAGGCACTGGCCAATGTAGAGCTGCGTACGCTTGATCTTGGCCTGTTGCAGGCGGGAGCTGGGGTCAAGGGAGAGTTCGAGCAGCGCCTCAAGAATGTGATCGAAGAGGTCAAGCGCAGCCTGCATCCGATCATTCTGTTTATCGACGAGGCTCACACCTTGATCGGCAGCGGTGGTCAGGCAGGGCAGAACGACGCTGCCAACCTGCTCAAGCCGGCGTTGGCGCGTGGTGAGCTGCGTACCATCGCGGCGACCACCTGGGCGGAATACAAGAAGTACTTCGAGAAGGACGCCGCTCTGGCGCGGCGCTTCCAGGTGGTCAAGGTCGACGAGCCCACCGAGGATGTGGCCATCGACATGTTGCGCGGCCTCGCGAGTCGCATGCGCGACCATCATGGTGTCGAGATTCTCGACGATGCCGTGGTTCAGGCCGTACGCCTTTCTCACCGCTACATCAGTGGTCGCCAACTGCCGGACAAGGCAGTCAGCGTGCTGGATACCGCTTGCGCGCGCGTTGCCCTCGGTCAGGCCGTAGCACCCGCCCAACTGGAAGATGCGCGCCAGCGTCGGCTGGACCTCGAAGCCGAGCAGAGCGTACTGCGCCACGAACGTGAACGTGGCGAGAGTGCCCACGATGCTCGTCTCGCTGATCTGGAGGAGCAACTGGCCGAGCTGGGTGAGCAGATCGAAGCACTGGAAGCGCGCTGGCAGCAGCAGCGTGAATCCGTCGCAACGATCCGCGAAGCCGAGCAGCAGCTGAGCGAAGCCAGTGACGATGCGGCGAAGGCAGGTGCTCGCGAGGCGCTGCTCAAGGCGCGGCAGGAGCTCGGTAGCCAGGCGGGGGACCAGCCGCTGGTACACGACTGTGTCGATGGCAATGCCATTGGCGCTGTGGTCGCCGCCTGGACCGGCATTCCGCTGGGCAAGATGCAGCGTGACGAGATCGATACCGTACGCCGCCTTCCTCAGTTGCTGGGAGAGCGGGTCATCGGTCAGGACCACGGGCTGGTCGAGATCGGCAAGCGTATCAGCCTGTCTCGAGCCAAGCTCGAGGATCCCAACAAGCCCATCGGCGTCTTCCTGTTGTTGGGTCCCAGTGGTGTCGGCAAGACGGAAACGGCGTTGGCGCTGGCCGACACTCTCTACGGCGGTGAGCGCAATCTGGTCACCATCAATATGTCGGAGTACCAGGAAGCCCATACCGTGTCATCGCTGAAGGGCTCTCCGCCCGGCTATGTCGGCTATGGCGAGGGTGGGGTGCTGACCGAAGCGGTGCGCCGCAAGCCCTACAGTGTGGTGCTGCTGGATGAAGTGGAAAAGGCGCATCCCGATGTGCTCGAACTGTTCTTCCAGGTGTTCGACAAGGGCGTCATGGAGGACGGTGAGGGACGTGAGATCGACTTCCGCAACTGCGTGATCCTGCTCACCTCCAACGTCGGTACCGACTGGATCATGCAGCGTTGCCTCGGTGCGGAGGAGTACCCCGAGCCCGAAGGTCTGGTCGAGGAGATGCGCGATACCCTCAATGGTGTCTTCAAGCCCGCTTTCCTCGGACGCCTCAAGATCGTGCCTTTCTACCCGGTACAGGGTGAGGTGCTGACACGCATCGTCAATCTCAAACTGGCCCGCCTGGCACAGCGTTTCGAGCTCAATCATGGGGCACAGCTGACATTCGCGCCGGAACTCGCCGAGCACATTGCTGAACGTTGCACCCAGACCGACAGTGGCGCGCGCAGCATCGACCATCTGTTGACCGGCGCCCTGATGCCGGAGCTTGCCGAGCAGGTGCTTGAGCGCATGGCCGCCGACACTCCCATCGACAGTATTCAGGTCGGGGTCGATGAACACAGTGACTTCATCTACCGCATGGAATAACCGGCAGCAAAGGACATAAAGAAAAATGATAACTCGCAGGGAAGGGACACAGCACATGCGTTACCGCAAGGGATGGTGGTCCCTCGTGATGGTGGCGATTCTATCCAGCCTGCTGGCCGGTTGCGGCGTGAGCGGGCGAATTGGAAAGCAACTGGATGGCACTGTGGGTGACGTGTTGTTCAACCAGGACGAAAAGGTCGTGGTGACGCTCCAGGGCGACGAGCACCTCAATCCGGATGCCGACGGCAATCCACTGTCGGTTGTCACGCGTATCTATCAGCTCAACTCGCTCACCGCCTTCAACTCGGCATCGCCGCAGCTGCTGTGGCAGGCCCCGAGCGAGGCATTGGGCGATTCGCTGCTCAGTGAGCGTGAAGTCGTGCTGTTGCCGGAACGCGAAGTGGTCGATAGCGCGCCCATGGCAACGGAGACGCGCTATATCGCAGTGGTGGCATTCTTTCGCCAGGTGCCGGACAACCGCTGGCGTCTGGTGTTTGACGCCACTGCAATGCGCAAGGACGGCATCCTGACTTCACCGGATGGCGTCATTGTGCATCTCGCAGACCACCACATGGAGGCGGTAGGCGACAGCGCTGAACTACTCGCCTCCCGTAACGAAAGCCAGTGATGTCTCGCGCCACCGGCGCTGAGAAGGGAAGGGACCAGTGAGCAAGCATAATCGCGTGATGTGGTCGGAAGGGATGTTCCTTCAACCTCAGCACTTTCAGTATCAGGACGAGTATCACCAGCATCAGCTGAGTGAGGCGAGCCAGCGTGTCGGTGCCTTCAATTGGGGGGTGCAGGAGCTGGAAGTCGATGTCGATGCGCTGGCCCAGGGGCGCCTGCAGCTAACGCGCCTCAAGCTGGTGTTTCCCGATGGGACTCTGGTGGATGCGCCGCAGCACGATCCGTTGCCACCCGCACGTGACCTCGGTGAGGTGAGCGGTGTCTCCGAGTGCCGCATTTTTGCCGCATTGCGTTTGACTGAACCGTTCTCCTCCAATGTGGTTGATGACGAGCATCGGCGTGGCAGCAGCCGCCGCTATCGGCAGCGCTTCAGCAATCTTCCGGATCTGGTCGAAGGTGATGTCGAGAACGAACTCTCATTGCTGGAGCTCAATGTTCGTCTATTGCTGGAAGGCGATGACCTGGAAGGTACCAGTCATTGCCCGCTGGTACTGCTCAAGCGTAACGCCACCGGTGGGTTCTCGGTGGACGGCAGCTTTGTCCCTCCAAGTCTGCATCTTGGCGCCAGTGACACGCTGATGACGCTGGCTCAGCGCTTGATCGGAGTGCTGCAGGCCAAGAGCGAGGCACTGTCGAACCGCCGTCGGGAGCGTGCCGACCAGGTGGCGGAGTTTGGTTCCAGCGATGTCACGCTGTTCTGGTTGCTGTACACCGTCAATCGCGCCTATCCGCATCTGGCGCATCTGCTGCAGCATCCCCGGTTGCACCCCGAGCGCCTGTTCACCTTCCTGGCGGACCTCGTGTCGAGTCTGATGACCTTCTCGATGAGCCATCGGCTTGGCGATCTGCCGGCCTATCGCCACGAGGACCCCACGGCGTCGTTGTATCGGCTCGACAGCATGGCACGTGAGCTGCTCGATACCGTGGTGCCCAACCAGTACATCCCGATCGCACTGGAGCAGACCAAACCTTCCTACTTCGTGGGACGACTGCACGATTCGCGTCTGGTGGATGCCGACTTCTACGTCTGCGTGCATGCCGATATGCCCGGAGCTCGACTTATCGAACTGGTGCCTCGCGCCTTCAAGGTCGGCTCACCGGAGGATATCGAGGTCGTGGTCAACAGCGCCATGCCTGGTGGTTCGCTGGTTCACGCCAGCCGACTGCCGGTGGCGATCCCCGTGCGTCTCGACAATCACTACTTTGCACTGGAACCGCGCGGCCAGATGTATGAGCGGATGATGTCGGCGCAGGCCATCGCCTTCTACGTCCCCAGTGGCTTCACCAATCTCAAGATTGAACTGATGGCGGTGCTCAAATGAATCAGTACATAACGACACAACAGGATTCAGCAGTGGAGGCACCGACCACGCTGCTCGGCCTGACGCAGGATTTCTTTTCCATGGTGCTGATGATTCGCCGTGGCAGTGAAGCGCAGAGCGTCGATGCTTTTCTCGAGCACGTCGCCACCTACTTCAGTGAACTGGAGTCACAGGCGCTGGCCGCAGGCTACTCCATGGAGCAGTACCGCGACGCCCAGTACGCGATGTGTGCTTTCCTCGATGAGAGTGTGCTCGGTGCCGGGGCCAACAACATTCGTCAACATATTGAGCTGCATCCGCTGCAATACCGCTATTTCGGCGTACACCTGGCGGGTGAAGGCTTCTTCGAACGGCTCGACTCGTTGCGTAGTGACGTCAAGGGCAACGTGGATGTGCTGGAGGTCTATCACCTGTGCCTGGCGCTGGGGTTCGAGGGCAAGTATCGCCTCGAGCACCGCGACCAACTGCGCTATATCGCCAACACCCTGGGTCAGGACATTGCGCGTTATCGCAAGTCACCCAAAGAGCTGGCGCCAGATTGGCGCTTGCCCGATCAGGTAGGTCAGCTGCTGCGTCACGAGATTCCGGTGTGGGTCTACCTGGTATTGATCGCGCTGCTGTGTGGCGTGGTGTTCCTGGTGCTGGACGGCATTCTGGATTCACGAGTCGAGGCGTTGATCGAGCGCCTGCAGACGCTGTTTGAATCATCTTGAGGGTGTCTCCATGCGGCGATTATTGAGATTCCTCAAGAGTTTCTGGCTGCTGTCCTTTGCTCTTTGGCTGGCAGCAGTAGTGTTGTGCGTGTGGTGGATCCCGCGTCTCGGTGGTGGTCCGCAGCGCCTCGCCATTGCGGTGGCACTACTCACAGCCATCTGGCTATTGGCGATAGTTCTGCGCAAGTACCGTCAGGTCCGTGCTGAGCGTGACCTCGAGGAGCTGGTGCAACTGGAGGTCAATCGCGAAGCGGCGAGCGTGGCCTCTCAGGCCAGTGATTACGAAGTCCTGCGTGAACGCCTCAAGTCAGCGCTGGGCATGCTCAAGGCGCGCGGTGGTCGCGGCGGCACACTCAGTGAGCTGCCCTGGTATCTGGTGGTCGGACATTCGGCATCAGGCAAGACTTCGTTGCTGACGCGTTCCGGTCTCAATACCGGTGTTGCTGGCCTCGGTGCCGAGTCCGGCACCCAATACTGTGATTGGTACTTCGGCAGTGATGCGGTGCTGGTTGATACTGCTGGGCGCTACATCGCGGAAGAGCAGCCGGCCCAGGAGTTTGCCAACTTCCTGCGCCTGTTGGCTCGCCGTCGTCGGCGCAAGCCGATCAACGGTCTGGTGGTGGTCATCGACCTCCCCGAGCTGCTGCGTGCGCCACGCGAGGATAACCACGCACTGGCTCAGCAACTGATTGAGCGCATCAACGAATATCACAAGGCACTGGGGTCGGCACCGCCGGTTTACCTGTGTTTCAGTAAGGCCGACCTGCTGCCGGGCTTTATCGAGGCTTTCCACAGTCTTGATTCCACTGCACGCCAGACACCCTGGGGGATGACTTTCCCGGTAGCGGATATCCGCGGAAAGGGCCTCGGTGAGTCCTTTGCTCGGCGTTTCGCGCCGATGGTCGAGGCATTGCGTGCTCATGTTGATCGCCAGGTGGTGGAAGAGGGGCGTAACACCACCAGCGCTCTGTTGCGCTTCCCGGATTATGTCGCCGAGATTCACGGTCGTCTGACGGATTTTCTCGAACCTTTCGACCTGCGTCATAACCCTGATACGGCGCCACTGACGCGTGGTCTGTACTTCACCAGTGCTCTACAACAGGGTGAAGGTCTGGAAGCCATCATTGATGTGCAGACCTGCAATACCTTCGCCCTTACCGAAGGCGCTGCGGAACGCCCAGTGAGTCGTGCACGCAGTGACCGTAGTTATTTCATCCAGGGACTGTTCCGCGATGTGTTGATCGCAGACCGCAACCTGGTACAGCACTATTCCCGCAATGGACGTCGGCAGGGCTCCAACCTTTGGATGGTAGGCGTGGCAGGGCTCGTCGGCATCGGTGTGTTGGCATTGCTCGGCCATTCCTGGTGGCTCAGCTATAAGCAAGGCCAGCAGTTGGATGAGCAACTGGATGCGGTTGTCGATGCATCCGACAGTGATCGATTGTCGATGCTCAACGAACAGTTGGTTCATCTGAAGAGTGAGGAGCGCGAAGGGCTGGCCGCCTGGCAGAATGCGGGTCTGGGGATCGATGATGATTTGCGCCCCGCTGTTGAGCAGGTGTGGATGGATGCCATGCGTGATCAGGTGCTCACGCCATTGGGCGAGGATCTGGGGCGGCGTCTGGCCGAGGTAGGAGCGCTGGCCACCTCGCTGGGACTCGACAACCAGATTGAAGTACCAGTCAGTGAAGATGAAACGGGTGACTCTGGAATGGTCGCTGGCGCGATGGGCGAAGGCCGCAACATGGTTTCGGAGAGCGGTGATCGGATGCGAGACCGCCTGACCAGCCGCCCGTCGCTGGGCAGTATTCCGCGATCACCTGGTGAACTGGCTGGACGTGTGCGTGGTGAGCTCGATTATCGGGTACGCGGTAGTGCCAATGACGCCTTCTGGAGCGCACGTCAGCAGGGTCGAGATGCATTGCGTGAGGGGGCGCGAGATGCCTGGCGGAATGGGTTGAGCGACGAGGAAATCGCGAGTTCCGCGTTCACCCATGCAGGGCCGGCCTTCACCGATGCAGCACTCAATCGTCTGGAGCCGACGCAGGTTGCAGACCTGATCGATGCTTATGACGTGCTCAAGCTGTATCTGGTCCTGAGCAACCCCGAGGCCCACGCAGACCAGAGCGAGTTCGTCAGCAACATGTTGCCGCGCGCCTGGCAGCACTTGTCCGATCGCAGCTCACGGGTACCAGGTGAGCGCTCACTGATTGCCGATAATGTGGCGCTCTACAGTGACTACCTTGCTCAAGGCAAGGCACCGGCCATCGAGCCTGACGAACGATTGATCGCTCAGGCACGGGCCGATCTCAAGTCCTTCCTGGTCAACCAGTCTCCCGCGGATCGTGAATATCTGCGCCTGCGTCTGCTGTCGGAGGAGCAATTCCCGCCGCTGACGCTGGCCGACATTCTGCCGGAAGCCGGCCAGCCGATGATGTATGCCGGTGAAGCCGTGCCAGCGTTCTTTACTCACCGAGTGTGGGAGGAATTCGTGCGTCCGGAACTGGCGAAGACGCTGGCCTCGGACATTGAAGTTGAGCGCGATTGGGTGTTGGAAGGCGATTCATCGCTGGATGAAGTGCAGGGCAAGGCGCAGTTCGCCAGCGAGGTGTTGGGTCGCTACAAGAGCGATTACGTCTATGCCTGGGAGCGCTTCATCGCCGATGTCGGTGTGCGGCGTTTTGATGACCTGAGCAACTCGCGCGCTCACTTGACTCAGCTCAGTGATTATCAGCGTTCACCGCTGAAAGTCCTGCTTCAGGTAGTGAATGAAAACACCAACTGGGACTCCCGAGAGGCCAAGCAGCGCCAGGCCGAGAGTGCTGGTGAGGAAGGTGAGGCCGGTACGTCGGAGTCTCAGGGGTTCTGGCAGGGTACCCTGGATTGGGTAAGCGGTGATGAAGCCGCCGACAAGGTGGCGCTGCTCAGTGATATGCCACCGATCCATGATGGCTTCCTCGCTTACCACTTCGAGCCGGTGAGCAATCTGTTCTCCACCGAGGCCGGTGCCGAGGGCGACAGCAACCATATGGATCAGTACCTGCTGTTGCTGCGTCAGTTGAAGGCGCGCCTCGATAGCCTCGAGCGTGGCGACCTGGGTAAGCGTACCAAGCAATTGATGGAAGACGTGATCGGCGGCAATCCCAATGAGATTACCGCCGTGCGCAACTATGTCGCGGCCAACATCGATACCTCACGCGATGAGCTGGTGCAATCGATACAGAGCCTGTTCCGTGATCCGGTGGAGTTCTCGGTGGCCAGTCTCGATGGGCCGATTGCCGAGCAGTTGGCGGCCGCCTGGAGCGATCAGATCGCCACGCCATGGCAGAGCATGGTCAACGGCCGTTATCCCGTCAGTGATTCCAGCAACGAAGCCTCAGTGCGTGACCTTCGCCAGTTCGTTGATCCGCAGTCCGGGTTGTTGGTGACCTTCGATGAGAAGGAGGTCGGCAATCTCGATGAGGCGGGGGGCGAAGGAGAACCGCTGGTCGATCCGAGTATCACGGCGACCATCGCTGAAGGAACCAGTGTCGGTCGGGTGCTGGAGAGCCTGGCGGATGTCGAGAATGGTTTCGAGATCATGATCCAGCCGGCATCCAACTTCACCTCGATCGAGCTGACGTTGGACGGCCAGCAGCAGCAATATCGCAATGGCCCTCAGTCGTGGGAACGATTCACCTGGCCGGGTGATGAGCGTCAGGCTGGGGCGCGCCTGGAAGTTGTCACCTTCGGTGGGCAACGTGTGACGGTCTTCGATTTTCCGTCGCGTTGGGGGTTGTTGAAGCTGATTGACTCCGCCGATGTCACCAATCTTGATGCGGTGCGTCAGCGTTTCACCTGGTACACCAGCATGGGGCCGGTGAGTCTGGTGGCGCGCAACTTTGGTGGCGTCAAGCTCACCGACCTCAAGCAGGTGCGGCGTTTACGGATTCCTACACCATCAGGAGCGCGTTGAGTGATGGCAGATAGGCAGCAGGTCGGGGAGGTCACGCCATGATCGGATATTTCGGCAAAGTGCCGGGAAGTGCCGACTTCGTGGCGTATAACGCCGCCTACAAGGACGTGCAGGAGCTGGATACCTGGCTACAGCGTTGTCTGGCGAGGATGGCCGACCAGGATGACAGCTGGCAGGACCAGTTCGATGCCCTGCCGACCTGCTTCTTCCATTTCCGTGCCAGCAATGGCTACTGGCTGCTGGGAGGACTGCACAGCTCCTGCGATGCCAGTGGGCGTCGCTACCCGCTGTTGATCTTTCAGCGCCTCAGCGTGGCGTCGCAGGTGGAGGGCAGTGTCGGTGTGCACACCCTCAGCGAAACCTTCTCTGGCCAACTGCGCACCTTGTTGCAACGCACAGTGCACGGAGAATCCAGCGTTGAAGAGTTGCATCACAGCATCGATGAGCTGCGCGAACTGGGGGATGCAGACCTCAAGCTTCAGCAACGCCTGTTGCAACGCTTTCTCGAGGATGTGCGTTTCAGCGATCTGGTGAAGGCGCTGGAACCCAGCTTCCCCGAGTTCATCGCCAACGCCTTCGCGCTGCGCATGCAGGTACTGCATCAAGGTCTGCAGCGTGGAGAGACGTTTCAGGCCGTGCTGCCGCTGCCTGCCGAGCGAGCTCTCAAACGTCCGGCCGCAGACCTCTGGCTACATTGGCTGGAGTATCAGGTGCCGCACCGGGCCAAGGCGAGCCTGTTGGTTGATGACTTCATGCGTCCTCAGCTCTGGCGTTTCGCCAGCGCCGATCATGAAGCATTCCGGTTGCTGTCCGGCCAGGCATCGAGTGCAGCGCGCGTTGATGTACTCGAAGCCTTCGAAGAATTCAATCCGCGCTGGGCGGATATGGCGCTACCGCCGGCTGAGCTGGATATGGGGACGTATATAACGCGGTTTCCTGACCAGGAAAACCCAATGGGGAGCAGGGGAACCATATCGTGGTGAAAAAGCTGATGAACAAGCTGAAATACTACTGGGCAAGATATCGTCCTTACGGCATGGCGCTGGGGTTCTTCCTGTTGATCTTCGTGATCTGGGGGCTCGGCAGCTGGTGGGGCTTCTCATCACTGGATAGCCTGCTGGTGGGAATTCTGGTGTTCCTGGTCGCTTCCGCACTCTACCTGTTGCTGCTCTACCGAGGAGTGGGGCGCAGCAAGGACGGTGATGTTGAGTCATTGTTGATCCAGAACGCTGATGATGCCGTATTGGGCGCTGCTCCAGAGGATCGCGAGGAAGTCAGCCTGCTTCGCGAGCGTCTGCTCAATGCGCTGGAGCGCATGAAGAAGAATGGTGGCGGCAAGGGCCGCAAGCGTGATCTGTTGTATCGCTTGCCCTGGTATCTGGTGATTGGCCAGCCAGCGGTCGGCAAGAGCACCCTGGTATATCGTTCAGGGCTCGACTTCCCGTTCTCTGACCGCGAGAACGCTCGTGTTTCCGGCGTTGGTGGTACGCGCCACTGTGACTGGTTCTTCAGTAGCGAGGCCGTGCTGCTGGATACCGCTGGCCGTTATGTCAGCGACGAGGAAGAAGTGGGTAAGTGGCGCGCGTTCCTGGAGCTGCTCAAGCGTCATCGCTCGCGTCGGCCGCTCAATGGTTTGATCGTCGCGGTCAGTGCCGACGAACTGATAGGTAGCACCGAGGTTGAGCGTGAGACGCTGGCCCAACGCTTGCGCGAGCGAATTCAGGAGACTCATGAACTGCTCGGGATGGCGCTACCGATCTACCTGGTCTTCACCAAGAGCGACCTGATTCCCGGCTTCCGTCAGTTCCATGCGCAGTTGGAGCCTGATCAGCGCGAGGAAGTGCTGGGTATGACCTTCCCGCATCAGGATTTCGCCAATGCCAACCTCAAACAGCGCTTTTCCGAAGGCTTGGCGCGTCTGGTGTCGCGGTGTCGCGCAATCGGTGAGCAGAGCCTGATCGAAAGCGATGTCATCCGTACCCGTGAGGATCCAGCGGCACTCGAGTTCCCATTGGAGCTGCGTGCGCTGTCTGGCGTTCTGAGTGGTTTTGTCGGCGCCTTGTTGCAGGCCAACCCCTATCAGTCGGCGCCTCTCCTGCGTGGTTTCTATTTCACCAGCGCGCTGGCCGATGGTCAGCCTGCACAGGGCGAGCATGCGCGCTCGGTGGCGCAGCGCTTCAAGTTGTCTGGTGGGCGTGGAATTGGCTCCCGGCAGGATGGCAAAAGCCTGTTCGTGACCGGACTGTTCTCGCAGGTGATTCTGCCCGACCAACACCTGGTTGGCCTCTACACTGGGCGCGATTGCGTACGTCAGCGTCAATTGCGCTGGAGTTGGGCTGCGCTCGCCCTGGCATTGTTGCTGTGTATTGCCTGGGGAGTTTCCTTCTACCACAACGCCGCTGAACTTGAGCAGATCGATACTCAGTTGGTTGAGGCCAGCGAAGCCGATAGCCAGAAGGCTGATAGCTATACCCATTGGCAGACACTGGATGCCATGCGCGGTGATGCGGAGCGCTATTTCGAGCGCCATCAAGAGGGCGTGCCCTGGTCGATGGGCTTTGGCCTCTATCACGGCAAGGATCTCGAGCCGTCGCTGCGCGAAGCGTATTTCACGCAGATCGATCGCGTGATGCTCACGCCGGTGGCCGAGAACCTCAATCAATCCTTGTTCGTGCTGCCGACCATCCCGGTTTATCAATCTGGAGGTGAGCGTCTGGAAGACATCGAGGTGGAGAGCATTGAGCCCTACGCACGGCCAGTGGATAACTCACCACAGGCGCTGGCGGATTTCGGTAACTCGACGCTTCTTACCTATCTCGAGCTGTCGCGCACGCCACGCGATAAGGTCGAAAAGGATCTGCTGCGCCAGCGGGTGCCGGACTACTGGTATCCGGCAATTGCCGAGGCGCGAAGTGGGCAACGGGATCAGCGTGATCTCGATTACGCCAGCCGGCAGATCGACTTCTATGCCGCACAGATTCATCTCGCTGATGTGCCGCGTATCAGTGACAACGCTTTCCTGATCTCGTCGAGCCGCAACTATATCGATGGCTTGTTGAATCGCTCACTGCGCACGCTGGAAACCATCACCCTGGAGTCCGACACCTTGTTTGCCTTCGGCCGTGCGGACTTTGCCGGTTTGCAGGGGGCGGGGCAGCGTCAGCTCAACCAGGTCGTCGAGCGGCTTTCCAATACCCCCAATCTGGGCCGTATCACCATTACCGGTCATGCCGATCAGATTGGTTCGGCGAGCGTCAACAAGCGACTTTCACTGGAGCGTGCCGAGACCGTACGTACCTACATGATCGGTAAAGGCATGGCGCCAGAGCTGATTGAAGCGGTTGGCGCAGGTAACGAGCGTCCACTGGTGCAGTGTGAAGGCAGCATGAGTCGCTCCGAGCGCATCGCGTGCCTGGCGCCGAATCGCCGGGTAGAAATTGAGGTTCGCGCACTTAATTGAGTGCGAATCGGGGGAAACACCAGCTGAATCGGGTGCTTCCCCGAAGTTTCTCCCTGTTGCAGGGAGGAACCCACTTCTCCGGAGGTGGGAACAAGGAGGGCCGTTCCGGAAGGGGGCATGGTAGCTCCCGGGCGGTAGCGTGCCTGAAGAAAGGCCCGAAGGGATTATCCGGGGGGCGCCCCGGCTCCCGAAAAGGGTTCAGTCGTTCCATTCATCGCGAATATAGGGAAATCCAAACATGGCATTTGATGCATATTTGAAAATCGACGGTATCCCCGGCGAAAGCCTGGATGCCAACCACACGGACTGGATTGAGCTGCTGAGCTTTGAGTTCGGTGCTAGCCAGGCAACCTCTGCGACTGCCAGCTCTGCGGGTGGTGCTTCCGCTGAGCGCGTCAACCTGAGCGAGTTTGCCATTTCCAAGTTCATCGACAAGGCATCTCCCAAGCTGTTCGAAGCTTGCTGCCGTGGTCAGCACATCAAGGAAGTCGTCCTGCAGGTGCATCGTGCAGGCGGCGACCAGGTGCGTTACCTCGAAGTGAGGCTGGAAGAAGTCATCGTGTCCTCCACTGGTATGGAAGGCATGGCCAGCTTCGCCCAGAACGGCGGCGGCGGTTCTACTGACTCGGTGCATGACACGCGTCACGATCTGCCTTCCGAGGAGATCAAGTTCAACTACGCGCGTATCAAGGTCAACTACACCCAGCAGAAGCGTCAGGATGGCCAGGGTGGCGGCAACATCGCGGGTGGTTGGGACCGCACTCGCAACCGCGTCTACTCCTGAGTGGCGTGGTGGACACAACGGCTTCGGCCGTTGTGTCCCCAGTACCGGCCATGGGGGAAACCCCATGGCCTTTGTTCATCCAGTGGCTGCGAGAGCCCTGTCTATCAGGGCTGCCGCAGATACTGTTGATCGTAAATGCTGTTGATCGCTGATGCCGTGGGTCACAACGAACGACGGCAGATCATGACTTTGTCCACAACCGGGGTGTCCGCATGGCGATGTGGATAAATCCCTGTGCCGAGAGGAACTCGCATGGTCGACGAATGGGATCGTGAAGCCCTGCTCGCCCCAATTGGTGAGCATGGTACGGGAGAAGATCTGAGCTTTTCATTGCTCATGGATCAGATCAAGGAAGCGCGTCGCGCCGATCCAACCTACCTCAGCCAGGGGGAATGGCAGTCCGACCTCAAGAAGTCCGACTGGAACGAGGTCATCAACCTGTCCTCGCAGGCTCTGGCGGAGCAGAGCAAGGATCTGATGCTGGCCGGATGGCTGTGTGAAGGGCTATCGCACCGCAACCACTTCACCGGGATGGCTTACGGCATCGAGCTTGTCACAGAACTGTGCCAACGCTTCTGGGAACCACTCTATCCAACGCTCGAAGATGGTGATGAAGAGCGTATTGGGCGCCTTTCCTGGCTGGATACCTCTCTGGCGGGCATGGTCGGCGAAATTCCGCTATTGGAAGGGCAGGAGTACGGGCTGGCGCGCTATGAAGAGTCACGCCAGGTCGAGAACCTTGCACGCAATGATCGCGATGCCATGGAAGGGGCGCTGGCTGACGGCAAGATCAATGCCGAGATATTCCAACGCTCGGTGGTGCTGACGGAGACCGACTTCCTGACCGAGCGCCATACGCAAATCGAGCGCTGTCAGCAGGTGCTGACAGAGTTGGATGAAATCCTCACCGAGCACATGGGTGATCAGGCACCGAGCTTCAACGAGCTCAAGGAAGTATTGCGCGAGTGCAGCCAACTGATCGAACGCGTACTCAATGAGCGTGGAGTCGATTTCGGCGACGCAAGCGAGGCAGCCGAGCCTCAGGTTGTGGCGTCGCAGGAGGCTCCTGTGTCCACCAGCAAGGCGGCTCAGGCATCGGCCGTAGAGGCCGCTCCTCAAGCCGCCTTGCGCACCACACCGCAGACTCGTGAGGAAGCCTTCGAGATGCTCAATGGCGTGGCTCAGTTCTTCAAGGGCAGCGAGCCACACAGTCCGGTACCTTACCTGGTCGAGCGGGCCGTGCGTTGGGGCCGTATGCCTCTGGAAGACTGGCTGCGTGATGTGATTCGCGAGGACCACATCATCGATGGCATTCGCGAGACACTCGGCACGCAGCGCCGGGACGGAGACTAGGGAATGTCGAGGGCATCGATATACGACCTGCTCCAGCAGCGTACTCCGCCCGTCGTCGAGAAACCGGTGGTGGTGGAGGAACGCAGCGATTTCCGCACGGATCGGTTGCGCCTGGTGGACGGTGTCGCCGTGACGGCGGCCGGCGTGTTGGCCATGGATATGGTGCCCGAGGGCGTTCGTGCCGAGTTGTCTCAAAGCATGCGGGGCCCCGATGGCTTTCCACTGATGGCCTGTGCGGTGCAGGAAGTGATGCCAGTCAATGAGGCGCGGCTCAGGAACCATGAGCCCAAGGCACTGCGCCTGCATGAGCTGATCCAGACCAGCCTCCACGATGCGCTGATGATGCTCGAGGCTCTACCCGAGAACGAGCGCTTCGATATTGTCGTGAGCCTTGCTCTGCGTTCTCCAGAGACCGCGAGCCTTCTGCTGGAACAGATCCAGCTTGCGGTGAAGGAAACCGAGTATGGCGAACGTCTGGGTGAGATTCGCCACAACGCCAGCGGTTGGAATCCGCATCACTGTCTGGCGGTCAGCGAAGCCGGTGGTCATCCCCATGTGTTGTGGATCAGTGCCGACTCACTGATCAATGTCACCGAGGTCTCGCGTCTTGAACAGCGTGGTTTGTTGAGACGTACCGCGCGTCCAGAAGGGTTGGTGCCGGGAGAGGCCGCCGTGGCGTTGTTGATGCAGCGGGCGCTGGAAGACGATATCGAATATGCCTCCGGCTGGTGGCTGGATAGCGCCGCCGAGCAGGAGCATGCGCCGCGATCGAGCAAGGCCCGAGGGCGGAAAGGTCCTTCCATCGTGAAGGAATTATTGGAGCAGAGCTGGCCGGATGCGGCAGACGATGCCGACGCCGAAGAGCCAAGCCGAGTGGTTGTGGATGCGTTGGGGCTGCCGGGACGTAGCACAGAAGTGGCTGGTCCGTTGACCGAGCGCTGGAGCGAACTCGACCTGATCGATCATGGCATCAATGTGGCGCACTGGTGTGGCTGGCCGGGTGAAGCGCTGACAGCACTGCAGTTGCTGTTGGCTGTCGCCCCGCTGAGCGATGACGAGAGCGCTGTGGTACTGAATGTGGTGAAAGAGCAAAGCAGTCGCAGCATGGTCCTGCGCAGTTGTGCCGCATCTCGGGTTGGGGGAAACGGTGCAGAGGACGCGGAACGGACCTCCGCAAATGGTGAAGGGAGTGCGTCATGAAAGAATTCAACCTGCTGGATAACATCCTCGAGTCCTTCGATGTAGAGCTGACCCAGGACGAACGCCTGCTGCAACTGCAGCTGGGCGACAGTGACCTCATTCCTCATCGCATGGTGGGCGAGGAACGTCTCTCGAGACCCTTTGCCTACACCCTGGACTGCATCTCCCAGGACGGAGACATCGAGCTCAAGACGCTGATGGCTCAGCCCGCCGAATTGTCCATACGTCAGGCCGGTGGCAACTATCGCCAGCTTTCCGGGCTGGTCGAATCGGCTGCGCTTCTCGGAGAGGATGGCGGAGTCTTCTATTATCAGGTCACCCTGGTGCCGTGGCTGGCGATGCTCAAGCTGGGCCGCGATAGCCGCATTTTCCAGGATCGCAGCGTGGTCGATATCCTGGAAGACGTCTTCGAGCAGCACGCCATTGCCCAGGGGCGCTGGCGCCTGGATCTGCGTCGTGATTATCCGGCGCGCAGCTACTGCGTGCAGTATCGCGAGAGCGACTTCAACTTCGTCAATC
The DNA here is from genome assembly GCF_001431725.1 of Halomonas huangheensis. Taxonomy (NCBI): domain Bacteria; kingdom Pseudomonadati; phylum Pseudomonadota; class Gammaproteobacteria; order Oceanospirillales; family Halomonadaceae; genus Halomonas; species Halomonas huangheensis. The sequence goes on along the minus strand of NZ_CP013106.1, from coordinate 4,191,705 downwards.
GACTCATGGAACAGGAAGGCCTGTTCTATTACTTCGAGCATGGCGGCAATGACGATGGTGAAGGCCAGGCAGGGAGTATCGACGGCCACCGCCTGGTGATCACCGATGATGTCGAAACTTGCTTGGCGGTATCGCCTCGGACCATTCGTTTCCATCGCCAGGATGCCACCGAGACACAGGATTCCATCACCCAATGGAGCGGGGTGCGTCAGCAGCAGCCGACCCGCGTCAGTATCGGTACCTTTGATTACAAGCAGTCAGGACTGGAAAAGCACACCAGCATGGAGACGGTGCGTGATCAGGGCAACCTGCCGGATCTGGAAGTCTATGACTACCCCGGCGAGTACTATTACCTCGACCATGAGCGTGGCGAACACCTGACGCTTAATCGTCTCGAGGCGTTGGAGTCTCAGGCCAAGCGCTTCCGCGGTTTTGGTGGCGCTCGGCAGTTGAAGGTCGGCCAGTGGTTCGAACTCAGCCAGCATGCCCGTCATGCCTCGGGTATCAATGACAGGGGGTCCGAGGAGGAACGCCAGTTCCTGGTACTGGGGCTGAATATCCACGCCGAGAATGCGCTGCCGGTTTCCGCCCATCTGCGTACTTTGCCCGGCAGCCTCCAGCCTCAACTGGCCGCAGCACGCGAGGCGCATGGCCTCGAAGACAACAGCCATCGCCACGAGGACTATCAACAGGCCGGGACCGGGCATTACCTGGTCGATTTCGAGGCCCAGCGCCTCAGCCAGCCTTATCGCTCCTCCCTGGATCACCCGCGCCCGGTCATCGGCGGCCCGCAAACGGCCACCGTGGTTGGTCCCGAGGGCGAGGAAATCCACACCGATCACCTCAACCGGGTCAAGATCCAGTTTCACTGGGATCGCCTCGGCCAGCGTGACGGCAACTCGAGCTGTTGGGTACGCGTCTCCCAGCCCAATGCCAGTGGTCGCTGGGGTGGTGTGTTTGTACCGCGGATCGATCAGGAGGTCATCGTCGACTTCCTCGAAGGTGATGCCGACCGTCCACTGATTACCGGTCGCGTCTACAACGGCGACCAGACTCCCGAATGGCACAGCAATGGCCTGCTGTCGGGCTTCAAGACCAAGACCTATCGCGGCAGCAAGTTCAATGAACTGGTATTCGATGATGCCACTGATCAGGAGCGTGTGCGCCTCAATTCCGAGCACAGCAAAAGCCAGCTCAACCTCGGCTACCTGATTGATCAGCAGGGCAACACCCGTGGCGCATTCCGCGGCAGCGGCTTCGAACTGCGCTCCGATGCCTATGGCGCGATACGAGCCAACGAAGGCCTGTTGCTGACCAGTTGGGGCCAGCTTGGTGCCAACGGCGAACAGCTCGACATGACCCCGGCCTGGCAGCAACTCTTGAGCGCCTGGCAGCTCTCCGACAGCCTCAGCGAGAGTGCTACCAGCCACAATGCCGAGCCCCTCGACGCCCGCGCCAACCTCAAGCAGGCCAGCGAGGATGCCCAGGGACGCTATGGTTCTTCAGAAAACCGGGGCTCAGCGGAAAGCACCAGCGCATTCGACGGCAGTAGCGCACGCACCGCCACGCAAGGCGGGCGTGGCGAGGCGGCCAGACTCAAGGCACCCTGGTTACACGCCGCCTCACCAGCCGGCATTGCGCTGAGCACCCCCGAGTCCACTCACCTCGCACAGGGGGATTCACTGAGCGTAACCAGTGGCCGTGATATTAACCTCGCCACCGGCAAGAGCCTGATCGCCACCATGTCCGAGAAGCTGTCGATGTTCGTCCAGCGCGCCGGCATCAAGCTGTTCGCCGCCCAGGGCAAGGTCGAAGTTCAGGCGCAGAGCGACAACATGGAGCTGACCGCCGAGAAGGACGTCAAGATTACCTCCACGGAACAGAAGATCCGCATTGAAGCCGCCGAGGAAATCCTGCTGACCAGCGGCGGCGGTTATATCCGCATCAAGGGGGGTGATATTGAAGTTCACGCCCCGGGCAAGATCGACGTCAAAGGCGCCCAGCACCTGTTTGCCGGGCCCGCGAGTACGGGGAGTGAGTTGTCGGAGTTGCCGGAAGGCGGTTGTGAAACTCAGATGAAAGGCGCAGATAAGCAGCGTAGCGGTGCCATGCCGTTGGGAGGGTAACGCTTCATGCCTCACCAACAACCAGACACTCGAGATCAGGGAGTAGCAACGGAGCTTGTGCCTGATTGGTTACTGACGCACGAGTACGCCCTGCTGAATCCATTGATCGTGGAGCCGGAGGCATGGGCAGACCTGCCTTGTGAACCACTGGTGACTCCGCATGCCAATGTCCGTCCTCATCTGCTCCCTCAGCTGATTCGCTTGAATGAGCTGTCATCCGAGGCTCGCTTGGCGCTTGTGGAGCGTATTGGGCGTCATCAGCGGCGTGGAGTGACGTTCTTCTGCGCGCTCCTTCAAAGCGATGCTTCCGCAGATGTTATAGCGCAGCATCTCAAGCTTCACCTGGAGCAGCGTCGGACCGGTGACAAGAGACGGTGGTGGTTGCGGTTCTATGACCCACACGTCTTTCGGCACCTGTGTTGGCAATTGGAGCCTGAGCAGATGGACCGACTGCTGGGGCCTATAGCTGCATGGCGTTGGCCGGATGCTCAAGGTGACTGGCATTGCCAGAGCCATCACTCAACGAAGCAATATGCCATGCCCCAGCTCATGCTCGACAGAAAGCAGTGGCGTCGTATTGATCGGCTGGCATCACTCAATGCTGTTCTGGATACGCTGCTGATATCAGCGCCGGAAAAGGCGCAGGAAAAAGCATTGTGGCAGTGGGTGGATATCTTGTTGTCCCGTGCAGAAAAATTACCACTGAACCAGGCAGAGGATCGCCAGCTCTACGCTGAGCAGGCCGTTCGTTTTCATCCCGAAATTCACTCTCATCCAGCGCTCAAGGCTCGGCTCGAAGACGCGAGAGAGCAGGGAAGCAGCTACAGCAATTCCTGTGCAGACCTTGACGACGCCATGCTGGAGAGCATGGCGACTGAACTGAATAGCCATAACACGCGCAAGGAGGGCTTATGAGCGAGGCAAGCCAGCAGCAGAGCATTGCAGAATGTCCATATTGTCAGAAATCGGGACTGCCCATTCTTCCCTTGCGCTATTCCGTCACACGTACTGACAGTGAAAGCGGCCTTCCCGTGGGGCCGGCACTCAGCGGGTCTTTCGGTGAGGGAGTGACAGATATAGCGCTGCCGGAGGGGCAGGCTTACACCCTGCGCCTGGTGCGTGCTGGGTATTTGTACGTATTCAATGAAGTACGTGGAAGTTGGTCAGGCTACATCGTGACCGAAAAAGGGTACCTATTCCCCTATGTCACCGAAATAAAAAGCGATGTATTGGCCGGAATGAACCCTGATCAGATCCAAGGCGGTATTGATGCCTTGCTGCAGCCGCCATCCGATGAGGAAGAGTTCACTTGCACGCTCAACCCGGATCACCAATATCCAGGTCGTTGCATCACCATTCCCAATGCAGACCAGGCGGACAATATCTATCTGGCATTCTCGGATACTGCCTGGACCAAGCGGGTGTGGCATGAACATGCAACCAACGCCCAGATAGGTGACAACGGCCTGCAGCGACGAGACCACATGCGCAGGCTCTCGCTGGCCGAATGGCGTGGTGGTAGCACTAAACATGCGGCCCCCTTGGCCGCGCTGGAAGACCGCGTTGCCGAGACTGGATATCCCCTGATGTCTGCCAATATGTCGGAACCTGTTTCCAGTGAGGAGGACAGCGCTCCACCGCGCACGCCTTTCGGCCATAGTCAATCTTCCTTGAACGGTATTGAGGGACAGGTAGAAGGCCTGCAGAGGTGGGCAGAGGCTCAGGCCGAGCCTCTCGGTATGTCGCCGGTGATGGTCGCGCTGGAAGACCCGGTGGGCATCACCGCTGATCTGGCCAGCCTGATGGGGACAAGACTACGCGAGAAAATGTCCGACCCCTCGCAAGCCCGGCCGCTGGCAATCTCCTCGGCCATTGCCAATATCCGCCAAGGCATACGCGAAGACGCCGAGAACCGTCAGATCTATCGTACCGAGCGTCAAGCCACGCAACTGGCATATAGCAGAGAAATGGTGTTGGCAGGGGTGTTCAGCTCCGATGTTCGCGAAATGCAGCAAGAGATACGGGAGAACTGGAGCAACCCTACTCCTGTGCAATTGAGCACCGCCCGGGACGACGCCTGGAATGACTACACGAGCAAGCTCAATATGCCAAAGCTGCAGGCGTGGGAGAGCAAATGGCAAAAGGAATTGCAGGATTTCGACACCGAGCAACTGGTCCCGTTGGCACGGACACATGTGCGATGGATGGAGAGCGATAACCTCTACAAGCATCTGGATACCCAACACGACGACAGGGATATCGAGACCGGTGCTGCCTTTGTCGATACGCTGTTGCTGTGCATTCAGGATACACAGGAGTACGCCCCATGCTCAGCACTTTACCAGCGTTGGCTTTCCGCTCAGACCATTGATCGGCGCAACCTGGTGTTGAGAGCTCTGGGCTACCACCAGGCGGTGATACTGGAACAGTGGGAAGAGAAGTTACAGGGTGGCTTGATGCCAGATGCCTTGCGCGGACTACCCTGGAATGCCTTGATTGGGGCTTACGGCGAAGCACTCGATGCTTTACGCGATGGAAGTCAGAACGCAGTGGTGCGGCTGACAGCGGCATTGGGCGGCCCTTTCGCCAAGGTAGCGGCCAAGGCGGTCGACGGAGTCGTGGGGCCAGCACTGGTAGCAATGGGCGTCATCGGTCGTGCACCAGTGATCCTGGCTGATGTGACGATGAGCAAACAGGCTGCGATTGCCGAGCTGGTCGCACGCATGATGGCGGTTAACCCTGAAGTGGGAACGCTGGATGACCTGAATCGGGCGATCGACATCCAGATGCGTAAGGCACGTATCTACGGCATGCATATCGAAGGCACAGGTCGGCATCGCTACCTGCTTATGGCCGACCCTAGAGTCGTTGGTGACTACCCTGGGCAGGATGCTCAGGGCAATGCTCGGCGCTTTGCTGAGTCGGCGATCCTGACCGAGGCTGACCGGAAAGAGCTGACTCGCTTGCGTTGGCGCCAATTACTGCCCACCGAGGCAGGACTAGGCGTGGTGGCGGGTATCTTGCAATGTATCGCATTGGGCAAGTTGGCCGATGATCTAGCTAGTGGCATGGCGCACGAGCAGAACGAAAACCGTTGGCGCTACCACACTGGCCTCGTGGGTTTAGGGGGGACGCTGGCGGAGACAGTGGGAAAATGGTCAAAGAGTGCATCTCAGGTAGGTAGCCGTGCTGCCATGAGATTAGAACGATACCTTGGTACGGCCTTGCGTGTCTCGGGAAGAGTGCTTGGCCTTGGCGCAGGTATGGTGATGGCGGTATGGGACGTTGCGCGGGGGTGGCAGGAAGTTCAGGAGGGGAATGGTTGGGTCGGGGGGTTCTTCTTCGCCTCAGCTGCGTCTAGTGTGCTCGCCATGGGAATGTTTGCGGGTTGGTTTGGGGCCACGATTTTGGGATTGTCTACTACGGGAATTGGTATCGTATTGGTGGTGCTGGTTATAGCTATTGCGATATTGATCGAGGTACTCAAGGACAATAAGGTCCAGGATTGGCTTGAGCGGTGTTATTTTGGCAAGTTCGAGGCAGGTGAGCGCTACCAAAATTCGGAGTTGGAACTCAGCGAGTTGGAGCTGGCTCTTAACAACATGAAAGGCTGAATTATGGATTATGCAGGACTTGGGGAAAGGAATCGCTTTCCTATCGATCGCCCATTAACCGATGCTGAGCGTGCGGCACGTTACAATCAAAAGGAGCCAAAAAAAGCACCACCGATGGACTTTCTCTCAGTGATCAAATTCAATAGTAGCTATATCGAACTTGTTGATCGCTGGTATTCCATACGAGGGCTCTGGGCATGGCTTTCGGTTGCGCTTGGTGGACTCTCATTGATTGCGGGAGGAGCTTTACTTTACGCTGTTTTTCTTCCTTTTGGTAACCCGATGATTTCAGATGTTGGGCCAGCGATATTTCTGGTTGTACTATCGGTTATTTTTTTTCTAATTGCATGGTTTGGCGCATGGTATGCCTTCAAAATAGAATATATGGGATATACTCACTACCCTATACGCCTGAATCGTAAGACACGCCAGGTGCATGTTTTTCGCCAGAATGGCACAGTATTGACGGTTCCTTGGGACTCTCTGTTTCTCACCCTCGGTGAATCCAAAAATCCTCTCAGCGGCACTACTTATGACCTGCGGGCCCATGTGCTGGACGCTGATGGTGAAACGGTACGTGAGTCATTTTCATTGGGATATCCGTCACTACTGGGCAATGCTGAGTCGATCGACAAGTTCTGGGCTTTTCTACAGCCCTATATGGAAGCGGAGGATGGTGTGGAGCGCACTTTTCAGCACCTAGAAGCAGGCTACTTGATGCCAGTGGATGGCCGTAGGGAAGGATGGTGCTGGAGTATTGTGCAGAACTATGCCTGGACAGGTCATTGGCCATGGTTACAGTTCATTGCCTCCCCTGTATTGGGCTTGAATGCTATCGGTCGGATTTTTGCGATGTGGACCAGCAAAGTGCCGGAGTGGCCAGCAGAGGTGGAACAGGAAAGTCAGGTGGGTGCGGATGATCCTTATGCACTGACCTGGCGTGACAACGGTCCGATTGGGTGGTGGGAGTTTTATTGGCCACTGGTCTGCACGATTGTTGGTGTGACGAGCTTCGTTGGGGTGATCGTCTGGATTGTGTCTGACCTTTGGCGCTGATGGCGATTTATCCTTTTGTAAGCAGCTGACGCACCTGCATTGGCTGCTGCCTACTGGCCTTGAGCTGAAGCTGGCCTCTGACGCTCTATAAGGCTGAATTATGGATTACGCTGGACTGGATTACCGCAATATCCGCTTCCCCGTGGATCGCCCCTTGACCGAGAACGAACGTGCGACACGTTACCATCAGAAGACGAAAAGCAGCGCACCGCCGATGGATTTTCTATCGGTCATAAAATGCAATAGCAGTTATATGGACCTGGTGGACCGATGGTATCCGATCAAGGGGTTCAATACCTGGTTTGGGACGTGTGTCATTTTGCTTTCAATAGGGGGAGTGGCTGGGATATATAGCGCTCTATTTCTTTCTGGCCGCACCGCACCTTTATCGACCGTGGACTGGGTTGGGCTAAGTTTACTGACTCCGCTTTTTATAGCACTAGCTTGGGGTGGCTGGTGGTTGATCTCTACCGAATGTGGCCGCTGGACTCACTATCCCATGCGCCTGAGTCGTGAGACACGCCAGGTGCATTTCTTTCGCCAGAACGGCACAGTATTGACGGTCCCCTGGGACTCCCTGTTTCTCACCCTCGGCGAAGCCAAGAGTCCGCTCAGTGGCACTACTTATGATCTACGAGTCCATGTGCTGGACGCTGACGGCGAAACGGTACGCGAGTCGTTTTCGCTGGGATACCCGTCATTACTGGGCAACGCTGAGTCGATCAACAAGTTCTGGGCCTTTCTACAGCCCTATATGGAAGCGGAGGATGGCGTAGAGCGTACCTGGCGACATCTCAAGGAACAAACAGGTTACTTGATGCCGGTAGATGGGCGTAAAGAGGGCTGGCGCTGGAGTATTGTTCAGAACTATGCCTGGTCAGGTCATTGGCCATGGCTACAGTTTATAGCCTCCCCTGTGTTGGGTTTGAACGCTATCGGCCGGATATTTGCGATGTGGACCAGCAAAGTGCCGGAGTGGCCAGCAGAGGTGGAACAGGAAAGTCAGGTGGATTCGGATGATCCCTATGCACTGACTTGGCGTGACAACGACACGATCGGATGGTGGGAGCTTTACTGGCCACTGATCTGCACGATTATTGGAGTGGGAGCCTTCGTCGGCGTTATCGGCTGGATCATCGTCTTTGGTTGATAGCACTGAGCGGATTTTTCATTCTCTTGTCAGCAGCTGACGTGAGTTGGCTGCTACCTCTTCGGGGTGAGCGCGAACAGTTGATGACCGCCGTCCTGGTTCGAGGTCAGCAATGTCAGAGCTGGTTCTTCCGAAAAGTGAGCGATCAAATGGATTACACTGGTTTTGGCAGAGATGGAAAACATAACTACAAGCGTGACTATAAGATTAACCGAGTCTTGGTGGAAGATGAAAAAAAGAATAGGTTGGATATAAGGGTTCCATCTGCAGTCACCCCTTCCGATTGGATGTCAGCTATAAAAATTAATGGCACATATTTGGAGCTGGTTGATCGGTGGTACCCCATAAAAGGATGTGCTGCGTGGCAGGGGGCAATAATATCAATACCCTGTGTAGTTGGAGTTCTAGCATTTTTGAATCTTGCTGTTGAAAAAGGAGAGTTTGAAACATGGGTTTTCTCTTCTATTGCTATGTTTGTATTTGTTGTTTTTGCATGGGTCGGTTATAGAGGAATGCGGTTTGATTGTTTTAGAGAGACACACTATCCAGTTAGGTTGAATAGAATAAATCGAAAGGTTTATGTGTATAGGCCAAGAGATACCGTCCTGGTAGCATCCTGGGATAATCTTTTCTTCTGTGTAGGAAAGAGTAAACTTCCTCTCTTTGATAAGAGCTTTGATATCCGGGCTCATGTTCTAGATGGTGATGGTGAAACAGTTAAGGACACTTTTACTCTTGGGTATCCTTACTTGGGAGACAGGGATGGGGTGTTTCAGTTATGGGAATATATTAGGCGGTATATGGAGGAACCGGATGGGGTTGAGAAAAACGCTGACCATACAGAGATATATCCCCCCGTTGATGGTCGTCGAGAAGGGGTCAAGTTCGGGCTGATCGCAACCTTCGCACCAGCCTCGAAGTGGCCTTTAAAGGGACAGCTTTTGTTCTCACCGGTATTGGCTATTACTACTTTAGGACGGTGGTTGGCCATGAGTACGAGTGAGCTTCCTCAATGGCCTAAGGAAATAGAAGCTGAGTGCAAAATTGATCCTGATGATCCCTGTCAGAAGGATTGGCGTAGCAATGGAAAGTATGGTTTCTGGGAATTGGGATGGCCAGTTATATGCTTTTTCATTGGCTTGTCAGTAATTGGGGCTGGAGTGCTCTGGTTGGTACAGGAAATATATTAATCCCGTGAATGGGTTGTGGGTTTTATGTTTAGATTTTTTAGGGGAAAGGGAGTTTTCCATGAAGATTGTATTTGTTGGCTTGGTGCTTAACCTGCTGTGGACCTTCGGTTTGTCCCAGGACTTTTATGGTTTCAATAATGCGCAGGCTGTTGAGGTAGGAACCTACCTCTGTATCGGCTTCTGGAGCCTGTCTGTTGTCGGCTTTCTGATGATGTTATCCGGAAAGAGGAAAGCTGGCTCTGTTCTCGTGATCATTGGCTCAGTCATTTTTGTCCCCTTGGGCCTGGTGGCCATTATTGGTGCGAGGAAAGCCACCAGCAAGGATAGGGATGCATCCCTTGAGGGACGTGAGCTATCAGGGCGGGGCGTGGCAGCTTTCCATGCGGTGAAGCAAGGCAACCTTATGTTTGTATGTGGGATTGTGGTGCTGCTGGTATACATGCTGGCTGGCTTTTCCAGCCCTGCGAGCCTTGGGGCTATCGGTGTCATCATGATGGTGATGGGCGTGTGGTGGAGGCAGTCCCCTCTGGTTGAGTTCCGCGATGATCATCTGATGATCAACCGTGGTCCGGTGAGATCGAAATTGGAGTTGCGATATAGCGAAATATCGCAGGTCGAGTACAAGAAGCGTTCCTGTATCCTGCATTACCGGCGGCATGGCAATGAGGCGGGTAAGGTCAGGAAGATCGGGATTGCTTCAGGCGGCCTGTTGCCCCACGACAGAGATCGCTTCGAGCTTGCAATGAGGAATAGGGTGGATAGTGGTAAGCAATCTCAGGAAGTTCTGGAAGGATGATCCACGGGCCATAGTCCGGGGCGGAAAAGGAGCACAACAATGTTCGGTTCAGGTGATGGAGTAGTTCTGCTCGGCGATGCCACGACACATGGCGGTCGTGTGATTTCAGGGCAGTCGACGTATACCGTTAATGGTAAGCCGGTTGCGGTGGTAGGGGACAAGGTGACATGTCCGAAGAAAGGGCATGGGGTGTGCAGCATCATCGAAGGGCACCCGACCATCACGGTCAATGGCAAGGCGGTCGCTTTTCATGGCTGCGCCACCAGCTGTGGGGCGAAGCTGATCTCGTCTTCAAACAGCAGCCACGCCATCGGCTGATCAGTATCCTTCAGTGTGACTCCGTATGATCCGCTAACCGGCCATCGACGAGGTGTACTCGACGGTCGGCGCGATCCGCCATATCGAGGTCGTGGGTCACGGCGACAACGGTCTTGCCGCGCTGGTGGACCAGTTCGTCGAGAATGTTGAAGACCTGTTCGGAACTCTGGGTATCGAGGCTGCCGGTGGGTTCGTCGGCGAACAATAGCGGTGGGTCGTTGGCCAGTGAACGGGCGATGGCCACGCGCTGACGTTGTCCACCGGAAAGTTGTTCCGGCAGTTTGTCGAGATGATCCGCCAGACCGAGGGAATCGAGCAGTTCTTCTGCTCTGGCGCGTCGCTGGCTGGCCGAGAGCCGTGCCAGTTTGCGCATCGGCAGTTCGACGTTGGCACGTACGCTGAATTCCGGCAGTAGAAAGTGGAACTGGAACACGAAACCGATGGATTCCAGGCGCAGTGCGGCGCGCTCCGGCTCCTTGAGCCTGGCGGTGTCGTGTCCGGCGATATGCAGGCTACCGTGGCTGGGCTGGTCGAGCAGTCCCAGCAAGTACAGCAGGGATGACTTGCCCGAGCCCGACGGGCCGGTAATGGCGACAAACTCGTTGTCGCCAATCGTCAGGTCGATATTCTCCACCAGCGTTACCGGTACCGTCGCCGGCAGGACACGGCCCAGGTCGCGCGCTTCCACCAGTGTCTTCATGATGCGCCCCGAATAATGGCAACAGGGTTCAGGCGGGCTGCCTGGCGTGCCGGGAGGTAACCGGCCACTATGGCGGAGAACATCGCGAAGCCTCCTGAAATCACGTAATGCCAGATGCTCCAGGCCAGCGGCAGGCGTGTAATTTCCTGGGCGACGACGTCACCACCGAGCTCGAAACGCACCATCGATAGCCCGACACACAGGCCAAAGCCCAACAGCCAACCCAGTACTGAACCTGCAACACCGAAGACCATTCCCTCCAGTACAAAAAGCCGTTGTATATCGGGTTCGGTAAAGCCCAATGATTTGAGAATGGCGATATCGCGAGACTTCTCGTGGGTCAGGGTTGAGATGATGTTGTAGATGCCGAAACCGGCCACCAGCAGAATGGTGCCGACGACGGTGTACATGATCACATTACGGATCACCAGCGCTTCAAGCAGTGACTCATTGGCCTCCTGCCAGGAAACCGCCTTGTAGCCGATCTGTGTCTCTGCGCGGGCTGCCACTGCCGGGGCCATATCCGGGTCAGGCAGATACAGCCGAATGCTGTTGATGACATTGGGGCGTTCGCTGATGGCCTGCGCTTTCTTCAGCAGCACATAGCCTTCGCCTTCGTCGCGTGCAGTCGTGCCGGTGTGATAGATACCGGTGATCTTGAATGCGCGTGTCTGACCGGTGGATGACACCAATGTCAGGGTCGTGCCGAAGTCTGCCCCCAGCTTGGCAGCCAGTCGGTCACCGATGACGATGTTGTTGCCGCCGCTGAGCAGCGAGTTGAAATCTCCACGTACGAAGTCTTCGTGCTTGATCGACTCGACGGCGGCCTCCTGCTCGGGCTCGATGCCGTAGAGGCTGATGCCTTCATCGCGTCCGGCATAACGCACTACGCCCTGGGTCTGCAGGCGCCAGACCATCTCGCCGGGAAGCCAGGCGCTGAGTTGGGCGCGAATCTCTTCGGGATTGAGCATCCCGCGCCTGTCCTCCAATGGCCTCAGGCCATGAATCTGCGCTGCGCCGAACATATCCTCCGCGGGCTGTCGGCGCGCATCGCGCTGCTCGTCACTGATCTGCACATGCGGCATGTCATTGACCAGTTGGTCGATCAAGTCATCTTCGCCACCTTGCATCAGTGAGGCCATGGCAATCGAAAAGCCCACGCCGAGACCGACGCTGAGCACGGCGATCAAGGTCTGGCGTCCACGCCCCAGAATATGGGTGATCGCCAGGTCCAGAATCAGGGGTACCATGCGCTGTCTCCGGCGCTGATGGTGACCTGATCACCCTCCGACAGTTCTGTCGGCCAGGGTGAGATGACTTGTGTCCCTTCCTCCAGTGGTGTCACCACTTCCACGCGCTCCGTACCACGGATCCCCACGTCCAGTGTGCGTCGCTGCGCCTCGTCATTGTCGACGATGAACACTTCATCCTGTTGGAAAGCCTCGATAGGCAGCAACTGAGCGTTGTTGACCACACGGGTGATGATATTGGCTTCGACACTCATACCGATGCGCAGCGGTGTTCCTTCGGGCAATTCGAGATAGACACGGTATGTCCGTGCCACCGGGTCGCCCTTGGGAGTGACCCGTATAACCTTGGCTTCCAGTTTCCGCTCGGGAAACGCATCGGCATGGATCAGTACGCGCTGTCCTGACTCGACGTCGGGAATGTCTTCTTCATTGACCTCTGCGACCACTTGCAGCTTCTGGGGTTGACCGACCCAGAACAGTGCCTGATCAGGTCCGGCGATCTCACCAATTTCGGCGTCCTGGCGCAGCACTTCTCCCGCCAGGGGTGCGCGCAGCACATGGTGATCGAGCAGTGTTTCCTGTGCACTCGCCAGTGCACGAGCACGGTAGGCATCGCTGCGAGCCTGATCCAGCGACTGTTGGCTGACAGCCCGCTGCTGGGCGAGTCGCTCCATACGCGCCAGGTCGTCGTCGGCCTGGGCGGCGCGTGTCGTCAACTCCTCCAGCCGGGCCTTCGCTTCGCGATCATCGAGGCGGGCCAGAACGCTGCCCTGTTCGACCCATTCGCCTTCACACTGGCACAGGTATTCGATACGGCCACGCGCCAGCGGAGCCAGTTGCGCCCAGTCGCGGGGCTCGACGACGCCTGTGGCGTAGACGATTTCGGCGGCGTCACCGCGAACCGGAGTCACTGTTGTCACCGGAGTGGGGCGCATGGCCCACCAGATGGCCAGGGCGCAGCCGGCGAGCAGCGCCAGTACGAGCAGCAGACGCAACAAGCGGCGTATGATGGTAGACAACCTGGATTGCGCGGGCTTCATTCCCGAGTTACCTTTAACAGACCGACGGTCGGTCCAATTACAGACCATCGGTCGGTAACGGGTCAAGCATTATTCTGGACTCTACGGGGAACTCATCATGGCTCGCCAGATAAAGTCCGCGGAACAGCGGCGCGGCGAATTACTGGACAGTGCCCAGGCACTGTTCTTCGAACGTGGCTACGACAAGACCACGGTCAATGAACTGATTCAGCATGCCGGTCTGTCCAAGGGTGGCTTTTATCACCACTTCACTTCCAAGGAAGAAGTCCTCGAGGCGCTGGTCGAACGCCTGGCCAGTGCCAGCATGGCGCAACTGTCGGATGTGATGGAGAGCCCTGATCTCGATGCGCTGGCTCGACTCAACGCCTTTCTGTCACGGGCGCGCAAGATGAAGGTGGAGCAGGTGCCGCAGATGCGTGGGCTGTTCGAGACGCTTTTCCAGCCCGGTAATCAGGTGCTCTACCATCGCATCAATACCGCCTCGATGGCGGTGGTTACGCCCTTGCTGGCACGCATTATCGAGCAGGGGCGTCAGGAGGGCCGTTTCGATGTGCCTGATGCGCATCTGGCGGCGGAGACTATCCTGCAGCTTGGGGCAGCCAGCTATCGCACCGTGGCGCGAGCCATGAATGCGGCCGGCACCGACGAGGCTGATACAGCGGCCGATGAACTGGATCAGGCGCTGCGCTTTCAGGGTGTGGTGGTGGATCGCATATTAGGCCTTGCCGATGGTAGCGTGGACTATGTGGAAGATGGCTTTTCCCGCGCTATTGTCGGGGCACTCGCCGCCCCATCTCAGTGAGCCTCAGGGAGGAGAGCAATCGATGACATCAACCATGCGTCATGCCAGGTGCCTCTGGGAGTTTCTCGCTGCCGGCAATGCCTGGCTGCCGAACAGTGATGCGCTTGTGGTGTGCGGCTCCTATGACCTGCGGGTGTGCGATCATGCATGCGAGCTGATCCATCGAGGAGTGGCGCCACGCATGCTGATTTCCGGCAGCATGGGCAACTGGACGCGTTACCTGTGGTCATCCACGGAAGCGGAAGTGTTCGCCGAGCGAGCGTGGGCCAACGGCATTGCAGACCAGCAACTGATCCTGGAGTGCAAGGCAACCAACTTCGCCGAGAATATCGCGCTGTCCCGGAAGATGTTGGAGGGGGTACGGCGAGTGACCTTTGTCACCAAGCCGAATTCCATTCGCCGCGTACAGCAGACGTTGCCGATTCAGTGGCCACAGGTGGAAGTCGCCGTCAGCGCCCCCGATATCCAGTTTCCCGAGCAAGTGTCGAATCAGATCGGGGTGCTGGGGTTGGTCGAGGAGATGGTGGGTGATGTACACCGACTGCTGGTGTATCCCCAGCTTGGTTATCAGACGCCTGTCGCTGTTCCTGATGATGTATTGCAGGCATGGCGTGCGCTGATTGATGCCGGTTTTGACCGGCATCTGGTGCCGGACATCTAACTAAGCTTGTACTGGTGTCATTTACATTGGCGCGGTTTACAGCGATGGTTGCGGCGTTTGCGGTTTGTGCTGGACAGCCGACAACACGCGCTCGAGATCCAGTGCCTTGCACGTGTAAGCGGCGCAATTGGCGCAACATACGTTGGCGTCATCCAACTGATGGATGGGCAATAGAAAGCGGCTGAAACCACACACCGAGCAGGTCAGGTCGAGAGTGACCGAAATCATGTTCACGAACTCCCCGTCGCGGTACGTTCCCGGGCCATGCGCAGCAACAGGGCACGTGACATATTGAGCATCTTTACGGCATAGCTGATTGTCTGCCACTCATCCCATTGATCACGAGTTCCGAGAAACTCACCGCATTCATGGCAATGGATAGGCTCCCAGCTTTGCGTGCCATGGGGCAGGCTTTGCCGAGTGCATCCGCAACGAGTACAGCTGATCGGGTAGTACATCATGGCGTTCTTGTCCCCTGCGATGGCGATATTGGCACTGCGATCAGAAGCTGACAGCTTCTTCGCGAGCCTAAGCGGGTGAGAGGCGTATGATGCACAGGAACTATGACTTTTTTATGTATCTCTGACGATCTACAGATGACGAGTTCTCGCGTGTCGCAAGAGGGTTGAGTGCAGGACCTCGAGAACGGGGCACTGTGATGTCAGATACTGATCTGGAAAGCCCCGGCCATCGAGAGATGGTCGGGGCTTTCCGTTGCTGCAGGCTGAACGGCTGATTCGTGAGGATCAGTGCTGCTGGCGCCTCTTGTGTACCATCCAGGCAACCACGGCGATGATGATCGCAGCATAGATGGCCGCGACGACATCATCGGCAACGATGCCGAGTCCGCCTCCGCCACCGAGGCCTTCTGCCCAGCTCACGGGAAACGGCTTGAGAATATCGAACACGCGGAACAGGGCATAGCCGAGAGGTACGCTCCATGCTCGAGTCGCAGTGGTCAGGAAGATAACCGTCAGCGGCATGGCGACGATTTCATCGGCAACGATCTGTTGTACATCACCACCCCCCAGCCAGATGGATGCGGCATCACATAGCGGCACGGCGGCGACGATCAGAATCGCGGTGATGATGGAGCGCCGATAACGCGGCAGACTCAGTAACCACCAGGCCAGCGGCAGCCCGAGTAGTGAGCCGACGGTCCCCGGTGCCCAGGGGGAGTAGCCGAGGCCAAGTCCCGAGGCCAGCCATATCAGAATGTCCTGCATCAGTGCTCCTGAGATATTCCAGATGTTTCTTCAATGCTGCCAGTGCCTTGCTCACGTACTTTTCATCGTTCACGCACTTTTCATCGTTCACGTGAGCCGGAGCGAGGCAGTATAACCGCGCAACCGGTGTCGCATGATGATATGTAGGCTTTGAGCTATATGGACTTTATAGACTTAGTGGCCTGGAACTACGTGTGACTTAGCGCACGCTCCAGGAAGATGAGCTGGTCATGTAGAAAGGCCTCCTGCAGTTCTCCCTGATAGATATCGAAATGGCCGGCGTCGTAGGTCTTTACTGTGGCTCGGCGACCAAGACGAGCGGCGGTCCGGTAAGCAGCAGCGACAGGGGTAACGCTATCGCGCAGGCAGAGTTGCAGCAGCACCGGGCAGCGGATGCGTCCGGCGCGACGGATAGGGCGATACAGTCCCAGTGTCAGCAACATACGGGCTGACATGCTGTTGACGAAGTTGTCGGCGGCAAAGCGGGTGACGCCTTGTTCGGCGTCAGGAGCGGTCATCGCTGCGAGATCACCGGGCTCTCCAACAATGGCCACGTATTTCGGTGCGATGCCGACCAGTCCACGCAAGTAATCCTCGAAGGCGCCAAGCGTCAGCTTGAGCACTGGCATCCAGCCACTCTCTCGCAATTTGGCGAGAACCGAAGACAAACCATCCAGCATGGGATTCATGGCGATCACCGCCGCGATGTCTTCACGTCGTGCCGCTAGACTCGCTACATGGCCACTCGAGAAGGACGTTCCCCAAAGCACTAGAGGAGCGGATGGGTCGAGGCGTTGGGTAAAAGTGATGGCCGCAGTCCAGTCGGCCAATTGATCACCAACGGTCAGTAGTTGACGGGGCTTACCATCGGAGCGGCCGAAGTAGCGGTAGTCGAAGGCCACCACGCGATAGCCAGCCCGCGATAGTTGACGGGCGTAGTCGACCAGCCCGCCATCGATCGTGCCACCGAGTCCATGGGCCATCAGCACGGTGGAGTGAGCCGGCTGTTGAGTGGGCGCAAAATGCCAACCGCGACATACCGTGCCTTTGCTTGAGAAGGCGACATTGAGAGCTCCTTCCGGGAGGTCGTCCTGATCACCTGCCTCACCTTCGTCGCTGAGTGCGCTCTTGCTCTGGATCACTCTCTGGCTCATGTCACTGGCTCCGCCGGTATTGCCTGCTGATCGGCCAGCTCCAGACTCATGTAGACGCTATTGGGGTCTTCCACGTATTCAGCAAAGGGCTGGCATTCCTTGAACCCGTGGCGCTGATAGAAGGCCCGAGCGGGGGCGAAGCCTGGTTGAGAGCCGGTTTCCAGGCTCAGTCGATAGAGGCCGCGCTCCTTTGCCACACAGATAAGGTGCTCAAGCATCAGTGAGGCGATGCCCTGGCGCTCGAAGCCCGTTGCGGTGCGCATCGACTTGATCTCGCCATGTCTGGCACTCAGTACCTTGAGGGCAACACAGCCTGCGAGTGTCGGCCCATGCCAGGCACCCCATAACGTCACATCGCGACGCCGCAGGTCATCCAGTGACAGCGCGTGACGGCTTTGTGGCGGCGAGTCCGGTGCCAGTTCCTGCAGGTTGGTCAGGTGAGTGCGGATCAGCGCAATCATCTCCGCACTCGACAGGTCATCCTCAATGATCTGTATCACGCTCGTCTCTGCTGTGAAATGAAGGTTCTGGAAGCGACAAGGTCAGCGTAGATAGTGCCATTAAAGGCGAGGGGATACAGGCCATTCCAGCGTTGCCACCAATCCGCCCTGATCGGCGTTGCTTAACGACAGCGTTGCAGCATGGCGTTCGGCCAGTGCCACCACGATGGATAACCCGAGGCCACTGCCGCTGGTGGTCTGTTGGCTGGCGCGATGGAAGCGGTCGGTAATGGTTGGCAGCCGGTGTTCAGGAATGCCGGGGCCGTTGTCGGTAACGCTCAGTGTGATGCCATGCTGATGTGTGATCAGGGTGACTTCTATCCGGCCACCTTCAGGGGTATAGCGCAAGGCGTTGTCGAGAAGATTACGCACCAGAATACCGATTTCAGTGGTATTGGCGGTGATGGTCGCCGACATCGCCTGGCGGACTTCCAACTGCTGCTGACGCGCTTGAGCGAGAGGCCACAGCTCTGCTGCCATGTCGAGCACCACCGCGCGTAGATCCATGGGTTGGCTTTCGGCAAATTGCTGGCGGTCGAAACGCGCCAGAATCAGCAACTGCTCGACGACCCGTTGCAGGCGTTCGATGCCCTGGCGAGCCTTGGGCAGCGCATCATGTTCGCCTGCCAGTGCGTTATCGAGATGAATCTTGACCACCGACAGCGGAGTTCGCATCTCATGAGCGGCGTCGGCGGTAAAGCGCCGTTCTCGTTCGAGAGTCTGTTTCAGACGTTGGATGAAGTCATTGAGCGCCGATTGCAGGCCGTGCAGCTCGCGGGGCATCTCGACATCAATGTGCTGCAGGGTTTCGGCGGAACGATTCTCGACCTGACGCGATAGCTGATCAATGGGCGTCAGGCTACGGCGGATCAGGCGCAGTACCCACCATAGGGCCAGCGACAGTATCAACAGCATCGGCCACAGATGGTTGGCGGCGATGCGCATCATGATGTGATCGAGAAACTCCTGCTCGATCCCCAGGCGTATCCATATACCGCGTTGTTCATCGAAGATGCTGAGCACTCGCCATTGATGGCCAGCATATTGCTCCCATGCCAGCCCTTCTTCCCGCGGGGCAGCCATGGCGTTGTCGGCCTTCTGCCAGCCGGGGCCGATCAGCAGCGGTTGCTGTGCAGCATTCCACAGGCCGAGCCCCAGTTTGCGCTCTTCATGATGAAACAGGCGACCCGGCCAATCGGAGTGCGCATTGGCGTCATCAACCCCCGCAGCAGAGTACAGGCGAGATCTTCTGTCGTCCTGGTCCAGCCAGTTGGCCAGTCGACGGTAATCATCCGCCTTCGGGTGTTCGGGGACGCTAGCCATCAAACCGCGAGCGGTAATGCTGAGTTGGGCATCAAGGATCTCCACCAGTTCATGCCGCGAAATCAGCCAGGCCGCGGTCACTACCAGCAAGGTGAGGACCGCCACGGTCAGGGCGAGAGTGCGGAACAGGTAGCGGCGGATGGACGTAATCACGATTGCGTATCCAGCCACTCGGTGTTGAGGCGATAGCCAATGCCGCGCACGGTTGCGATCAGCAGCTTGTCGAGCTTCTTGCGCAGATGATGAACATGAACTTCCAGTGCATTGGATTCGAGTTCTTCGCCCCAGCTGTAGAGCAGATTCTCCAGCCGTGGACGCGACAGCAGCTGGCCGGGCTGGCGACTCAGCTCGACCAGCAACGCGAACTCACGGCGGGTCAGAGGGGCAGGGTGGCCATGCCAGCAGACCTGGTGCTGGGCTTCATCAATGCTCAATGGCCCGAGCTGTATGGCTGAACTGGCGCGCCCCGAGGCTCGGCGGGTGATGACGCGCAGGCGAGCGAGCAGCTCCTGTAGGTCGAAAGGCTTGAGGACGTAGTCGTCAGCGCCGGAATCAAGGCCTTTGATGCGGTCTTCGAGGGCATCACGCGCGGTCAGGATCAGAATGGGCAGATTGCTGGCTTTACGTACTCGACCAAGCAGTTCGAGGCCATCGATGTCAGGCAATCCAAGGTCCAACACCATCACCGAAAAGTCTTCCGTGGTCGTCGCCTCAAGAGCCTGGTGGCCCTGCATGAACCAATCCACAGCATAGCCCTCGCGTTCAAGAGCGCTTTTTACGCCGTCACCCAGAAGCGGGTCATCTTCCACCAGTAATGCGCGCATGGGATTTCCGTGTCGATACCACCATGAAGGTCCGAGCATGAATGCCTGAACATGCAGTTCAGAACATGCAGTTAAAAACCAATATGCAGTTAAAGATCAATATGCAGTTAAAAACCATAGTGCCGAGTCTACCTTAATGATCGCTTAAGGAGCCTGCGATAAGACCGGTCATCACGAGCCACCAAGCGTGTGTCTGAATCGAGCGGTGGACGTGTGACTCGTCGCTGGGCATATGGCTGGGATAGACTCAGGGGATTGTGGTATTTGATTAGCCCCTGACGTTTCCAAGGAGTCCTGCATGCCCTTCCAACCTCGCTTCGCCGATGGACAGAGTTTTGATCACGCACTGGGCAAGGTGGTCTGCATTGGCCGCAACTATGCGGAGCATGCCCGCGAGCTGGATAATCCAGTGCCCGATGCTCCGCTGCTGTTCATCAAGCCAGCGACCAGTGTGGTAGCGCTGGAGGAACCGCTTGACGGGCCCTTCGCGCGCTCGGATGTGCATTTCGAGACCGAGCTGGCGCTGTTGATCGGCAAGCCATTGCGTGCCGCCAGTGCCGAGGAGGCGCAACAGGCCGTGGCGGGTGTGGGGCTGGCGTTGGATCTGACCCTGCGTGACGTTCAGTCGGCGCTCAAGAAGAAGGGCCATCCCTGGGAAATCGCCAAGGGCTTTGACGGATCCTGCCCGCTGTCAGTCTTTATCGCCCTGGAGGAGGTCCCCGAGTGGTCGGCGCTGGAATTCACGCTGGATATCGACGGGCAGCGCCGCCAGCATGGCAAGGTCAGCGATATGCTGTTCCCGATTCCGGTACTGCTGGCGGAGATGAGCCAGCACTTCACCCTGGAGCCCGGCGATGTGATTCTTACCGGCACCCCTGCGGGCGTCGGCAAGCTGGAGCAGGGCACAAGCCTGACATTCGAGCTGAAACTGCCGAATGGTGAAGCGCTGAGCGTGGCGACCCGGGTAACCGGCTAGCAAGCCCCACACCCGACCAGATCACGAGCCACGAGCGGTACCAGCATTTTACACCATGGTGCTCTCGTGGCTCGTGGCTCGTGGCTCGTGGCTCGTGGCTTATTTATTCGAGATAGGTGTAGCCATCGAGGCCCGCCGACAGGTCGTCGAGGAAACGGCGCTGTTCGGCGGCGTCGAGACGGCTTGCCGAGAGTTGGTGGCGTAGGCGGTCGCGCAGGACTTCGGCATTGAAGTTGACGTAACCCAGCACATCGGAGACTCGGTCGCCGCGTTGCATATGGCTCAGTACCCACTTTCCCTTGCTGTCCAGTGAGGCATCGACAGCATCGGTATCGCCAAACAGGTTGTGCAGGTCACCGAGAATTTCCTGATAGGCACCGACCAGGAAGAAGCCCAGCAACTGCTCTTCGCCTTCCTGCCACTCCGGCAGTGGCAGGGTGGTTTCAACACCCTGACCATCCACGTAGCCTTCGATCCGACCATCGCTGTCGCAAGTGATGTCCTGGATGATACCGCGGCGCTCCGGCTTGTGTTCGAGGCCGGTCAGCGGCAGCACCGGGAAGATCTGATCGATTGCCCATGCATCCGGTAGTGACTGGAACAGCGAGAAGTTGACGAACAGCTTGTCGGCGAGCTTCTCGGCCAGCTCATCGAGAATTTCACGGTGGGCACGGTTGCGGGGATCGAGGCGTTCACGCAACGCTGCGGAGGCCGCAAAGTAGACGCGCTCGCCTTCGGCGCGGGCGGTCAGGTCGGCCAGCCCCAGCAGAAAGCGATCATGCAGGTCGCCCATGTGTTGCACCAGGTCATGCCAGGACTCGACCAGCTCACGCGGTTCCGGGTTGTGCTCGAGGTACTCGTGTACCCGCCACAGCGCTGCCACCTCCGGATCATCCGACTGACGTTCCCCGGGTGGGTTGATGTCCACACGCTCTTCACCGATGACATTGGTCACCAGCACCGCATGGTGTGCGGTGAGCGCGCGTCCTGACTCGCTGAGCAAGTGTGGTTGTGGCAGTTCCTCAGCCTCACATATCTGACTGAAGGCGTAGACCACATTACGCGCGTACTCGGTCATCGAGTAGTTGACCGAACAGTCGCTGCGCGAGCGAGTGCCTTCATAGTCGACGCCGAGTCCTCCACCGACATCCACGGTATCCACCGGCGCGCCGAGCTGGCGCAGGAATTGGTAGAAGCGTGCGCATTCCCGCAGGCCGCGCTGAATGTCGCGGATATTGGCGATCTGCGAGCCGAGGTGGAAGTGCACCAGCTGCAGACTGTCCAGGTGTCCGGCGTTGTTGAGCGTTTCGATCACGCTGAGGATCTGGCCGGCGGTAAGGCCGAACTTGGACTTCTCGCCGCCGGTGCTCTGCCACTTGCCGCGACCCACTGAGGACAGGCGCGCGCGTAGGCCGATGCGTGGTGTGACACCAAGCGACTCGGCTTCTTCCAGGATCAACGGCAGCTCGGAGAGCTTCTCGACCACCAGATAGACGCGATGGCCAAGCTTCTCGCCCATCAGCGCGAGACGTATATATTCGCGATCCTTGTAGCCATTGCAGACGATCAATGATGAGCCATCGCCCGATAGCGCCAGCACCGCGAGCAGCTCAGGCTTGCTGCCGGCTTCCAGCCCGACGCGTCCACGACCACGCTCCTGGGTCGAGAGTATCTCCTCGACTACGCGCCGCTGCTGGTTGACCTTGATCGGATAGACCGCGGTGTAGCCACCGCTGAAGTCTTCCTCACTCATCGCCTGGTCGAAGGCCGCACACAGTTGCTCGACTCGATCATGCAGAATATCGGCGAAGCGAATCAGCACCGGCAGGCGCAGGCCCGCCTGACGCAACTGCTGGGTCAGCTCGACCAGTGGCAGGCTGGGTCCTTCGACACCGTCGCCAAGCGGTCTCACCAGTGCTTGTCCCTGGTGGTTGACGTCGAAGTAGCCACTACCCCATTGGTCGATGTTCCAGGTGCGGCGGGCACGGGTGACGGCATCAGGTGTGGTCTGGCTCACTCGGCATCTCCGGGATTGGGCAGCGGTAGCGCTCCATATTGAATACGCGCTAGCAGGATCTGGCGGAACTGTTCGGGGTCGTGAGGCGTCAGGTCATGCGCCGGCGGGTCAACATAGACCACCAGCAGACGTGATAGCCAGTAGCGCAGCGCGGTAAGGCGCAACATAAGTGGCCACAGTTCGCGCTCGTTGGCGTTCAGCGGGCGTTGTGCGAGGTAGGCACCGAGCAGAGCATCGTGACGAGCCGCATCGAGCCGTCCGTTGCTATCGGTGGCCCAGTCATTGATGACAATGGCCAGGTCGAACAATAGGTCGCCGGTACAGCCATTGTAGAAGTCGATGATGCCGCCGAGACGATCGCCATCGAACAGCGTGTTGTCGCGGAAGAGATCACCATGCAAAGCACCCTGGGGCAGCTCGGGGCTCTCGCCTAGCGTGGCCTGGTAGCCTTCCACTTCATCCTGCATCAGTGCCTGATCCTCTGGAGAGAGGTAGCCCAGCACCTTGTGATACATGGCGCTTAGCCAATGGATGTCACGCGGGTTGGGACGCTGTCCGGGGAAGTGCCGAGACACACGATGCAGGCGACCGAGGGCATCACCCAGAGCGCGACATTGCTCAAGGTTGGGGGCCTTGGGATGTGTGCCGGGCAGGCGCGGGAACAACAGCGCTGGACGATCGGCAAGCTCATGCAGGGCAATGCCCTCACGGTCATGAACCGGACCGGCCACCGGAATGCGGTGTTCGTCGAGGAAGTCGAGCAGTTCGACGAAGAAGGGCAATTCCTCGTGTTCACCCTGTTCGAACAGGGTCAGTACCAGCTCGCGTCGGTCGGTGGTGACGAAGAAGGTGCTGTTCTCGGTACCCGCGGGTACACCCTTGAGTTCGACCAGTTCGCCGACGTCGAAACGGCTGAGGAAACTTGCGACCTGTGCGTCGGCAAGCGGAGTGAATACGGCCATGTGTTGTCTCGCCCCGGAAAATCCAAGGGGGCTATTGTAGCGACTTCACCTGTGGTTGCACGCACTCGAGCAGGGGGATGGGCAGGATTTATTTCACCCAGTCGGGGATCTCGACGTTGTCACCTTGTTGGCGTTCGAAATTGCCGTTTCCGGTGCGGTCGACGAGAAAGTAGGAATTGCCGCCCCTGGGCTCGATGCGGATGGCATAAAGCTTGCCATTGACCCGGTACTCGCGGATGGTCTGGTCGGCTTCCTCACGCACATTGACATCCGGCTTGAGGTTCTGGGCCAGCACCGGCGTAGCCCCCACCAGAAGAGCGGTGGCCAGCATCAGCGCAGGGAACAATCGGGAAAGGGTCATGATTCTCTCCTCCACCAGACGGTGGGCGGGGTATGCATCAAGTGCATCACTATACGGCTATCCTGGTCTTCACTAAAGAGTCTTCACTAAAGAGTCTTCACTAAAGCGTCATCACGAAAGCGTCATCACAAAAGCGTCTTCGCAAAGCCGGGTACCTCCTTTGATGGATGCATATCAGTTGGGTGCGTATCATTAGTGGCAATCATGAAGGGATGGTGCTGTGGCGACTGCGTTATCGCACAGTGTTTCCCTTGGACTTCCCATGTCAATATCAGTTCAGAGACGTCGCTCATGGCCGCAAGCCCCATCGTCCTCGTCGACGGTTCCTCCTATCTCTACCGTGCCTTTCACGCCCTGCCACCGCTGACCACTTCTGAAGGGAAGCCGACGGGTGCCATCAAGGGTGTGATCAATATGCTCAAGCGCTTGCTGCGTGACTATCCCGGTAGTCCCATGGCGGTGGTCTTCGATGCATCCGGCAAGACATTCCGCGATGACCTGTACGCCGAGTACAAGGCACAGCGCCCGCCAATGCCAGACGATCTGCGTGCCCAGGTCGAGCCGTTGCATGCATGCATCAAGGCGCTGGGGTTGCCGCTGCTGTGTATCAAGGGCGTTGAGGCCGATGACGTTATCGGCACCCTCGCGCGCCTGGCCACCGAGCAGGGGCGTGATGCGGTGATCTCGACCGGCGACAAGGACATGGCGCAACTGGTCAATCAGCACATCACCCTGGTCAATACCATGAAGGATGAGACGCTGGACGTAGCAGGCGTCAACGACAAGTTTGGCCTGCCGCCAGAGTTGATCATCGACTATCTGGCATTGATGGGGGACAAGGTCGATAACATTCCCGGTGTACCGGGTGTTGGCGAAAAGACCGCGATTGGTCTGCTGCAGGGCATGGAAGGCGGTCTCGACACCATCTACGCCGACCTCGACAAGGTCACCACGCTGTCTTTCCGTGGCGCGAAGACCTTGCCGAAGAAGCTCGAGGAAAATCGCGAGCTGGCGTATCTGTCCTACCAGTTGGCGACCATCAAGACCGACTGTGAGCTGGACGTCGGGCTGGATGATCTGGCCATCGCCGAACCGGATCGCGAAGCACTCAAGGAACTCTACAAGCGCCTGGAGTTCAGGAACTGGCTGGAGGAACTGCTCAAGGGCCAGGACAAAGGCGTGGATGATGTCGCCGGTGGCACTCCGACACCGTCCGCCGAAGGTGACGCCGAGGAGGGCAACAACCAGCAAGGCTCCAGCAGTAGTGAGCGCCGGGACTGCGTGATCCTCGAGCAGACCGAATTCGATGAGTGGCTGACACGTCTGGGTAAGGCAGACGCCTTCTGTTTCGACCTGGAGACCACCAGTCTCGACTACATGGAGGCCGATATTGTCGGTGTTGGCCTGGCCATTGAGCCTGGTGAGGCGGCCTATATTCCGCTGGGGCACGATTATCTCGATGCCCCGGATCAACTGGACCGCAAGACGACGCTGGCAGCGCTGTCTGAAGTGCTCGGCGATGCCTCGATCACCAAGATTGGCCAGAACCTCAAGTACGATATCTCGGTGCTGGCGCGTCACGACATCACTGTTGCCGGGCCGCTGGTCGATACCATGCTGGAATCCTACGTGCTGGATTCCACTGCGACGCGCCACGACATGGATTCGCTGGCGCTCAAGTACCTCGGCGAAAGCACGGTGAAGTTCGAGGACATCGCCGGCAAGGGCGCCAAACAGTTGACCTTCAACCAGATCGCATTGGAACAGGCGGTTCCCTATGCCTGTGAGGATGTCGACATCACCTTGCGCTTGCACCATGAGCTGCGCCCTCGGCTGGAAAGGATCGGTCGTCTGGCCGAGGTGCTGGATGAGATCGAGCGCCCGCTGATTCGGGTGCTGTCGCATATGGAGCGCAACGGCGTAGCGTTGGATGCCGAGCTTCTGCATACCCAGAGCCGCGAGCTTGATACGCGCATCCGCGAGCTGGAAGCCAGGGCCTACGAATTGGCGGGGCGCGAGTTCAACCTCGGTTCACCCAAGCAGCTCGGCCAGATCCTGTTCGAGGAACAGGGTATTCCGGTGATCAAGAAGACGCCCAAGGGCGCGCCTTCAACGGCGGAAGCGGTGCTCGAGGAACTGGCGCTGGACTTCCCGTTGCCCAAGGTGATCATGGAACACCGTGGACTGTCCAAGCTGCGCTCGACCTACACCGAGAAACTGCCGAAACTGGTCAACAAGAGTACCAGGCGTCTGCATACCAGTTACCACCAGGCGGTGGCATCCACCGGGCGGTTGTCGTCTTCGGATCCCAACCTGCAGAACATCCCGATCCGTACCGAAGAGGGCCGACGGATTCGTCAGGCGTTCATCGCGCGTCCCGGCTACCGCATTGTGGCTGCCGACTACTCGCAGATCGAATTGCGCATCATGGCCCACCTGTCGGGCGACAAGGGCTTGCTCACCGCCTTCGCCGAGGGACGTGATATTCACTCCGCCACTGCCGCCGAGGTGTTCGGTGTGGCGCTGGACAAGGTCAGCTCTGACCAGCGACGTAGCGCCAAGGCGATCAACTTCGGGCTGATCTATGGCATGAGCGCCTGGGGACTGGGGCGTCAGTTGCATATCGAGCAGAGCCAGGCCAAGACCTATATCGAGCGTTATTTCGACCGCTACCCTGGCGTGGCACGCTATATGGAACGCATCCGCTCACAAGCGGCCGAGGATGGTTTCGTCGAGACGGTATATGGTCGTCGCCTCTATCTACCGGAGATTCATTCGCAGAACCGTGCTCGTCGTCAGGGCGCCGAGCGCACCGCGATCAATGCGCCGATGCAGGGTACCGCCGCGGACATCATCAAGCGTGCCATGATCGACGTCGATGCCTGGCTGACCGACAACGATGAGTTCGATGCCTGGATGGTCATGCAGGTACATGATGAACTGGTGTTCGAAGTGCGCGAAGAGCAGGCAGAGCCGTTCATGGCAGCGGTCAGCGAACGCATGCAGAATGCCGCGAGTCTGGATGTGTCATTGATTGTTGAGGCCAACCACGGCGCCAACTGGGATGAAGCGCACTAGGAACAGCGTTTACAAAGAGTCGCTTTCAAGAAGAGTGGCTGTTGGAAAGAGTCGCCTTTGAAGCAGGAGCCTCGTCGAGCTCGGGACCGATTCCCGCCTGGACTAGGCTCCTGCCTTGACGGGCGGTAGATGTGGCACGCTATCGATGACACCGAAGGTTTCCAGGCTGATCCAGACCAGGAAAAGCCCATACACCAGCAGCAGAATGACGGACTCTACGCGCGACAGCGTCATCTGGGTACGCATCATCAGGAACAGCATGATGGTGGCGAAGGTCAGCGCGGCCATCATCGGCGCAGCAACCGAAAAGTTGATCACGGCGACACCGGCAATCAACACACCGGCAGGGATGCAGACCAGCAGGTCAAAGGTATTGCTGCCCAGCACATTGGCGATGCTGGTGACACCGCGTCCGTGACGCGCGGCGCGAATGGACACGAAGGCATCGGGAACCGAAGTGCCTGCCGCGACCACCGTAATCCCCCACAGGAAGCTGGGCGTGTTGAATATCTCGCCGAAGTTGAGTGCCGCCTGTACCAACCCTTCGACCCCAGCAACGATGATCAACAGTGACAGCAGCAACCGCAACCATTCACGGCCCGGGCGAATATCGCTGATATCTTCATCGGACTCGTGATCCATGGTGTCCTGATACTGAACGAACAGGTAGAGCCCGTAGAGGGCGACAGGAATCAGAGCCAGCCAGCGTGTCATTTCACCCTGAATGGCACCGCCCATCGATGGATCGCTGACCGGGTAATAGATGACCGCGAAGGCAAAGGTCAGGGTCAGTACTGCGACCGCGATCATGTAGAACTGGGCTTCCTTGTAGACCAGATCACGGTTGGCCTGCAGTGGTGTTCGTGACGCTAGCCCGCTGAGCGCGGGAATGATCATGATATTGAACAACGCTGAGCCGACGATGGCGGCAACACCCAGTTCGAACTCGCCATGGACCAGGGTTGATATCACCGTGGTGGACAGCTCGGGAAAGCTGGAGCCTATGGCCACGACGACAGCGCCCTGCACGATTTCCGGTAGCCGATAGTAGGCCGACAGACGTTGGCTCGCGTTCTCCAGCAGGCCACTGCCTTTCCATATCACTCCAGTGGCAATAAGGGTGACAGCAGTCCAGAGTAGAATCGTCGGCATTCCTTGACCTTGGTCGATGAGCGCTTCCACCAGAGTAGCTGGAGTGGATGACGATGCAACCGCAGCGTCATCGTGCGCGCGGTGAACTACTGTGGCAGCTCGGCAGATGCTATGGTGTCAATCTGGCAATGTCATCAAGGTCGTGACGCACACGGCTATCGGTCGGAGACAAGGATATGACACGGGGAATCTTCATCAGGGCCAGTCTGGCCACGGCGGGTGTGTTGAGCCTGGCGGGGTGTGTTGCCACCGGCACTCCGGAGCGTGCGGCTGAGCTGTTCGACTGCGCCGCACTGGATCAGGCCGTCGCCAGTTCCGCAAACGGCTTCGAGGATATCAAGGGGCGCTTCAACGATACGCGCCTGACGCGTAGCTGGGACACTGATGTGCAGGCCTTCGATAACGCCTGTGTGATCACCTCGAGCAAGCGTCCCGATCACTACGTGTGCTTCGGGCGTATCCAGACCGAGGATCCACGCGGCGCGTTGGCGGTGGGTGGAGATGGCCTCGGCCAATGTCTTGGTAGCGATTGGGCTGCGACATCGGCAGATGACCGCATCCTGTTCAAGCGTGCTGGCACCGAGGCGGTTGTCAGTCTGGAAACCTTCGTCAATGATCGTGGCCATCGCATGGGAGCATTGAGCGTGTTCCAGAACGAAGCTGATGCTGCGCCCTTGCCTAGTGAGAATCCAGCCAGTGAGAATCCAACCAGCGAGCGTCCAGGTACACCGTAATGGGTTGGTATGGCGATGATCACACAGGGGCCCACGCCATTCAGCGTGGGCTCCCTGGTTTATGGTCGTAGTGCGGCGCCGCCAGGTCTGATGAGTTGTACAGCGGATGGCGTTGATTACCACGGCAGCATCAGGAAGATTCCGGAAACCAGCGCAAACAGCAATACGCCCTGGCGCAGTCGCCGCGCATCAATGCGTTGGTGTACAACGCGACTGGCGACGCTGCCGACCAGCAATGGCGGAACCAGTGCCAATGCCCACCAGAGTTGTTCTGCACTGACCTTGCCGGCCACCGCCAGAATGACCAGCGAGATCAGTTCTCCGACGAGAAAGCAGCAGGCGATGGTTGAGCGCAGCTCCGGTCCGGGGCGGTGTTGATAGAGCAAGGCCAGGGGTGGCCCGCCCACGCCAGTTGCCGTTTCGGTGACACCGGTGATCATGCCGACTGACACGCAGGCGCCGGGACCAGGGCGGAACACCGGTGCAAAAAGCGCTGCCAGTACGGCCAATACCGTGGATGCGCCAATCAACTGGTTGAGTCCCTCGGCGCTCAGGATCAGTAATACCCAAAGTCCCAGCAGGGTACCGGGTAGGCGCCCGACACTGATCCAGGCGCTGCCTTTCCAGTCGATGGCATCGCGTTCGCGGAGTGCCACAAACAGGTTGAGGGGCAACATCAACACCAGTAGTGCCACCGGCAGGAGTTGAGGTACCAGCAGTCCCATCACCGGAGCAACGATCAGCGCGAACCCTATACCAATGGCGCCCTGGACGAAGGCAGCGACCACCGTGGCCAAGGCCACGATGGCAAAGGTTACCGGTGCCATCATGGCCTGCCCTCGGTATGGGCTGAGCGATACTGGGCACGATGTTCCCGAGAGGTCGGGTGAACGCGCTGAATCGGTGCGCTGGAAATTGCTGCCGCTGCCGTTTCCCGGACTTCGGCCAACAGTGCTCGAGCATCCCAGTCACAGGGCCAGCCATGCAGCAGGCGCATTCTGCCCGCGGTGAATACCGCATCGATCTGATCACGATTCCCGTAGCGCACCAGTTCCCATGGGCGATCCCAGCTGGGTGTCATCTCAGGAACATCGAGATTGATCAGCAGAAAATCCGCGGCGAGCCCTTCGGCGATGCGGCCACATACGGTTCCCAGCCCCGTTGCATCGGCGGCAGCGGAGGTGGCCATATCGAGCCACTGCCAACCCCCGCCACAGGAACTGTCGCCCGTTGCCAGGCCGACGGTCAGGCGTTGGCTGGTCTCGGCAGCGTCCATCAGGCGGAAGCCATCACTGCGTGTACCATCGGTGCCCAGTCCTACGCGCAGCCCCAGGGCACTCATCTGCAGTGCCGGAGCCACCGCGTTGCCCTTCCAGCTGCTGGCGACAGGGTTGAATGCCACAGCGGTATCGGTATCTCGCAGCAGGTTCAGCTCATCGGGAGTGACCAGGGTGGCATGGGCGATCAGTGTCTGTGGCCCCAACGCCCCTACGGCGTGCAGGTGTTGCAAGGGCCTCTGACCGCGTGCAACCAGCGAACGCTCTACTGCCTGAAGGTGTTCATTGACGTGGCTCTGGAAAATAGCGCCATGCTCGGCACAAAGTGCCGACGCATCGTGGAGCATGTCATCGCTGGCGGCTTCAGGTATGGATATGGCCAATGAAGGATGGATCAGCGCCGACCCCTCCCAGCGCCTGAAGTGTGACTCGGCACGCTCCATGATCTGTTGACGAGGAGGACGGGTGGCGCTACCTCCCCGGTCATTGCAGATCATACCCAGCACACAGCGCAGGCCGCTTTCTTCGACTGCCCTGGCCAGCGCGTCCATCTCTCCGGCGGAGCGGGTCCCTGCATCCACCGCGGTGGTAAAGCCACCGCGTAATGCCTCTAGCGCAGCCAGTCTGGCGCTGAGATATAGCATGCGTTCGTCGAGACTGGATTCCAGCGGGACCCAGATACGGCGAAAGATCTCGGAAGGTTCGCCAAATACCAGTGATTTGCCCAGCGATTGCGTCAGGTGGTGATGGCTATCGATGAAGCCCGGCATCAACAGGTGTGATGGCAGCTCAATCGCCTTCAGGTGTGGCAGTCGCTCACGCAATTCGGTGACCGTGCCAATAGTCGCGAAGCGGCCATCGACGATATGTACGGCCATACCAGTCACCGCTTGTCCATCGAGTAGTACTTCTCGGGGTAACAGCAGCAGTTCCTCGGCGTCGAAATGACTGGCGGAGAGCGTCGGGGATGAACTGGTGACATGCATCAGCGGGGTTCCTGGTCGTTTGTGGCGGTGACGGGACTGGGGCGACGTGAAGCGGTGCGGCCTACACACTGGAACAGGATATTGACCAGTACCGCGGTCAGGGTGCCCATGGCGAGTCCATTGCCCAGAATGATCTGCAGATGTTGGGGAAAGTCGGAGTAGAAACCGGGGACGACGATGGGCAGCAGGCCCATGGCCAGCGCCGAGGCGAGGGTGTACAGATTGCCGTGCTCGTTGAGGTTCACTCCGCGCAGGATATTGATGCCCATGGCACCGATGATGGCGAACACGATTACCGCTGTGCCGGCCACGACGGGTGTGGGAAGGGTGGCGGCGAAGTGTCCGAGTGGGGCGATGAGAGCAATGATGATCAGCAGGATGCCGGCCGCCACGGTGACATACCTTGAGCGCACGCCGGTGGCGCGAACGATGCCAATGTTCTCACCACTGGTGATGATCAGTGAGGTACCCAGACACCCACCGAACAGTGAGCCCAGGGCGTCGGCGCGAATGTTGCGTGGCACCAGCGCGTGGGCATCGCCCTGCTTGCCGACGATCTCGGCGGTGGCCAGCGTTTGCCCGGTGGCTTCGGTCATCGATACCACGCTGAAGATGATCAGCGGCAGTGAAGCGATGATGTCGAACTTTGGCATGCCAAAGGGAAACAGCTGTGGCAAGGCAATCCAGGTGGAGCTATTCAGTCCACTGATATCCATGGCGCCACAGGCAGCCGCGATCAGGGTTCCTATGATCAGCCCCAGCATTACGGATATTCGGCGTAGAACGCCTCGGCACAGGCGAGCGCAGAGCACGATGGCGGCGATGGTCGCCAGCGCCAGCAGAATATCCGAGCTTGCCGCAAACTGAGGGCTATCGGTCTTGCCGGTAATCAGACCGCCAAAAATCTTCACCAGGTTGACTGCGACCAGCAACAGCATGGTGCCGATCACGATGGGAGGAAAGAAGCGCAACAGGCGAGTGAAGAAGGGCAGGGCGAGGAAGTAGAACAGTCCGGTGAGAATCACTGCTCCGGTGGCAGTCTGCATGTCCGTCGCCTGGGCGATGGCCAGGAAGATTACGATGGGAGCTCCACCGGGTACCTGCACAAAGGGCAGGCGGGCGCCTATGCCCCAGGGACCGAAGGATTGCAGCAGAGTTCCTAGACCACAGGCCAGAAAGGTGGCACTCATCAGCGGCACGGTAATTTCGGTACTGAAGCCCATGGCCTGTCCGACCAGGAATACGGCGGTAATCGGGGCGGCCGCCATCACCAGCACATGCTGAAAGCCAAACAGCATGGCGGTATGCCAGGGCAATCGCTCGTCGACGGGATCAGGGGTAGCGGAGTCCAACTGGGACATTGGGTTACCTCTTTGTTGTTGTAGATATTTCAGGCGCAATACCTGAGGTGAGTCAGCAAGACTACCTGGCAAGCTAGCGCTGAAAGTCTGTACTGGTCCATAATCGTTTTTCGTCTGTGGCGTTGCCTTTATGGCAACAGTAACCTTTCCTGCCTACACACAGGAGTTATTGGCCGTGCCTTTGATGACCATCGCACTGCGCTATTTCGAAGAGGTGGCGCGGCAAGGATCGCTGCGCAAGGCCGCCGAACGTCTTCATGTTGCGGCGTCTGCCGTCAACCGACAGATTCTCAAGCTTGAGGAGGAGTTGGGCGTTCCGCTCTTCGAACGCTTGCCTCGAGGGTTACGGTTGTCGTCTGCCGGCGAACTGCTGCTGTATCAGGTGCGTCAGTGGCAGCGCGACGAGCGCCAGATACTCGGGGTGTTAGGGGATATCAGAGGGGCGGGCTGTGCCGAGATTCGTATTGCCAGTGTCGAGTCGATGACCGATCTCGTACTACCTGACGTCATGCAGCGCTTCGGGGAACGTTACCCACAGGTGCACTTCCAGCTGTTGACGGGCCTGACAGACACGATCATTGAGCGCATCGTCTCGGGGGAGTCGGACATCGGTATTTGTGTCAATCCCACGCCCAACCCTCGTGTTCGCACGCTACGCAGCGCCTCCTTTCGCTTCGGAGCGGTGATGGCAGCGGATCACCCGTTGGCTGAACTTCCCGCTGTACGATTGCAGGACTGTGCGGAATATCCGGTTATCCTGCCGGACAGCGATATGTTTCGCGGCTCAACGCTGGAGCAGGCACTGGCACATCACCAGGTGGAGTTTCGCGTTCTCGCTGAATGCAGTCGCGTACTCAGCATCAAGTCGTTGGCCAGTGCTGGCCTTGGCATCGCCTTTCTCAATCCGCTGGATGTTGCTCGGGAAGTGCAGCGTGGCGAGCTGGTGTTCCGGCCACTGAAAGACCGCCCGATACATGGTGCCAGAATCGATATCTGTGTGGCGCGCGAGCGCTCGATGCCTCCGGCGCTGGCTATTTTTGCCGAGTTGCTCAGCGAGGCGCTGGCGACAGTGGAAGAGCAGCCGCTGCTTGATCAGTTGGAGAAATGAGATGGGGCGGTAACTGAGTTGTATTTGGGCGCATCACACCAACGCCCCTGCCGAATGGCAGGGGCGTTGGTGTCTTGAGGGATGGTGGAGCGATCAGCGCCAGCCGACGCGGTCGAAGATCTTCACCGCTTCGGGGTTGTTCTCGCCAAGGGTATTGACATTGATCTCGTCCTTCTTGAAGTCACCCCAGGACGCCAGCAACTCATCCTGTTCGGCGCCTTCGACCACCGGGAACTCGTGGTTGCCGATGGCAAACAGGTGCTGGGCCTCATCGGAGGCGAGGAACTCGAGGAAGGCTACGGCGTTGTCGTGGTTGGGTGCGCCTTCGACCAGGCCTGCACCACCGACGTTGATATGGGTGCCACGGTCGTCCTGGTTGGGGAACAGAATCTCGACAGCTTCGGCAGCCTCGCGCTCGGCTGTATCATCGCCCTTCAGCATGCGCGCGTAGTAGTAGTGGTTGCCCACCGCCACGTCGCACTCACCAGAGGCGACGCCCTTGATCTGATCGCGGTCACCGCCTTCGGGATCACGAGCCAGGTTGTTGACCACGCCCTGGGCCCACTCTTCAGCGCCGTCCTCACCATGATGCTCGATCATCGACGCCAGCAGTGACTGGTTGTAGATATTGTTGGATGAACGAATGCAGATCTTGCCCTCGAGAGCAGGGTCGGCCAGCGATTCGTAGGTGGCGATCTGTTCCGGGTCAATGGTGTCCGGATTGTAGAAGAACACTCGAGCGCGTTGGCTGAAGCCGAACCATTTGCCTTCCGGATGGCGCATGTTGGCTGGCAGGCGCTCGTTGAGAAGCTCCGAGTCGACCGGGGCAAAGATACCTTCCTGCTCGGCACGCCAGAGACGCCCGGCATCGACGGTGATCATGACATCGGCGGGGCTGGCCTCACCTTCACGCTTGATGCGTTCGATCAACTGATCGGAGTCACCCTGCAGGACGTTGACCTCAATGCCGGTTTCCTCGGAAAACGCATCATAGAGTGCCTGGTCGGAGTCATAGTGGCGCGCGGAATAAACATTGACACTGCCGTCGGCAAGAGCGGCAGTACTGGCGCTGGCCAGCACTACTGCAGAAGCAATTGCGGAGAGATGGCGCATGGATAACCTCGACTTGTCGTTGGAGATAATGATTCCGTAGTTGGAATGGCGCAGGGACAGTATATAAAATCACTAGCGTTTGATAATAAGTGTCATTAGTGTTGAATTGAAGCTGCACAGAATGCTGGTGGAGTGCCGGAAGTGCGAAGCTGTCAACGCTACACTCGCGCAAGCCTGGCGCATCTCATGCTTGAGCGCGGTAACATGGGCACGCCACGAGATTCACTGGTCAACGCCTGCAGGAGCCAATGTCTTGTCCATGCTGCATCCCGCCGTTCCCTCGCCGACTTCGAATGCCGCTGCTCGCAAGCTCCTCGAGGTTCGTGATCTCAGCCATCATTACTCCGATCAGACAGCGGTGTCTGGCGTATCCTTTGATATCGCGCCGGGGGAAGTGGTCTGTCTGCTCGGGCCATCCGGCTGTGGCAAGACCACGCTGCTGCGAATTGTCGCCGGTCTGGAGGTCATTCAGCAGGGGCAGTTGAGCTTCGATGGCGAGCTGTTGGCGGCGAGCGGCAAGGCGCATGTTCCACCGGAGCGGCGCAGTGTGGGTCTGGCATTCCAGGAGTCAGCGTTGTTCCCTCACTTGAGCGTGATCGACAATGTCACTTTCGGTCTGCAGCAGTTGCCCGGCAGTCAGCGCCGGACTCGAGCACGGGAGTTGCTGGAGCAGCTGGGCATGCAGGATTATGCCGCATCCTTCCCGCATACCTTGTCCGGCGGGCAGCAGCAACGTGTCGCTCTGGCGAGAGCCCTGGCTCCCTCGCCGCAGCTGATGCTACTGGATGAACCTTTCTCGAGCCTGGACGCTCGGCTGCGCGACCGTATTCGTGATGACACCCTGCACGTGCTCAAGAAGGTTGGAGCCGGAGCGCTGCTGGTCACCCACGATCCGGAAGAAGCCATGTTCATGGCTGATCGTATCGTGCTGATGCGCGATGGACAGGTGGTTCAGGCCGGTACCCCTCAGGAACTCTACTGCCGACCCATGGATCCCTTCGTGGTGACGTTCTTCGGAGAGGTCAATCGGCTCGAGGGACTGGTGAGCAACGGCTATGTGCATACCGTGGTTGGTCCCGTGCCTACCCACCTGCCGGAAGGTAGTCAGGTTCAAGTGTTGGTCAGGCCCGAGGCATTGCGGGTGGTAGAGATCGCCAGTCGAGAGACACATGAACATCACAGCCATGTGTTGATGGCACGTCTGCTGGGGCGCAGCAGTCTGCTGCACCTGTGCGCGCATGGTATGGATGGCCAACAGGCTCACCTGCACGCACGGATGCCCGGCGTGTTCCTTCCTGAGCAGGATCAGCCGGTACAGATCAGTCTCGATCCCGCTCAGGCATTTGTCTTTCCCGCGACACCTTGATCCCGTTACCTTGCCTGCCCGGGGCGCGAACGGCGCATGGCAAGGCTCAACAGGATCACCGGCACGATACCTACGGCGACGATGGTCAGTGAGGCCGTGGAGGCTTCGGCAAGGCGTTCGTCGGCGGCCAGATTGTGTGCGCGTACGGCGAGGGTGTCGAAGTTGAAGGGACGCAGGATGATCGTCGCCGGCAGTTCCTTCATGACATCGACAAATACCAGAATCGCCGCCGCCATCAGGCTGCCGCGCATGATCGGGGTATGTACCTTGCGTAGCGTGCCGGTGGCGGTTTCTCCCAGAGTACGTGCCGCGGCATCCATGGATGGCGTCACCTTGCCAAGGCTGGCTTCTACTGCATTGAACGATACCGCCAGGAAGCGCGCGACATAGGCGTAGATCAGGATAAAGGCGGTGCCGCTGAAGACCAG
This sequence comes from Halomonas huangheensis, assembly GCF_001431725.1. Classification (NCBI taxonomy): domain Bacteria; kingdom Pseudomonadati; phylum Pseudomonadota; class Gammaproteobacteria; order Oceanospirillales; family Halomonadaceae; genus Halomonas; species Halomonas huangheensis. Next base: position 4,155,056 of record NZ_CP013106.1, on the reverse strand, counting down.
GCCCAGCACCTCTCCACTATATCCCTTGTAGAAATGGTTGATCTGTCCATCGAGCCAGGCAAAGGGAATCAGGATACCGACGGCTACCACCGAGCCGGGGATGGCATAGCCCAGTGAGGCAATACGGGTCGCGGTGCGTGTCCAGACTCCCGGCTGCAACCTGGCTCCGTAGCTGAGGATCACTGCCATGGCGACCGCCACCAGTGAGGCGGCCACTGCTAACAGCAGGCTGTTGCCAGCGAAACTGAGGAAGTTGCTGCCAAGCACCGAGTCACCCTTGCGCAGGGCCATCTCGCCGAGAATCAAGCACGGCAGTACAAAGCCGATTATCACCGGCAGGGCGCAGGCGAGGGTGGCAAGGCTGGCTCGCCAGCCGCGCAATTGATACTCGGGCAGTTGCTGATAGCGATGAGAAGTATGGTGATAGCGGCGCTGGCCGCGAGACCAACGTTCCAGCAGTACCAGCACCATGACCAATGCCAGCAGACAGGCCGCCAACTGTGCGGCAGCAACCTGCTCGCCGAGGCCGAACCAGGTGCGGTAGATGCCGGTGGTGAAGGTATCGACACCGAAGTACTGCACCGCGCCGAATTCGTTGAGAGTTTCCATCAGCGCCAGTGAGACGCCGCCGACCAATGCTGGCCTGGCCAGTGGCACCGCGACCTGACGGAACATTTGCCACGGACCGCGCCCCAGCGTACGCCCGACATCCAGCATGCATACCGACTGCTCGAGAAACGCCGCGCGGGCCAGCATATACACATAGGGGTAGAGGACCAGCGTGATCAGTACTGCGGCGCCAGACAGCGAACGAACATCCGGAAACAAGTAGTCATGACGAGTCCAGCCGAACAGTTCGCGTAGTGCGCTCTGCAAGGGGCCGGAGTACTGCAGGAAATCGGTATAGGCGTAGGCGATGACATAGGTAGGTACTGCCAGCGGCAGCAGCATCGCCCACTCGAAAAGGCGCTTGCCGGGAAAGCGACACATCACCACCAGCCACGCGGTCCCGGTGCCGATCAACAGCGTACCCAGGCCGACACATGCAACCAGTATCAGTGTATTGCTCAGGTAACGCGGCAGGACCGTGCTGGCCAGGTGTTGCCATACCTCGGCGGACGGCACCAGTAGATAGCTCAGGATCACCAGCACAGGCAGCGCGACTACGGCAGCGACGACAAAGGTCAGCCAGGTCCAGCCGGATAGCGTGCGGCGCGCGCGGGAACGGGCCGTGGAAGTTGTGGATGTGGTCAACCGGTGAACTCCTGACAACAGTTGGTGCGACGCTGCGGGCTTCTGATGATAGCAAGTCATTGCCGGGCACGTCGTTGAGACGCCTGACGCTGAAACTGGGTATTGAAAATGAATGACTGTTCATTTATTTTTCATGGAGACTTTTCAGGGTGAGACTGCATGCGCCAACGCGACGACAACAAACGCCTTGCACTGCTCGAGGCAACGCTGGAACTGGTGACCGAACAGGGCTTCTCGGCGACGTCTGTGGCGATGATTGCGCGTCGCGCGGGAGTCTCGCCGGGGACGGTCTATATCTATCACGCCGACAAGGATGCGCTGCTGATTGCCACTTTCCTCGATGTCTGTGATCGGTTGATCGATACCGCTATTGAGCAGGTCGATTCCCGTCTCGGTCTGCGTGAACAGTTGCGCCGCGTATGGGTGGCGCTGTTCGAGGTTGCGGTGGAGTCGCCCCGGCTGTTTCGTTTCCACGATATGTTCAGCCACTCGGCCTGGATGACGGATGAGCTGACCCAGCGCAATGATCAGCGTCTGGCTCCCTTGCTCGATGCCGTGGCGGAGGGGCAACGGCAGGGTGTGATCAAGTCGGTGGAGCTGTCGCTGTTGGAAGCCTTCCTGTTTCGTCCGATTCACCATCTGGTGCAGAGCCGCGGCTGCCATCCCTTCTCGCCGAGTCGCGCCAACATCGATATGGCCTTCGCCATGGCCTGGGATGCCGTGGCCCTCGATCATCGAGCTTCATCTCCGGAGTCCACGCCATGACCGCTTTCCATCCAGTGTCTCTTGTGGCTGCTATACGAAGACAGGGCCTATGGGGGCTGATGAGTCTGGTCATCATCTCCCTGGCCAGCGTAAGCCTGGCGGGCTGCAGTGAAGCAGCCCCGCCGCTGGAGAAGCAGCAGGTGTTTCCGGTCAAGCTGATAACGCTGGATGCTGGCGGTGAAGCGAGCCTGTTGCGCTATCCGGGGGAAGTGAAGGCCTCCGAGCGCTCAGACCTGTCTTTTCGTGTAGGCGGCGAGCTTCAGGAGTTGGCCGTCAATGCGGGGGATGAAGTACAGGCTGGTGACGTAATCGCCAGACTCGATCAACGTGATGCCCGCAGCCAGGTGAATAACGCGCGTTCGAGCTTCGAGCTGGCAGCGGCGACCCATGAACGTATGCGTGTCTCGCTGGAGCGGAACGCCATCAGCCGCTCACGTTACGACGAAGCGCGTGCCGAGTATCTATCGGCACAAGCCAACCTCGCCCAGGCCGAGGATCAGCTCAGCTATACCGTACTGCGTGCGCCATTCGATGGCGTGATTGCCAGTGTGCCGGTGGACAACTACCAGGTGGTGGGTGCCCAGCAGACTGTCGCCGTGCTGCAGCAGCCGGGCTCGATTGATGTGACCTTCCAGCTACCGGAACAGCAGGTGCGGCGCATCGACAAACAGCGGGCTGAAGAGGTGCGTGAAAGTGGCACCGAGGTAGTGTGGATCGAGTTTTCCAATGACGGCCGGCGCTATCCGGCGCATTACCGCGAGCATGACAGTAGTGTCAGTGAGGGCTCGTTGAGTTATGAGGTCACACTGACGTTGCCGGAACCGGATGATATCACCGTGCTGTCCGGCATGAGCGCTACGGTATTGATGGATATCCAGGCACTGACAGGCGAGCAGGTACGCCCCTGGCGAGTGCCGGTGACGGCAGTTACGGCCCGCAATGAGGCACCGGATCAGGCTCTTGTCTGGCGTTATATTCCCGATGACTCCTCGGATCCGAGGTCCCCGGGACAGGTGGAACCCGTTGCAGTGACACCGGGTAGGATCACCGGGCAGGGCATTCTCGTTGAGGGCGATCTCGCCGTGGGAGATCGACTGGTGGCAGCGGGTAGCCAGGCGCTGCGAGAGGACACTCGTGTCCAGCCGTGGCGCAAGGAAGAGGGGCTGTAGTGCTCCTTCATGCCTGCATGGCGCCCTTCGGGTCAGCCTGGCGTCGGCCCATTACTTCGTTGTTCCCTCTCGGCATGGCACCACCATGTCATCGAGAAAACGCCTCGCAGTGAGCCGTCTCAGGGCTGACTGAACAGGAAAATATCAGGTTGAAGGAGCACTGGCATGGTCGACTATTTCCTGCGCCAGAAAGTGATCAGTTGGATGGTGACACTGTTGCTGGCAGTGGGAGGCATGGTGAGTTTCCTCGGGCTCGGCCAGCTGGAGTTCCCAGAGTTCACCATCCGCAACGCGGTCATCACCACCCAGTACCCCGGCGCCACGCCTGAACAGGTGGAAGAAGAGGTCACTCTGACGCTGGAAAAGGCCATCCAGCAGATACCGAATCTCGATAATGTCACCTCGGTCAGCTCCGATGGGCTGTCACAGATCATCGTCGAACTGGATGACAAGGTCCGTGAATTCGAGCTCGATCAATATTGGGATCGTCTGCGGCGCAAGATCAATGACGCCCAGGCAGCGTTGCCACCTGGCGCGGGGGCTTCGATCGTCAACGATGACTTCGGTGATGTGTTCGGCCTGCTGCTGACTCTGAGCGGTGAAGGGTACAGCCAGCGTGATATCGAGGATCATGCTGATTTGCTGCAGCGTGAGTTGCGGCTGGTCGAGGGCGTCAACAAGGTCGCGATTGGCGGCACCCGTGACGAGGAAGTGGTGGTGCTGCTTGATCGCGATCGCATGAGAGCACTGGGGGTGTCGCCCGAGCAACTGGCGAACCTGCTCAATGCTCAGAATGTGGTCGCGGATGCTGGCCATATCAGGCTGGATGGCCTGTCGTTGTCCATCCAGCCCAGCGGTGAGTTCAAGAGTGTCGAGGCCCTCGAGCAACTGGTGATCGGGCGCCCGGGCAATGGCCTGATTCGCCTCGGCGATATTGCCGAAGTCGAACGTCGCTTCAGCGACAGTCCGCAACTGCTCTATCACGCTGATGGCCGGCCGGCGTTGTCGATCGGCGTGTCCTTCGCCGCCGGCGTCAATGTCGTCGAGGTCGGTGAACGCGTCGAGCAGCGTCTGGCCGAGCTCGAACCGCGAATGCCGCTGGGCATGGAGTTGACCACGGTCTACCACCAGCCGGAGGTGGTCGAGGAGGCGGTCAATGGCTTCCTGATCAATCTTGCCGAAGCCGTGGCCATCGTCATCATCGTCCTGCTGGTGTTCATGGGGGTGCGCAGCGGATTGTTGATGGGGCTGGTGCTGCTGCTGACGATTCTCGGTACCTTCATCATGATGTCGATACATGGCATCCAACTGCAGAAGATATCGCTGGGCGCGTTGATCATTGCGCTGGGGATGCTGGTCGACAATGCCATCGTGGTTACCGAGGGCATGATGATCGGTCTGCAGCGAGGCCGAACCAAGCGCCAGGCAGCGCTTGAGGTGGTCGGGCAGAACCGGTTGCCGCTGCTGGGTGCCACGGTGATCGCGATCACCGCTTTCGCACCGATCGGTCTGTCGCCGGATGCTACCGGCGAGTTCATCGGCTCGTTGTTCTGGGTACTGTGCTACTCGCTGTTTCTCAGCTGGATTACTGCTCTGACGCTGACGCCTTTCTTTTTCGATCTGGTCTATCGCAAGGACAGCGAAGGTGGTGAGGCGAGTGATGTCGAGCCCGTCGACCCCTACCGAGGCGTGATTTACCGGGCCTTTCGCTCACTGCTGCGTCTGGCCATTCGCCTGCGTTACCTGACACTGGGGCTGGCTGTGCTGCTGTTGATCGGCGTGCTGTCGCTGGGTGGTCAGGTCAAGAACGCCTTTTTCCCCGACGCGACCACACCGTTGTTCTTCGCTGATCTGTGGTTACCGGAGGGCACTGATATTCTCGAGACCGAGCGTATCGCCGCCGAGCTGGAACAGCAGGTGCTGGCCATGCAGGACGTGACCCGCGTCACCAGTGTGGTCGGTGGTGGCGCACAACGCTTTACGCTGACCTACGCGCCGGAGGATCGTTACGCGTCCTATGGACAGTTGATCGTCGAGACCACGGATCAAGAGTCGCGTTCGGCGCGAATGGCGGACGTCATTACGGCGCTGCGTCAGCAATATCCGCAGATCCAGTACAAGGTCAAGGCGCTTCAGGTCGGCCCTTCCGCCAAGGCCAGTCTCGAGACGCGTATCTATGGCCCGGATGCCGATACGTTACGTCGTCTGGGGGCCGAGGTGCGTGACATCTTTCATGCTGAGCCGATGGCGGATGGCGTGCGTCTTTCCTGGAGCAACCGTGAGAGTGTCATGGTGCCCGAGTTTCTCGATGAGCAGGCGCGTCGTGTCGGTGTGACTCGCGATGCGCTGCATCAGGCGCTACTGCTCAACAACGATGGCGAACGCGTAGGAGTCTATCGCGAAGGCAGCGATCTGATACCGATTGTGATGCGTTCTCGTGAGGACCAGCGTTATGACATCGACAATCTCGGGGCAATCAATGTCTGGAGCGAGGAGCAGGGTCGCTATGTCAGTGCCGCCAATGTGCTCGCGGAACCGAATGTCGAGCTGCGTGACCCGCTGATCAAACGCCGCGATCGTCAACGCATGATGGCAGTCTATGCCGAGCCGATGCCGCTCTCCGGTGAGACTGCCGCCAGTGTGCTGGCGCGTATTCGCCCCAGGGTCGATGCGTTGCCATTGCCGTCGGGATACCACATCGAGTGGGGTGGCGAATATGAAACCGCCAGTGATGCCCAGAGCGCGCTGTTGTCGTCTTTGCCGATGGGACTGCTGGGGATGTTCATCATCACTGTGCTGTTGTTTGGCAACCTGCGCCAGGCACTATCGATCTGGTCGATCGTACCGCTGATGATGATCGGTATTGTCGGTGGCCTGGTGCTGATCGGGGCGCCCTTTACCTTTATGGCATTGCTCGGCACGCTGAGCTTGATCGGCATGGTACTCAAGAATGCCATCGTGTTGGTCGAGGAAATCAATGTGCAATTGCGCACCGATCAGAATCGCTTCGACGCCGTGGTGCAGGCGGCCGTCAGTCGTGTGCGTCCGGTAGCGATGGCCGCGGTGACTACCATGCTCGGGATGTTGCCACTGCTGACCGATGCCTTCTTTGCCAGCATGGCGGTGGTGATCATCTTTGGTCTCGGTGTGGCCACGCTACTGACGCTGGTGGTGCTGCCGGTGGTCTTCTGTACCCTGATGCGGATACCGGCCAGTGAGCTCGCACCCGCTGGTGATGGGAGTCATCGCAGCAGATAGTGTTCGTTGTCCTGGTTCGTCGTCCACAACAGCAAACCCCGCCGGATTGGCGGGGTTTGCTGTTGTGGTGACTACCGCTGTTGTCGCAAGGCCGGCTGCGGCAAGGTGACTAGCCTCCGTAGCCGACCATCATCTGCGGCAACCCGGTGATCAGCCACGGGAACCAGGCCAGCAGCGCGCAGGTGAGCATGATCAACAGGCAGAATGGTATCACCGCCTTGTACAGATCCAATGTCTGCACCTCGGGCGGGGCTACGCCCTTGAGATAGAACAGTGCATAGCCGAATGGTGGCGTCAGGAAAGAGGTCTGCAGCACCACCGCGACCATCACCACAAACCACAGCGTGTCGACGCCCATGATCTCGATGATCGGTAGCATGATCGGGAAGCTCAGCAGCACAATACCGGTCCAGTCGAGGAACATGCCCAGTACGAATACCAGCAGGAACATCAGCAGCAGGGCCCCGAGGGTGCCGCCTGGAATCGCCAGTACCAGGTCACTGATGACTTCGGTACCGCCACCAATCGAGAACACCCCGGTGAAGGCGGTAGCCCCGACCAGTACGAACATCACCATGGTAGTGGTCTTGCTCGCTTCGAGGAAGGTGTTGTAGCAGGTCGACAGCTTGCGATCACCGAAGATCAGGAACAGCACAAAGGCGATGGTGACGCCGATCGCGGAGGCTTCAGTCGCCGTGGCGATACCGGTAAAGAGCGCACCGAGAACGCCGAGGATCAAACTCATGGGCGGCAGTACATACTTGGCGAGCATCAGCAGCAACTCACCGGTAGAGGTGTCCGCACGTTCCTCGGCTCCCACTGGCGGGCCGTATTCCGGCTTGATCAGGCAGATGACCAGCACGTAGAGCGCATACATGGCGCCCAGCATCAGGCCGGGGATCAGAGCTCCAGCGAACAGCGCGCCGACCGAGACCGGAGAGTAACTGGCCATCAGGATCAGCATGATACTGGGTGGAATCAGTATGCCCAGGCAGCCACTGGCCATGATGACACCCGCGGAAAGGCCCTTGTGATAGCCGTACTTGAGCATCGGAGCCAGGGCGATCAGACCCATCACGGCGATAGAGGCACCGACAATACCGGTGGTCGCTGCCAGCAGCACTGAGACAATAACTACGGTGAGCGCCAGGCCACCACGGACACGACCCAGCAACAGACGCATCGCCTGGAACATGCGCTCGGTGACCCCGGAGTCATTCAGAAAACGCGCCATCAGAATGAACAGCGGAATAGCCACCAGTACATAGTTATCCATGGCGCGGCCATAGATGTTGTTGATGATGATGCCTAGCACATTGGAACCCGGGCCCAGGCAGGCGGCGAGTACCGCGGTGCCGCCCAGCACAAAGGCTAGCGGGTGGCCCATGAACAGGCCAATCAGCAGGCCCGCGAACATGAATATGGTGAGTAGTTCAGGCGTCAGCGAATGACTGATCGACGACAGGATACTGGAGATCATGCAGCGTCCTCCGCGGGCGGTTCATCGTGGCGTAACTCGCTGAAGGTGCGGATAACGATGGCAAGGGCCTGTAGCAGAATCAGCACTGCTGCGATGACCAGCACTGCCTTCACCGGGTAGACCGGGATCGACACAATTCCGTAGGTGGATTCCGAACGACTCCAGGAGCGCTCGAAGAACGTCCAGCTGTAGATCAGCAGCATGATGATGAATGGTGTGAAGAACAGCAGATAACCGAGCAGCTCGACCAGCGCCTGGCCTCGGCGCGACAGCAGGCGCTTCAATACATCGACCTCGACATGCGCGTGATGGCGCATACCATAGGCGGTCATCAGCATGAAGTGAGTACCGAACAGCATGGTGGTGACATCGAAAGCCCAGTCGCTGGGGCGACCGAGGAAGAATCGCATCGCGATGTCATAGACCACCACAAGGGTGATGACCGCGATCAGCGGGGCGATCAAACGGCCGAACCACTCATTCAGGCAGTCGATGGCCTTGGCAATGGCATTCATGGTGGCAAGTCTCATGGGGAGAGCAATGAAAGCCGACGACGCGACTTTATATGGGGGCGTCGTCGGCAACTCAAGGAATGATCAGGCGAGATCTACTCGCCCATACAAGCCTCGATGTCTTCCAGAGACGGCAGATTATCGGTGACTCGGCTCATGTTGTAGGGCACCGAAATATCGCGCCATTGGGCGTAGTTCTCGAGGTAGCTGATCATTGAGTGGTAGACCTTGGCGTGCATGGGGTCTTCACAGGCACCCTGCACGATCACTTCATTGGTGATTTCCTGAATGCGTGCGAGGTCTTCCTCAGACAGCTGGTTGATGGTGGTGCCGTCAGCCAGGAACTTCTCGGTACCTTCGGTGGACTGCTTCTCGGACCATGCCAGGGACCAGGTCATGGTGGCCTGGGCAGCGATCTTCAGCTTTTCCTGGGTTTCCGGCGACAGCGAGTCCCATGAATCCTTGTTGATCATCACGCCGAAGACACTGGCCGACTGGTGCCAGCCTGGCGTCATCCAGTAGTCAGCGACCTCTCCGAAACCGGCCTTGTAATCAACGCCGGGAGTAGAGAACTCGGCACCGTCGACCACGCCACGCTCGATGGCCTGGTAGATCTCGCCACCGGCCAGCGTTACCTGAGAGCCACCCAACTGCTCGAGCACCCGGCCCTGGTCACGCCCGGAGAGGCGCAGACGTTTGCCTTCCAGATCGGCGAGACTCTCGATTGGTGTGCCGCCACGGAAGCCGGATTCGTTATTGGTGATCCCATAAGGCAGATAGACCATGTTGTACTCGCCGTAGACCTCCTGATAGAGGTCGAAGCCGCCCCACTGGTTGATCCAATTCAGGTAGTCGACGCCGTTGAACAGGCTGGTGGTAGTGGCCAGCGGCGAGAAGGCCGGGCTGCGTCCCGCCCAGTAGCCGGGCCAGTCGCCAGCCGCTTGAATGGCCCCGGTCTCGGTGGCATCGAATACCTCGGTGCCGGGCATCAGCGTGCCACCGGCATGAAAGTCGATGGTTATCTCATCGCCTGCCAGTTGGTTGACCAGCTCTGCCCAGTGGCGGTCGATCTGGATCAGATCGAGGTTATCCGGCCAGGTCGAGGTCATGGTCCAGCGTTCCTGAGCCATGGCCGTAGTGGAGAGGGACGCGGAGAGGGAAGCGACGGCAATGCCGGTGGCCAGCCCGCTCAGGGTAAACTTGGTCGTTTGCTTCATGCAGATAGCTCCATTCTGGTTGTTGTGATACTCGGGACGATCAGTCCCGTGGGAATACTGCTCGAGGCACCCTCGCCGGGTAGGCAAGGGGGAATGGTTCCCTCAAGCTAGCATGGGCCTGACAACTTGTTCGATGCTTTGCGCAGGTGAGTCAAAGGGATTTATGGTGCATATGCACAGAGCTCATCACACTGGCAAAATTCTTTTATATCAACTAAATCAACAGGTTTTATCGATACACTGTGTTGCATCGCAAAAAGCTGATCTGCGTTTAATGACGTGTTTTGTTAGACCAAAGTTGATCCATTGGGAGTGCCATGATGTCAGCCTTGTTACCGTCTCGAGCCATTGCTCGGCTCAATGCCTGGCGGAGTCTGTTGGCGGCACGTCGCTGGCGCGGACTGGTGTGGATAACAGGTGATGTCTCCGAGGCGCGCCGCGCCGCGCAGGATCTACTGGCCTCGCGTGACTGGTGCTCGCCGCTATGGATTGGCAAAACCGCGGTCGAAAAGTCAGCAGTCGAGAAACCAGAAGTTGAAAAGCGAGAAGTTGAAAAACCAGAAGTCGAAAAGCGAGAAGCTGGGGGAGCGGAGACCGCAGAATTCGCTGGGGCTGACTCGGGGCTTGACCAATCAACCATCACTTTTCTGAGTAGCGGCCAGGCACGGACACGACTGGGGGCAGAACACGAGCTGGTGATTATCGATGCTGTCGGCCCCGACGCGGGGCTGGACCCGGATGCGCTGGGGGCGGTGGCGGGTACCGTGGTTGCGGGAGGCCTTCTGGTACTGCTGACCGCCGATGATGGCGGGAGCGTGGCCGATGCTGATTATCAACGCCTCGCGGCCTGGCCCTGGCGCGTGCCACAACTGACGAGTCATTATCTGGCACGCTGCCATCACCTGTTGCAGAGCATGGATGGTATTGCTCGCTGGCGACCAGGGCATGCCCTTGAGGTACCTGAACTGGCGCCTGACAAGCCGCCGGGCTGCGATGGTGAGACAGCGATGTATGACGATTGCCTGACAGAAGATCAGGCCACCGCCGTGGCACAACTGGTGCGGCTGCGCCGTCGTCGGCCGCTGGTACTGACAGCCGACCGTGGACGTGGCAAGTCGGCGTCGCTGGGTATTGCCTGCGGGCACATGCTGGCCGAGGCCGAACAGCGTGGTGAACCGGTGCAGATTCTACTGACGGCGCCGCGTCCGGCAGCAGTGGAAGCGGTATTTGAACACTGCGTGAGACTTCGCCCGGCGGCGATGAGATCAGTCAATCGCGTGGAAACGGCAGGCGGCGTGTTGCGCTTTGTGGCAGCTGATGCACTTTCGGCGCAGGTTGCCGAGGGGGAAGCAGGCGGGCCGGGAAGCCTGTTGCTGGTCGATGAGGCGGCGGCGATCCCGGCGGCACTACTTGGGGAATGGCTGGAAGCCTTTCCGCGCATAGCCTTTGCCACCACCGAGCATGGTTATGAGGGCTCGGGCCGCGGTTTTGCTCTGCGTTTCCGCCGCCGTCTCGATACGCTGACGCCACAGTGGCGCAGTTTGAAGATGGAGTCACCGATTCGCTGGGCTGTCGGCGACCCGCTGGAAGAGGCGATAACCCAACTGCTGATGCTGGATGCCGATCTGGTCGACACACCCAGGCCGTCCACACAGACGACACTCGTTGACCGCGCGAATCTCGCTACCGATGAACCCGCGTTGCGGGGCATCTTCGGTTTGTTGGTTCAGGCGCACTACCGAACGACTCCGGCGGACCTGCGGGCGTTGCTGGATGCCCCCGAAGGCGCACTGATGACGCTGGGTTCACCGTCTGCCCCGGCAGGCGTTGTGGTATGGGGTGATGAAGGAGGCTTCGATACCGCGTTGGCGGAGCAGGTCGCCTGTGGCCGACGCCGTCCACGAGGTCATCTTCTGGCGCAATCGCTGGCGGTACATGCCGGTGAACCCGGGGCCCTCACGGCGCGCGTGCGCCGTATTACCCGGGTTGCGGTGCATCCCGGTGTGCGACGTCAGGGAGCGGGATCACAGTTGCTGGAGGCCGCGTTCCAGCAGGCCTGCGCCGATGGTATGGACCTGCTGGGTGCCAGTTTTGGTGGTGATGCCGAGTTGTTGGCCTTCTGGCGTAGCCAGGGGTATCGCGTGGTGCGCCTGGGACTGACGCGAGAAACCGCGACGGGTGAGCATGCATTGATGGTACTCAAGGCCTGTACCGAGCGAGGAGCCATGCAGCTGGAACGTCTCGAAAGGCGTTTTAGACGCCTTCTTCCGCGTTTGCTGGCCTTTGAACTCCGCGAACTGGCACCAAGCATGGTACTGGCGCTGTTGTGCGCTTGTGCTGGTCGGGATGCACTCGATGACCTCGATCAGGCGGATCTTGACGATGTCACGACTGGGCATCGCGACCTGGCCCTGGTACGCCCGGCCATCCAGCAGCTGATACATGTCGCTTCCGGGGTGGGAATGTTGGAAGTTGAGGACGCCTGGCTGAGCGCCTGGGCATTCCAGGGCCGCAGCGAGGCACAATTGGCTCGGGGGCTGGCGCTCAGTGGTCGAGCACAAGTCAAACACTGGCTGCGTGGCAGGGCTGAGCGGCTGTTGAGGGTGGTCTCTGAGCTTTCCTCGAACAGCCGGCGAGGGTAGAGTGCCAGCATCATTCCTGCACAGCCAGATCTGGAAGAACCTGACATGAACGCGCACCTCGAAACCCTGGCACCAACGGTGGTATGGCGACATTTCCGTACACTCTGCAATACACCGCGCCCTTCGGGCCATGAAGCCGAACTGGTCGGCAAGCTGGAGCAATGGGCCGATGCCAGAGGGCTGGCTCATGACCGTGATGCCTTCGGTAATCTGCGCATCCGCAAGTCCGCAACCTCCGGCCACGAGGATGCGCCAGGGGTGATCCTGCAGGGGCACCTCGATATGGTTGCCCAGGCCAACGCCGACCATCCGCACGACTTCACCCGCGACCCGATTGAAACCGAGATTCGTGATGGTTGGTTGACGGCACGCCACACTACGCTTGGTGCTGACAATGGTCTGGGCGTTGCCGCGGCGCTGGCGATCCTTGAAGAGGACGATATCGAGCATGGTCCCATCGAAGCGCTGTTCACACTCGAAGAAGAGACATCGATGGGAGGCGCGCTGAATCTGGCCGAAGATTGGTTGCAGGGTTCGCTGCTGCTCAATCTCGACTCAGAGGATCGCGGGCAGGTGTATATCGGCTGTGCCGGTGGCGCGGACGTCAAGGTGGAAGCCATGTTGCCCGAGGAGCCGCTGGTTGAGGATGAAGTCGCACTGGTCCTGAGCTTGACCGGATTGCGTGGCGGACACTCCGGGATCGATATTCACAAGGGGCTGGGTAATGCCAACCGCTTGCTGGTTCGTGCGCTGCGTACGCTGGAAGATTGCCATGTACGGCTGGTCGAGTACCGTGGCGGTACATTACGCAATGCCCTGCCCCGTGAGGCCTTTGCAGTGTTGGCCTTGCCTGAGGCCGAGGTGTCGGCTGCGGAGTCTCGTGTCGAGGCACTGCAGCAGGTCATGCGTAAGGAATTGACCGGAATCGACGATGGCCTGGCGCTCACGCTGGATCGGGCTGAAGCGATGCCGGATCAGGCATTATCGCGACATGCTACCCACCTGCTGGTGGCGGCGCTGCACGCCGCTCCCTGTGGTGTGGAGCGGATGAGTGTCGAGGTCCCCGGGGTGGTCGAAACCTCCAATAACCTCGGAGTGGTCAGTCTCGACAAGGGCCGCTTCCACCTCTGCGCTCTGGTTCGTTCGCTGCGAGATAGTGCCACTCAGGACATGGCCGAACGTTTCCGTGCCCTGTTCGAACTGATTGGTGCGCAAACTCGAGTCGAGAATGGCTACCCCGGCTGGACGCCTCAGCCTGACAGCAATCTGCTCAAACGTTTCTGCGCGCTGCATCGCGAGCGTCTCGATGCCGATCCGGAGATCAAGGTGATTCACGCCGGCCTTGAGTGCGGCATTCTGGGTGGCAAGTATCCTCATCTTGAGATGATCTCCTTTGGCCCGCTGATTCGTGGCGCCCACTCGCCGGATGAGCGTGTCGAGATCGCTTCGGTGGCCGAGTTCTACGGGCTATTGCGGGTGTTGATTCGCGACCTCGCCGACGCACGGAGCTGATGTGACACCATTACAGTACGTTGAACGCATCGTCAGTGAGCCGCTAAGCCTGGCGCTTGCTGTTGGGCTGCTGTTGATGGCTGGTGCATTGTTGTTCACGTACAAGCGACTGCGCCACGCGTTGACGGAGGTCGAGCAGCAGCGCTCCCTTGCCCGTGACCGCGAGACACTGACGCGCCAGCTGGAACAGGAACTGACCGTCAGTGACTCGCAACTCGATGCCAGCCGTGAGCAGGCCCAGGCGCTCCAGTCGTCGTTGGAAGAGCTGCGCCAACGGCTGGGTGATGCCCGCGAGCACAATGCGCGGCTCGAAACTGAACGCTCCCAACTGAGCGAGCGCCATCGTGAGCAGCTGGCGCTGATCGAGGAGTCACGGGAACGGCTCAAGAGCGAGTTCCGCCAGTTGGCGGGGCAGATCTTCGAGGAACGTCAACAGAACTGGCAGGCGCAGAGCCGCGAAGGCATCGAGTCGTTGCTGCAGCCGTTCCGCGAGCAGGTTGATCATTTCCGTCGGCGCGTCGAGGAACTGAGCGGTCAGCAGAGTCGCGACAGTATCTCGCTCAAGTCGCAGATCGAGCAACTGGCCAACCTCAATGCACGCCTTGGTGACGAGGCTGCCGGGTTGGCACGCGCGCTCAAGGGCGATCAGAAAGCTCAGGGCGGCTGGGGAGAGCTGATGCTCGAGACCGTGCTCGAACGCAGTGGCCTGCGGCGCGATATCGAATACCGACGTGAAGTGTCGATCGATGGCGATAGCGGACGCCAGCGCCCCGACGCGGTGATCTATCTGCCGGAGGATCGTCATCTGATCATCGATGCCAAGGTCTCGTTGACGGCCTGGACGCGAGTGGTCAATGCCGAGGATGACGTGGAGCGGGAAACCGCCATGGCCGCGCACCTGCAGTCATTGCGCAGCCATATCCGTGGTCTGGCGGCGCGTGATTATCCGGCACTGCCCGGTTTGAACTCTCCTGATTTCGTGTTCCTGTTCATCCCGGTGGAGCCGGCGTTTGCCGCTGCCTTCGAGCGTGATCCCTCGCTGTTTCAGGAAGCCTTCGACCGTCAGGTGGTGGTGGTGACCCCCACCACGCTGCTTGCCAGTCTGAGGACCGTATCGGGTCTGTGGAGCATGGAGCGCCAGAACGAGAACGCACGCATCATCGTCGCCCGAGCGGAGCGGCTGCTGGCCAAGTTCTCAGGCTTCGTCACCAGTATCGAGGATGTCGGCAAGCACCTCGAACGGGCTCGTGATAGCCATCACCAGGCCATGAACCGTCTGTCGCGAGGGCAGGGTAGCCTGGTCGCGCAGGCCATGGAGCTGGAGCGACTGGGAGCACGCATGAAGAAGCCCTTGCCCGATGAACTGCGGCGCAATGCCGAGGACAATGGCCTTACTGGACCGGATCAGGACTGACCGCCGGCAGACAGCTTACCCCTTTTACCCATACGGTCCTTTCATCAACACTGAATCACCCACCAGGAGAGACATGACAGGTGGGTGATTCAGTGCGAGAGAGAAGCAACGAAATGAGGCCCGTTAGGGAAACGGGCCTCGGGTATGCAACGCTGCAGGATGCTTATCCCAGCCAGGCGTTGAGCATCCAGATGGTCTTTTCCTGCTCGCGGATGTAGTCGCCCACCTGAGACGCAGTGCCTTCGTCGTCGGCGTCAGATGCCACGGAGAGAATCTCGCGTTGCAGCTCGATCAGCGTCTGGAAGCCGGTGACGACACCGCGCACGCAGGCTTCGCCGTCGTTGGTATCCTTGTCTTCCTTGATGCGCGCAAGCTCGATGTAATCGCTGTAGGCATGTACCGGCTTGTGACCCAGAGTCAGGATACGTTCGGCCACTTCATCGACCTTGAGCAGCAGGTCGGTGTAGAACTCCTCGAACTTCTCGTGCAGTTCGAAGAAGTTGGGGCCTTTCACGTTCCAGTGGTAGCCACGCACGTTCATGTAGAAGAGCTGGTAGTTGGCCAGTAGCTCATTGAGTTTGGTGGCCAGATCGCTGGCGCTGCCTTCGTGCAGACCGATTGCATTGGTGTTGCTCATGCGGAACCTCCTTGATCGCGTAATCTGTAGCCAGTGTATGGGGTTGATCGCGGTGAGGTAAGCAAAATCCTTCGATCATCACCATAGTGGCAATTGATGACATGCCGACGACGCTAGCGTATTTCAACCCAATGCCATTGTTTGGCGGTCAGCGACCTGAATTCGAGAGCCCGGTTGTCGAAAGTCCGGTGGCCTGGATCAGACGAATCAGGTTTTCCGTACGGTCTCGCAGCAAATCCGCACAACGGCTCAGGGCTTCATCGAGGTCCATCGGCCCATCTGCCAGCGCGAAGGCGGCGCTGACGCCTTCCTCCAGTGCAGCTTGCCAACCTGGCGCCATGCGTCCGGCGAGGACGATCACCGGGACACCTTGAGCACGTGCAGCGCGTGAAATACCGATAGGCGTCTTGCCTGACAGGCTCTGACCATCAAGCTGGCCCTCGCCGGTAATCACCAGGTCGGCAGCCTCCAGGCGCTCCGCCATCCCGGCCTGTTCCATGATCATCTCGATTCCCGGGCGCATGCGGCCACCAAGGAACGCTGCCACGGCGAAGCCCATGCCGCCCGCAGCTCCCGCTCCGGGCTGGTCGCGCAGATCCTGACCGGTTGCCTCACGGGCCTGATCGGCAAGCCGTGCCAGAGCAGCATCGAGTCGCTTCACATCGGCTTCGCTGGCACCTTTCTGGGGGCCGAAGATCGCACTCGCACCATTCTCCCCGAGTAGTGGGTTGTCGACGTCGACCGCGGCCTCGACATCCAGCTCGGCGAGGCGTGGGTCAATATCGGCAAGATCCAGTTGAGCGAGGTCCTCCAGTGCCGCGCCACCAGGAGCCAGTGGCTGACCCTGGGCATCGAGTAGACGCGCGCCCAGCGCAGTGAGCATGCCCGCGCCACCATCGTTGGTGGCGCTGCCGCCGAGTGTGACCAGCAGGCGCTTTGCCCCCGCATCGAGTGCGGCGAGAATCAGTTCCCCGACACCGTGAGTGGTGCTGTGCAGGGCCGTGCGTTCCTCACGGGTCAAGGCCTGCAGACCACTGGCCTCGGCCAATTCGATATAGGCGGTGCGGGAACTGGCGTGCCAGCCCCAGGCTGCATCACAGGGCCTACCCAGGGCATCCTGAACTCGGGTGCTACGACGCTCGGCATCGGTGGCAGCGAGCAGGGCGTCGAGGCTACCTTCGCCACCATCTGCCATCGGGCACTCGTCAATCTCGATGGAAGGGTCGGCGCGGAGTGCACCTTCGGCAATGGCGCGTGCGGCCTCACTGGCAGGCAGAGCATCCTTGAAGCTATCGGGACAGATAAGCAATTTCATGGACAATGATCTCGTTCGGTGTTGTTTTTGGAAAAAGTTTCCGTTTCTTCAGTCTATCCGACGTCCGGGCGTATCGGCCAGTGTGGATTTGCCGAGGGCTCCGTTGCGCGTAAACTCCACATTAAGCCAATTTCACAGAGCAGGCGAAGAGAGCTGCCTGCTGCACAATCAGGACTCAACCGGGCCGGAACGTCGGCCACGTTGGATGGCGGCCGGTTCCGCTGTCTGCAAGGCTCAATCAACCAGGTACGAGGAGGTTGCCATGCACGTTTCCGATCGAGGCGGTCGGATCGTCTGCTGGACGATTGCCGGTCTGGCGCTGGTGTTGTCCGGCTGCCAGACGGCTCCCAGCAGCATGCCTGTCGCTGAGCCTGCCCCTGCGGCCAGCTGTCATTGGACCATTACCCCCGATAGTGTCGACCTCGCGGATGTGGTCAATGTGCTCGAGAACCGTGATTTCCTGGTGCGCGATACCGATACCGCTCTGGGCGTGGTCAGCGCCGATCGCTCGGAACGTGCGGTCTATCATAATGCCGACGCCATGCGGCCGCATATTGGCGGCGTGATTGTGGGTGGCTCGGGTGGCTATATCGGCGTAGGTACCGGTATTGGCATCGGTATTGGTGGCGGTGGCTGGGGAACCAATGATGATGCGACTCGCATTGAACGCGTCTCGGTAGCCGTCTCCGATACCGATGTGCGGGTGACGCGGGATATTCGTCTCTATGATTGGGCTGGTGAGTTGCGTGAGTCGCGTACCGCCAGCGATGCGCATTTCTGTCAGGACTTGCGGGCACAGCTCGAGGGCAGACCTGTATCCACCGGCGGTGTCGAGGTGAGCAAATGAGACGACTGCTACCCGTACTCCTTGTATCGGTGTTGCTGGCGGGGTGTGTTACCAGCCCTCCGCCATCGGCGCCGGTACGTAGCATGCCGACGACAGCCAGTGCCGATGTCGCCATTCGTGAAACGCTGGCGCTTCTGATGGAGCAGGGCTATGTCATTACCTCGGCGGATGGCAACCTGAGACGCATTGATGCCAGCCTGGCGCGTTGGCCGATCTATCGTGTCGAGGTACGAGTCAGCGAGAGCGCAACCGGCGCCGATATTGCGCTGCAGGGTTTCCGTGGCGGACAGCGTTTGTCGGCTGATGTCGTTGAACCCCTGTTCATCGAACTTCAGCATCGTCTCGGGCCGGCTTCATGATTGCAGGCAAGGTGCTGTTCCTCGCGCTACTGATGCTGCCCGTGGCAACGGCGATGGCTCACCCCCATTCCTGGGTCGACCTGTCAATACGTGTTATTGCCGACGACGAAGGACGGCTGGTGGCGCTTGAGGAGGCCTGGCGACTGGACCCCTTCTACAGCGCCATTCTGCTTGAGGAGTTGCAGGCGGACGGTGATGGCATGGAAGCCGCGCTCGACAAGCTGGGCGGCGACATGCTGCAGAGCCTGGCACCACAAGGCTTCTTCACGGAGGCCAGTGTCGATGATCAGGCAGTCGAGTTCGACCCGGTCACCGCAGCCTCGGTGATGAACAACGATGGCCGTATCGTGCTGCATTTCCGGTTGCCTCTCACTGAGCCGGTTCCGCTTGCAGGCCATTTGCTGACCTATCAAGTCTACGACCCCAGCTATTACGTGGAGGTGGTACACGAGTCTGATGATGGTCGTCACCCGATGCCGACAGCTCTGGTGCCCCCGGCTTCCCTGCAATGCCGTCATCAGATTCTGCTCGCGGACCCTGATCCAGAGAAGGTTATGGAAGCCTCGGCGCTGGATAAAACCGATATCGCTTCGCCAGGCCTCGGGCGTTTCTTCGCGGAAACCGGTGAGGTGGATTGTCGATGAGAGGCGGGCCGTCGATGAAACATACTGCCGCATGGCGTTCTCTGGGCTGGGTCGTTGGACTGCTGGTGGTCCTGGCGGGGTTGTACTGGGTGTTGAGCGATAGCCTGACGCAGTTCAGCCACTGGATCATTACCCAGCAGCGTGACCTGCACCATCAATTGACCTATGCGGTGACCGCACTGGACCGGGCACCCTCTTTGCATGCGTGGCTGACGCTGCTGGGGTTGAGTTTCTTCTATGGTATTTTTCATGCCGCTGGACCAGGGCATGGCAAGGCGGTGCTGGCCACCTGGTTGGTCTCTCAGGGCGGAGCCTGGCGTCGTGCCTTGAGCCTGTCCTGTGCGGCCGCTCTATTGCAGGCGCTGGTCGCCATCGGGCTGGTAGTGGTGTTGGTGGTTGGGTTTGGCTGGTTGACTCGAGAGGCTCTAGGCAGCGTGGTCTGGGTGGAGCGACTGAGTTTCACCATGGTGGCGTTGCTCGGCCTGTGGCTGTGTCTGCGAGCACTGCGTGATCTGCGCCGGAGTATGATCGCGCGCAAGGCGGCTCATGATCATCACCACGACCACGACCACGACCACGACCACGCCTGCTGTTCCGGGCATCATCATGTCACTCCGGAGCAGGTCGCTCAGGGCAAGGGGAGTTGGATGGCGGTGCTGGCTATCGGTGCCCGACCCTGTAGTGGTGCCGTGCTGTTGATGGCGGTAACGACCCTGCTCGGCCACCCTCAGATGGGGATAGCCGCAGTGCTGGTCATGGCAGTGGGGACCGCGATCACGGTATCGTCATTGGGGCTGGCTAGTGTCATGGCGCGTCATTGGGCGGAGCGTCGCCTGACGCGACGCTCGCGGATCCCCTGGTCGATGCTGTCGCCATTGGTGTCGTTGGCGGGTGGGCTGGCGATCTGTGCGCTGGGTATTCTACTGCTCAGTCAGGTGGATCAAAGTGTTGGTGGCTTGCCGCTGCTGGTACCTGCCGGAGGTGGCAGCGGCTCCGGGCCTTTCGGCAGCTAATCGCTGAAACGGATGCCGCTGACTATGGCCAGTACTCGCTCGCGGACTTCCGCGAGGTATTCCTTGTCGTAAGGCTCGGCTTGTCCCTGCCCCCACACCGGGCCGGGCCAGGCGGCGTCGCCCTGGTGGCGCACGATTACATGGATATGCAACTGCGGCACCATATTGCCGAGACTGGCGATATTGAGCTTGTCGCCATCGCGGTGCGCCTTGATGGCCTTGCCGATGATGGCCGCTTCGCGCCACAGCTGATGCTGGTCTTCCGGGCTGAGTTCGAATACCTCACTGACACCGGCTCGTCTCGGGATCAGTATCAGCCATAGGTAGCGTGAGTCGTCCATCAAGCGCAACTGGCACAGTGGCAGTTCGGTAAGCGGGTAGCTGTCGGCGACAAGGCGCGGATCCAGCGGAATATCAGGCATGATGGGCTCCAGTCTCAGGGATGTCTGACAGAGTACACGACAGTTCCACTCGAGGTTTAGTCCCTGTTGGGACTCTGCAAGGAATACACACATGACATACATGGAAGCCTTTGCCCTACTGGGTATCGGCGTTGTTGCTGGATTCATCAATGTGCTGTCTGCTGGCGGCTCGATGCTGACGTTGCCATTGTTGATGTTTCTTGGGTTACCACCTCAGGTGGCCAACGGTACCAACCGGGTGTCGATTGCTCTACAGAGTGTGTCGGCAACCTGGAACTTCTTCCGCGCCGGGGCTCGTCACATCAACCTGAGTCTACGTCTGGCGATGCCGGCAGTTCTGGGGTCGCTGGTAGGAGTGTGGCTGGCGCTTCAGGTCAGTGATGCCTTGTTTGAATCGATTCTGGTGACGGTGATGGTTGCCGCTGCAGTGATCATGATCCTCCCTCAACCGCGTCTGGATACGCGCCCTCTCACAAGGGAACGCCTGACACCGGCGGTGTATCTGGTGATGTTCCTGATCGGTGTCTATGGTGGATTCCTGCAGGTCGGCGTAGGTATTCTGTTTATAATCGTGCTGTATCGCGCGCTGA
This sequence comes from Halomonas huangheensis, assembly GCF_001431725.1. Classification (NCBI taxonomy): domain Bacteria; kingdom Pseudomonadati; phylum Pseudomonadota; class Gammaproteobacteria; order Oceanospirillales; family Halomonadaceae; genus Halomonas; species Halomonas huangheensis. The sequence continues at coordinate 4,134,006 of NZ_CP013106.1, read as the reverse complement.
AGATTGATCTCGCGCAAGTCAATGCCTTCAAGGTTGTGATCATTCTGGTTTACACGCTGCCTGCACTGGCAATGTTCCTGTGGCATGACCAGGTGCGCTGGAGCTACGGTCTGATGCTTGCAGCCGGAAGCATGACCGGGGCCTGGTTGGCGGTGAAGGTCAATATGAGTCCGCGAGGCGCCCAGGTGGTCAAGTGGCTGACGCTGACCGTCATTGTTGCGATCATTTTCAAGCTGCTGGTGCTGTAGAGAGAGCTGTGCCCCATGAACTGGCTCACTTTGTGGACCCTTCATGCTAAATTAGTCGGGTATCAAGCCAGAATATGCTCAAGGAGAGTCGACAATGAGAAGAACCCTGTCTGTTGTGCTGGTGTCGCTGCTGACACTGGCGATGCTGAGTGGCTGCAACACCTGGCGGGGTGTTGGCCAGGATATCGAAAAGGCCGGTGAAGGCATTCAGAACAGCGCCAACAAGTAGCCGGCGCGAGGCGCCGCTGTTCAGCGGCGCCGGACTTTTCCTGTTCTTGTGCAGGCTGACTCTTGAGAGGGTGAATCTGAAGAGCATGAGTCTGTAGATCCGATAGGCATTGGAGGCCAACCATGATCCGAATTTCCTGCGTATTTCTGATGGTGGCCTCGTTGGGCCTGGTGGGATGCTCCACGGGTTCCAGCGGTAGTCAGGCCGAGAAGGCCCCCGCACCCTTGCCGCCCGCCATGACTGACGATCGTCAGGATATGTGCGATGTCGATGCCGTCCAGAATCTGATTGGACAGGGTTATCAGCAGGGCCTGGATGCTCAATTGCTGAGCGATAGCGGTGCCGCAACCTTGCGAGTGCTGCGTCCGAATACCGCTGCGACCATGGACCTGCGTATGGACCGTCTCAACGTCAAGCTGGACGACAATGATGTGATCATCGACGTCACTTGTGGTTGAGACACTGCTCGGTAGGGCAGCAGGACCGGAGGCCGTCCGTGAGGGGCGGCCTTGTTGTTATGATGCATGTTGTTGTGATGCATGTTGTTGTCATCTACTGAGCGGCGGGTATAGCGGGAGTCATTTCTGCTGCTGAGCCTGCTGGCGTAGTTCCTTGCGTCGTGTAGCCTGTTCGAAGCGACGTTTCTGCAACTCGGTCTTGAGCTCCAGCGGAGCGATGGCGGCAGGGCGACCGTCGGCATCCACGGCGACCATGGTCAGGTAGCAGCTGTTGGTATGACGAATCACCTTCTGCTGGATGTCCTCGGCGACAACCTTGATACCGATTTCCATCGATGAACGACCGACGTGGTTGACTGTGGCCAGGAAGGTAACCAGTTCACCGACATGGATAGGTTGTTTGAACGTTACCTGGTCCACCGACAGCGTGACCACATAGTTCCCCGAATAGCGGCTGGCGCAGGCATAGGCGACTTCGTCGAGCTTCTTGAGAATTGCGCCACCGTGTACCTTGCCACTGAAGTTGGCCATATCAGGAGTCATCAGTACGGTCATGGTCAGCTCGTGCTGGCCGGGGAGACGGTGTTCGTCCATAGGGGCGGTCCTTGGGTGTATTTCGTTATATGTGTCTTCATGACAAACGCCTTGCTCCATCAATGGAGGCAAGGCGCTATGTACTATCGAGATAGGTTCAGTCTATAGCCAGGTCAGGCCGATGGAAATGATGATCCCGGTGATGATCAGTTGGATCAGGCAGAAGCCCATGATGTCCTTGGCCTTGAGGCCAGCAATACCCAGCACGGGCAGCGCCCAGAACGGCTGCAGCAGGTTGGTCCAGGCGTCACCCCAGGCGACGGCCATGGCAGCGCGGGGAATGTCGACGCCCAGCGCTTGAGCCGCGGGGATGACAACCGGTGCCTGCACGGCCCACTGGCCTCCACCTGAGGGTACGAACATGTTGACGATGCCGGCACTGATGAAGGTCCAGAATGGCAGCGTCTTTTCGGTGGCAAAGGAGATCATCGCCTGAGACATGGTCTCGGCGAGGCCAGACTGAATCATGATCGCCATGATCCCAGCATAGAACGGGAACTGGATGACGATACCTGCACCGCCCTTGATGCCTTCATGGAGGCTGTTGAGCAGACTCTGTGGCGTACGGTGCAACACGATGGCGAGGAACAGGAACATGAAGTTGACCACATTCAAGTTCAGCCCGCCGCCGCCGATGAAGTAGCTCACCAGGTAGATCAGGCCGGGCACGCCGACCAGCAGTGCCAGTGTGATGCTGTTTTCCAGACGTTCGGCAGGACGGGTGAGGCGGGGACGTGTGCTGTCACTCTCTTCACCGAGCAGGGTCGGGTCGATATAGACGCTTTCCCGCTCGCTCGGCAGCATCATGCGATTGACCAATGGTACGGAGACGAACAGCGCTGCCACGATCAGTAGGTTGAACGCCGAAAAGATCGTTTCGGACGTGCCGATGATACCGATCTGCTCCATCGAGAAGTGCCCGTCGGTGGCGATGGTCAGAGGTACTGAACCGGCCAGACCACCATGCCAGACCACGAAACCGGAATAGGCGCTGGCGACCAGCAGTCGATAGTCAACCTTGATCTGTCTAGCCAATTCCTTGGCAAACAGCGCGCCCACGACCAATCCGAACCCCCAGTTGATCCAACTGGCGGCCAGCGAGACCAGCGTTACCAGAATGATCGCTGCACCGGCATTGTTGGCCAGACCGGCGAGCCTGGAGAGCAGGCGTTTTACCGGAGGTGAACTGGCCAGCATGAAGCCAGTGACCAGCACCAACAGCATCTGCATGGAGAACGACAATAGACTCCAGAACCCGTCACCCCAATAGGTGAGGACAGCCATCGGTGACTGGCGCTCGATGGCAATGGCAGCCGCAGCCGCGATCAGGGTCAGCAACAACACGAAGATATAAGGGTCGGGCAGATAGCGCTCGACCAGTTTCACTGCAGGACGTGAAAGAGCTCTCAGCATGGCGTGGTTCGCTTCTTCTGGTTGTGTAGGAGATATTCTCGGGCCCGGCAATGCGCTTCTTCCGTACCCTGCCGCAGTGCAATAGGCGAGTCAAAGACTACTGTCGCTCCAGCGCGAATGTCGGTAGCGCAGGTAGTAGCCGATCAATACCGCCGAGCGAACTGCGGTAAAGGTCATGAAGGCCAGCCATAGTCCATGATTGCCGAGACCTTGCGTTAGCCACCATAGCGGAAGATAGACGATCAGTCCGATGAAGATCGAGTTGCGCATTTCACGAATGGCCGTGGCGCCGATGAAAACGCCATCCAGCAGATAGCTCCATACGGCTATCAGCGGCATCATGACCATCCAGGGCATGTAGTCCGCCGCCGCGGCGCGCACTTCGGGAAGCCCTGTCAGTAGGGCGATCAGCGCATTACCACCAAAGGCGAAGGCGAGGCTGGCAACGCCTGCGGTTACCAGCGAGCAGAGTGCGGCACCGCGCACGGCAGTGGCGAACTGGTCAAAACGCCGTCGGCCAATGGCATGTCCAGTCAAGGCCTCTGCAGCATTGGCAAAGCCATCCAGCGCATAGGAGGTCAGCATGATGAACTGCAGCAGCACGGCGTTGGCGGCAAGAATGGTATCGCCCTGAGCCGCTCCCTGGGCGGTGAAGAAAGCCTGGGCGAACAGCAGGCCCATGGTACGCACGAATAGATTGCCATTGACCGAGAACAGTTCGGCATAGGCCGAGAGTCGCAGCAGGCGGGCTTTCACGAAACGACCGCCAAGGCATAGCAGGCGACGGCGGCACAGCCATAGGCCCAGGCCACAGGCGCTATAGTCGGCAATCACCGAGGCCCAGGCCACGCCATCGCTGGTCATCTCCAGGCCGACGACAAATACCAGATCGAGGACGATATTGACGCCATTGTTGACCAGCAACAGTGCCAGGGTAACGCGGCTGTTCTGCTGGCCGAGGAACCAGCCGAGGATGGCATAGTTGGCGAGTACCGCGGGGGCCGAGAGTAGGCGAATGGCAGCGTAGCTCTGTGCCAGTTGTGAGGCGCTTTCGCTACCGTCAAGCAAGTACAGGCCAAGTGCGACAAGAGGGTCGCCCAGCGCGATCAGCAGTACACCGATCAGGGCCGCCATGATCAGTGACTGCCCCAGCAGATGACGAACCGAGTCGTGCTGCTCACGTCCCATGGCCTGTGAGGTCAGTCCGGTGGTGCCCATACGCAGAAAGCCGAAGCCCCAGTACAGGAAACTGAACAGCATCGCCCCAAGGGTAACGCCGGCGAGGTAGCGAGAATCCTCAAGATGCCCAACCACAGCGGTATCCACCAGGCCGAGAAGCGGAACGGTGATATTGGACAGAATGATCGGCCAGGCAATGGTGGCGATGCGTGGAAAGCTGGAGAGGGCGTCCTTGAAGGTGTGCACGGTCTGGCTCTGGGTAAAGGGCTCACATGATCGCGTTGTGTCCGGCTGGCTGCAAGCCAACAGAGCAATACTGGCCGGGCTACGGTCGAATCCGATGCGAGATCCGTGAATCTGACAGCTGTGTGGGTACGGAAAGGCCTTGTGGAGGGTGTCGTGAGTCGTTCAAGGGAATTTCCCCGATGTTTGCCAGCACACCTTGTCATCTGTAGGGCTGGTGATTTTCACCATGAGCTCATGCTGTCGCGAAGGGGCGGCTGTAATAGGTGTGCTGGATACATTCTGGAAGGGGTTGGTTTTGTGCGGGGTTATGCGAGTTCGTTGCTGATATTGGCCATGGCTCGCTCGCAGCGATTGCGATTCTGCTCGAAGGCGGAGGCAAGAACGATATGCTCGACGAGAGCCTGAGCACTGCGACTGACATCGAGAGAGCGGACACCTGAGCGAAGAAGATCCTCTCCCTCATGCTTCCAGTTCTGCCCGCTCTTCCTGCTCCCCGGGGCTCTTGTTCCAGCCCGTTGACAGGCGCTGTGCTCTATGTAGTGCTGGCTTGAGCGATGGCTCGGTCAGCGAATATCAGGCAGCGGTAATGATGTGGTACTTCTGCATCAACTGGTCGTGGGTCTCGGCACGCTCCGGATCCAGTGGAATGCAGTCCACCGGACAGACCTGCTGACACTGGGGCTCATCATAGTGACCCACGCACTCGGTACAGAGGTTGGGGTCGATGATGTAGATCTCCTCGCCGGGAGAAATCGCGTCGTTGGGGCATTCAGGTTCGCAGACGTCGCAGTTGATGCACTCATCGGTGATCATCAGGGCCATGGGGGTCCTCATCCATACTTGGCATGGGGCCACGCAACGCGGGAATCCGTGTTGCACCGGGAGATTGCGAATGAGTCGCAATAAATCCCACTGGTTTAGTCAGGTATTGTAATGCTTACGCAGCGTTTCAGCGACCCTGGGATGGACATGACGCGAGACATCGCCGCCAAGACGGGCGATTTCCCGGACCAGCGTCGAGGAAATGTAGGAATTCTCGACTTCTGGTGTCAGGAACACTGTCTCCAGATCCGGCATCTGAGCGCGGTTCATATTGGCCAACTGCAGTTCATACTCGAAGTCGGATACTGCTCGTAGGCCACGCAACAGGACGCGAGCCTGCTGCTGTTGCATGAACTCTGTCATCAGCCCCGAGAAACCAACCACCTCGACGTTGCCATGGGCACTGACCACTTCGCGGACCAATTGCATACGGGTGTCGAGGTCCAGTGCCGGTCCTTTGCCTGGACTGGTGGCGATGGCCACTATCACTTTGTCAAACAGGCGTGACGCGCGTTCGATCAAGTCGTAGTGACCATTGGTGATGGGGTCGAAGGTGCCGGGATAGACGGCGATGGTCATGAGGTTCTCCTGACAACGGCACCCTCCTGGAACCCGTCCAGCGAGCTAGGGGGAGGGCACGAATCGCGAGTCAATCGTCGTCGAGACGCCCGAAGGGGTTATCGACGTTCAACGAGACTGGCCGAGCATAACCCGGGATATGGATGCTTTCGATCCCCACACTCAGTTCCGGGCCTTCCAGCACGCCTTCACCGAAACGATAGCGAACATCGAAGTGGCCTGTATCGGCCGCTGCATGGTAGCGACCGGCTCGGGCACGTACTTCCTCGCGACGGACACGCCACTTGTCGAGGGTTGCCTCGCCATGACGCTTGCGCAGCAGGCGCTCAGTGGCATCGGGTGACAGCACCACTCCGGTGGCATTGTTACCGCCGAAGCCCTTGGCATTGATGAAGGCTGCATCGGCTTCGAAGGCCAGCGGTTGCTGGAAGAAGCGCAGGCGCTCGGCATGCACGTCATCAGCTATGGTGTCGACGGTGCTGATACCCGGGAGCAGGTGGTGGGCGAAGCTACCCAGAGCATTGGTCAACTGGTCGCCAGCTGCGGTTCCCTGGGAATGGCCGACATAGGCCTTGATGGCCACCACTGGCCACTGTTCGATACCGTGGGCCTGGGCGACCACGTCAAAAACGTGGGATTCGGTAGTACGGTTCTTGGGGGTCGAGGTGCCATGCGCATGCACGAACGTACGTTCACGCAGGGCTTTCTCACCAAGCATGTCGCGAACCAGCGCACAGGCCTTGCCGAGGGTGACATAGTTGCCGATGCCCGGTGCCGAGATGGAACGCTTCCAGCCGTCGGCATTGACGAACACGTCGGGCACGCTACCGAGAATCTCGGCACCATTCTCTATTGCCAGTGCATCATCCATCAGCATGATGAACTGACTTGCTTCACCGATGGTGAAGCCGCAATTGCGCGCGAACGGACGGCAGGCGCGCTGATAGTCGGCGTCGGTAAGCAGTTCCAGCGCATCCAGTGCCTTGAGGCCATCGTCATCGGCAAGCGCACCCATGGTGCGGAAGCCTTCGACGATCTCTGGAGTGATGGGTGCGTCAGAGGTGCCGACGATAACCACCCGGCAACGACCGCTGCGAATATCCTGGACACCGAGACGCAGGTTATACAGGAAACTGGCACAGGCACCGAGGGCGGCGCCGGTGGTTCCCACACTACCGATCACATAGGCATTGAGAAAGTCAGCAGGCATCTGACCGTAGCCCAGTGGCATCTGCTTGGAGGTGGCGCGCTTGCCTGAAACGAAACTCTTGATCAACCCTCCCCAGCCTTCCTCATCGAGCTGACCGATGGAATTGCCGGCATAGACCCCAACGCTGTCCGGGTCGAGTTGGTCGCGGAGATTGTCCCAATCCAGTCCACTGTCGCCGAGACAATCGCTGGCGGCGAACACTGACATCGACAGGCCTCGCGGGTGGTGGACACTGCGATAGAGTTGGCTGGGATCAAACCCCGTTGGCAGTTGGCCGGCGGCACGTACCTGAGCCGGTCGAGCCTCGGGCAGCATGACATCCATATTGCCGGCCGGCACGGTGACTTCGAGGTGTTGACGATCGACCTCACGCACCTGCCAGGTAGGCGGCAGGTCTTTCGGAAGTTCGCGGCGGCGCAGGCGGAAGGTCAGTGGCGCTTCCAGCTCAAGACTCGCACGGCGGTTACCGGGAATGCCCTCGGCACCGAAGCGCGGGTCCTCGTTACGTCGGATCAGCGTGTGGTTGAGTATCAGGTCGCGAGACTGGGCGACGAGCGTCTGCGCATCCAGCACCTGGCCGGAAGCATCATGCCAGCGTTCGTCAGCATCTCGGCTGGCGAGGCGCATCAACGCCGCCAGCCCAAGCAGAGTACTGGCCTGTTGGGTCTCGGACAGGGCGTCGAACACGGTACGACGAAAGGCCTGATGGCCTGAAGTTCGACCGGCAGGATTGATGCCGCCCATGCCCACGATCACCGGTAAATGTGACAAGCCGGAGTCCTCGTAATCAAGCAGTAAAAAAAACAGGGTGTCACTGGTCAATGGCCTCGCTTGCTACCCTGGCGTTGATATGGGAGATCGTAGATGATCTCGACCATTTCCCCTGGCTCGCGTGTAGACTCCGGCGTCTTCACGCTGACCGCGGACAGCCTCTCGGCGATCACGCCATGACCGGTTTTTCCCTTGTTGCCGGGGCACTGCTGAGACGAGTACATACGCTGAAGCCTCGAACCGAGCGCCTGGTCATATGCCCCAAGCAAAAACACCGTTCGATATTGCCATGGGAGAGGGTTTGAGGCCAGCGATCTTAGCATTTGAGTCTGTGAACGTCATGCGGGTTGTGGCAACGCGATATGCTGTATGTCTGACACAGCTGGCCTTCAATTCGGGGTGACTAACAGTACTGGCGCCATCGGTAGCCTGACGGGGAGTACCAGCGCACTGGCGGTTGGGCTGTTACACTTCAGCGATTGAATGGCCAATCTCGGGTCACCGTTCCAGAGTCAGCAGCAGAGAGTTGTCATGCACCAGGCATCGCGCAGTATTTCCACCAGCCAGGCTGGGCCTCATGAGGACTTGAACAGGAGGGTGTCACGTTCGCTGTCGCATGTCTGGCGAAAGCCGATTGCCGAGCATACACGCGAAGCTTTTCAACAGGCCGAGCGCTGGCGCGAGACTCAGGGGTCGCGAGGCTTGATTCTCGATGCCTGCTGCGGTGTCGGCATGTCGACGCGCAAGCTGGCTGAGCGTTTTCCCGAGCACTGTGTGATCGGAGTCGATCGCAGTGCCGATCGGTTATCGCGTGACCATGGGGCATTACCTGACAACGCATTGCTGGTGCGTGCTGATCTGGTGGATTTCTGGCGTCTGGCCATTGCTGCCGAGTGGCAGCCAGAGCGTCATTACCTGCTTTACCCCAACCCCTATCCCAAATCCGTACAGCTCAAGATGCGCTGGCAGGGGCATCCCGTGTTTCCGGCCATTGTCGGACTAGGGGGACGACTCGAAGTGCGGTCCAACTGGCGCATCTACATCGAAGAGTTCGCCATCGCCATTGCTCAGGCCACCGGCATCTCCGCTCCGCTGGGTCCCTTCGATCCCGATGACGACCCGCTGACTCATTTCGAGCGCAAGTATCACGACAGCGGACAACCGCTGTGGCACCTGGTAGTCGACCTCGATTACCGGCCGGGGCTGATGCCTCAGAGCACGGAGGGCTGAGAGTAGTTGGAAGAAGAGAAAGGTAAGTTACAAGAGGTGCTGTTATCCGCAAGACGGCTCTGCATTCTTATTTACCCCTTCTCTCTTCCTTCTCTTCTTCACTTACCGCCCGAAAGCGTTCGCCCAGCTGCGCTGTCAGCCAGCGTGCAATCGGTCCCTGTCCGGCATCGCGGCGGATAACGGTTTCCACCTCGATACTGGGCGCCTGGCCGAGTGCGCTGCTGGTCAAACGCACCAGTCGATCGCGAAATGGTGGGTAGTGGGCAATATGCTCGGGGAGAATGGCCCAGCCCAGGCCTCGTGTGGCGAGCTCCGCCATGGAGTAGAAGCTGTTCAGGCGCCAGCACTGAGTACTCATTGGTGCGGCTTCTGCAGAGCGGCCTGAGGTGCGGCGGGAGGCAATCATCAGCTGGCGGTGCCGCATCAGTTGCTGTGGGCCGATATTGCGGTGTTGTGCCAGGAGGTGTCGGGAGCCGACAACCCAGTGCTGTCGCAGCAGGGCGATTCGAGTGGCATCCAGGTCACCCGGCGAACGCTCCTGGCTGAGCAGGACTCCGAGGTTGGCGGTTCGCTCCTCGACCCAGTTGGCGACATCACCTTCTCCGCCGTATAGCAGTGTCAGTGCCAGTGAGGGGTATCGTTCCGCCAGTGCTTCGAGAGTGGCGTCCACTGGAGGCATTTCCACCAATGCTTCATCAATTGCCACAACCAACTGTGCTTCCTCACCGCGTTCCAGCATCTCAGCCCTGGCCGTCAGGCGCTGGCACTGTGCGATTACCGCTCGGGCCTCCGGCAGTAGCGCCTGGCCAGCATTGGTCAGGGTCGGTGAACGCGTACTTCTGTCGAACAGCTCGCAGTCGAGATCGAGTTCGAGATTGGCGATGGCGGTGCTCACTACCGACTGCGCACGCCCTGCATGGCGCGCGGCAGCGGAAAAGGAACCATGGTCGGCACAAGCCACGAACAGTGTCAGTTGATCGAGGGTCCAGTGCATGTCGGGTACTCCCTGGTACGGAGGGCGGGTGGCTGGCCGCTGATGCTCTTTGATCTATCGTAAATTACGATAGCTTCTAACTCGATACCATCGCAATAATCCCTAGAATAGCCGCCAACAGCCAAATATTGTTTTCCAAGAGGAGAGGGTGGCGATGCGTTCGTTCAAGGAGCGTCTGACTCATATGACACTGTTCGAGCTGGGTGGACTGGTGATTGTTACACCGCTGGCTGCCTGGCTGAGCGGCCATGATATGGGGGAGATCGGTATTCTGGCGGCAGGTATCGCCACCGCTGCCATGCTGTGGAACCTGATCTGGAACTGGGGTTTTGATCGTATGGTACCGTCTCGCAAGCGTAGCCTGACGCAGCGCTTCGTTCAGGCTCTCGGTTTCGAGCTGGGGTTGTTGATCATGACCTTACCGGCGGTTGCCTGGTGGCTGAATGTCGGGCTGGTGGAGGCTTTCTGGTTGGATTTCGGATTTTTGCTGTTCTTTCTTGTCTACGCCATGGTGTTCAATAGCGCCTTTGACCGCATCATGCTCAGCCGTCTGAAAAGGAGTACATAAGCGTGAGCTACTTCTATCTGGCTCTGGCGATTGTTGCTGAGGTCATTGCGACCTCGGCACTCAAGGCCTCCAACGAGTTCACACGCCTATGGCCCAGCGTACTGGTGGTGGTCGGCTATCTTTCGGCTTTCTACCTGCTGACGCTGGTGCTGCGTAGCGTGCCAGTCGGTATCGCCTATGCGTTATGGGCGGGTCTGGGCATCGTGCTCGTCACGTTGGTGGGGATCGTCATTTACGGCGAGAAGCCGGATCTGCCGGCGATCATCGGCATGACATTGATCATTGGCGGTGTCGCCGTGATTCAGGTGTTC